>JAABPX010000087.1 GCA_011391745.1 Comamonadaceae bacterium
GCAAAGTTCAAAGAGGTCAGCGGGCTGTGCTGCGCCGTGACCTCAACCTTGAGGGTTTGGGCGGGGGAAAACCAAATCTCCCAAGCGATCTCGCTGGCGGCGTTGTACAGGTCTTGTTCGTTGCGGTAGCCGCCGTGCGAGAGCTGCACCAAAACCCGCTGCGCCAAGCGGCTGTGTAGGTTCAGGCGCATGGCGTCGCGCCACGAAGCGATCACACCCACCCCCCCGCGCGCCTTGAAGGCCACGGGTTCGCCCACGATGGCCTGAACCTCCACGGTCAAGGCTTCCTCAACGCCAGCGGCGCACGGCAAAAACAATTTCAAGCTGTTCACAAAGACTTTCGCAAATTGGCCGGCGCAATGCGCAAGGCCTCTCGGTATTTGGCCACGGTCCGGCGCGCGCACTCAATGCCTTGGGCTTTCAGCAGGTCAGCGAGTTGGTTGTCGGACAGCGGTTTTTTGGGGTTTTCGCTGGCGATGAATTGCTTAAGCAAGGCGCGCACCGCCGTGCTTGAGGCATTGGTACCGGACTCGGTGCCCAAGCCCGAGCCAAAAAAATACTTCAACTCAAAGGTGCCGTGTGGGGTGGCCATGTATTTGGCGGTGGTCACGCGGCTGATGGTGGACTCGTGCAAGGCCAATTCATCAGCGATTTCGCGCAAGACCAAAGGCCGCATGGCCAGTTCACCGTGCACGAAGAAATTGCGTTGGCGCTCGACGATGGCGGTGGACACCCGCAGAATGGTGTCGAAACGCTGCTGGATGTTTTTGATGAACCAACGCGCCTCTTGTAATCGCTGTTGCATGCTGGCGTTGGCCGCCGCGTTACCGTCCCGGCTGTGCCGCAGGGCGTTGGCGTACACGTCGTGCACACGCAAGCGTGGCATCACCTCGGCATTCAGCACCACCTTAAAGCCACGACCCGAGCGGGTCACCAACACATCGGGCACCACCACTTGGCGCTCCAAATTCACAAAACGTCGTCCGGGCTTGGGCTCCAAGCGGGCAATCAAGGCCAACGCTTGGCGCACCAGCGCATCGTCCAAACCACACAAGGTGCACAAGCGCTTGACATCGCGCTTGGCCATCAAGACCAAGGGCTGTTGGCACACCAGCAGGGCCGCACGGGCCTCGGGCGTGTTGCGCAAGGCCATGATTTGCAAACGCAAACACTCCCCCAAATCGCGTGCGCCCACCCCCACGGGTTCCATGTGGTGCACATGGTGAAGGGCGATTTGCAGGTGCTGGCGAACCGCCTCGCGTGCCTCAATGCCGATGTCATCGCTTGAACCGTTGGCCACGGCCATGCGCACCCACGCATCGGCCAAGGTTTCTAGGCTGTCCTCCAAATACCCCTCATCGTTGATCGATTCGATGAGGAAATACAAGGCGGCCCGATCGGTCTCACCCAAGCGCAGGCACCGGGCTTGGTCGTGCAAAAACGCGTGCAAGCCCTCGTCGCTGCGGGCCAGTTCGGCGGCGGTGGTGGTTTCGTCGTCGTCCAAAGCCCGCTGCCGCGCGGGAGCTTCGCCGCCCCATTCGCTGTCGTCTGGCGAGACCTCGACCGTGCCGTCACCCTCCCAGCTCTCATCCAACGGCGACGCGGCCTCGGTGCGGTCTTCGCTCGGCTCGCTCGTGACCACCGCTGCCGCACCATCGCCGGGTGTCCAAGCGGCATCGGCAGCGAGTTCGCTGATTTGCTCGCCCAAGGCCACGGGGGCATCGGCCTGCGCCAAACCAAAGGCCTCGCGGTCGGCGGATTCCTCGCTGCGCTCCAAAAATGGGTTTTCGTCGAGCATCTGCTCCACCTCTTGCGCCATTTCCAAGGTGGAGAGTTGCAACAGGCGAATCGACTGTTGCAGTTGAGGGGTCAGCGCCAGGTGTTGGGAAACGCGCAGCGACAGCGCTTGTTTCATGGCATCACATTTTGAAATGCTCGCCGAGGTACACCCGGCGCACATCGGCGTTGTCAACAATCTCGGCGGGGGTGCCGCTCGTCAGCACACGCCCATCGTTGATGATGTAGGCGCGGTCACAAATGCCCAAGGTTTCACGCACGTTGTGGTCGGTGATGAGCACACCGATGCCTCGGGCTTTCAAAAAACCAATGATGCGTTGAATCTCAATCACCGCAATCGGGTCAATGCCCGCAAAGGGCTCATCGAGCAAGATGAAGCGCGGCTTGGTGGCCAAAGCGCGTGCAATTTCCAAGCGGCGGCGCTCACCGCCAGACAGCGCCATGGAGGGCGATTCGCGCAGGTGGTTGACGTGCAAGTCGTTGAGCAATTCATCCAGGGCTTGCTCCACTTGCGCACGGCTCAGCGATCGTCCCTGCGCGTCTTGCTGCAACTCCAACACAGCGCGCACGTTGTCGGCCACGTTGAGTTTGCGAAAAATAGAGGGTTCTTGGGGCAAATAACCCAAGCCCATGCGAGCGCGGCGGTGAATCGGCATGCCCTCGATGCGTTGACCGTCGAGTTCGATGTGCCCGGCATCGGAGCGCAACAGGCCCACGATCATGTAGAACGACGTGGTTTTGCCCGCCCCATTGGGACCCAACAACCCAACCACTTCACCGCTGTTGACCGCCAACGACACCCCTTTCACAACGGGACGGCTGCCATAGGCCTTTTTCAAATCGCGTGCTTCGAGGCGGCTGTGGGCCGCGGGGTTGTCGCTCATGGTTGTTGCTTCAATTGCGTCGACGGCTTGAGGCTCTGCGGCACCAACACCACGCCCTCGACTTGGGCGGGCTCGGGCGTGAGCGTCAGCCGCACGCGCCCGGGCGGCGTTTTGGCTTGCGCGGCGCGACCCTGCACCTTGTACTCGTCGGTGCTGCTGTTGTAGCTGATGACTTCGCCCAAGGTTTCGTCGTTGACCTGGGTGCCCTTTAATCGGCGCATTTCGGCTTGGCCCGTCAACACCACGGTGCTGGCGGCGCTGTCATAGGCAATGCGCTCGGCTTGGCCCTCAATCCATTCGTTCAACCCTTGGCGTTGCTGACGAAAAAACGCGGGTTGTTTGGGCCGACCTTCGATCAAACCAAACTGGTTGCCCGCCGCGTCTTGGCGCACCTCGACCCGGTGCCCGCGAATCACGATGGAGCCCTTGGTGATCACCACATTGCCGGTGAACACATTGGTTTTTCGCACATCGTCGTAACGCAATTCATCGGCCTCGGCGTGCATGGGTTGGTCGCGGTCGGGCACCGCTGGGGCGGCCTGTGGGGCTTGGGCATGAACCCCCACGGCCAGCACAAGCAGCACGCAACCGGCCCAGCGGGGCAAAGACAACAACAAGCGAGGCCAAGGCATGGGGTGAGGCTTCAGCGCAGTTGGGCAATCAAGGTGTCGGCGACCACCAAGGTGCGTGGGCCTTGGCCGGGGGCATAAAAGCGCCCAGCAATGCCCAAGGAGGGCGTGCCCTCCACCTGGTAAACGTTTTGCAACTGGGTTGCACGGCGCACCTTGGCGGCCACACCAAAGCCGTTGTAGGCGGCATTAAAGGTGGTCATGTCCACGCCTTGTTGCTTGACCCAGTCCAAGATGGCCGGCGTAGTGGTCAAGCGCTGTTTGTCCACGTGAATCGCTTGGAACACTTTTTCGTGGAGGCGATCAAGCAGGTTCAAGGACTCCAAAGCGTAATAGAGCTGCTGCATGGGCACAAACGCATCGCTGAAGGCCACCGGCACACGCCGGGCCTGAACTTTGGACGGTTGGCGGGCTTTCCAGGCCGCAAACAACGGCTCAAAGCGGTAGCAATGAATGCAGCTGTAGGCAAAAAACTCCAACACCTCAATTTGACCTGCGCCCGTGTCCACCGCCACCGGTTTGCTCAAACGCACAAAGTCGCTGCCCTCTTTGAGCGCGGTTTGGGCGTGCAGCAAACCGCCATGGGTCAAACCGGCCAAGGGCACGGCGCTGGCGAGCCAATGAGAAAAAACGCGTCGTTGCATATTTAAAAAACTCCGTTTTCGATGGGTTGGGGTGGTGGGGCCTCAGGGGGCCACACGCACCAGCGACGACTCCACGCCCGCCGCCTTGAGCTGGTCTTGAATGGCTTCGGCCTGGAATTTTTGCGCCACGGGCGCGGTGCGCACGCGGTAGACGGACTTGCCATTGAGTTCGGCGGCCACCACTTGGGCCTGCACACCCAACAACACCAAACGGGCACGCTGCGATTTGGCATCGGCCTCGGCGGCGTAGGCCCCGGCTTGAACCGCATAACGCTCAACCTGCGCCGAAAGCTTTGGGGTTTTGGACGCCACCAAATCACCCAGCGGGTCCTTGGTGCTCGGTGTGCTCGGCGCATTCTGCTCCACCGCTGGGGCCGGGATCACGGGCGTGGCCACGTTGTTGCCCAGCACCGCGTTGGGGTTCCAATTTTTGTTGCGTTCGGTTTCGGCCTGGTCGGCTTGGGGGCTGCGTGAAACCCCACGGTCCATGAAGGGCACGGGCACCCGGCTGACGTACAAAGCCAGCACCGCGGCCAAGATCAAGCCGGTCAACAAACCCACCAAAAAGCCCTTCAAGGCGCTGGTTTGACCGGTACCGCCGAAGCGAGCAGAGGGAACAACAGACATCACATTTTCTCCGGGGCATCCACGCCCAACACGTGCAGGCCATTGTGCAGCACTTGGGCCGTGGCCGCGACCAAGGCCAAACGGGCGTGTTTGACGGCTTCGTCTTCGACCAAAATCCGCTCCGCATCGTAATAGCTGTGGTAGCAAGACGCGAGTTCGCGCAAATAAAAGGTGACGTCGTGCGGGGCAAAATCACGCGCGGCGTCGCTGAGCATGGCGGGGTATTTGGCCAACAACACCATCAGGGCTTGGGCGGGGGCGCTGTCCAAGGGGGACAGGTCCACCGACGCCAAGCGCGCCACATCACCACCGCTGGCGCGCCACGTGGCCAAGATCGAGCAGATGCGCGCGTGGGCGTATTGCACGTAATAGACCGGGTTGTCGTTGTTCTTCTGCACCGCCAAGTCGACGTCGAAGGTGTACTCGGTGTCGGGCTTGCGGCTGAGCAAAAAGAAACGCACCGCGTCTTTGCTGGTCCACTCGATCAAATCGCGCAGCGTCACGTAGCTACCGGCGCGTTTGGAAATTTTGACCTCTTGGCCCCCACGCACCACACGCACCATGGTGTGCAACACATAGTCGGGGTAGCCCTCGGGGATGCCCACGCCCGCGGCCTGCAAACCCGCACGCACACGGGCAATGGTGCCGTGGTGGTCGGTGCCCTGGATGTTGACGACCTTGGTAAAGCCGCGCTCCCATTTGTTGATGTGGTAAGCCACATCGGGCACAAAGTAGGTGAAGGTGCCGTCGGTCTTTTTCATGACCCGGTCTTTGTCGTCGCCGTAATCGGTGGACTTGAGCCACAGCGCGCCGTCTAGTTCGTAGGTCTTGCCCGCGGCTTGTAGGCGGCTGACCGCATCGGCCACTTTGCCGCTGGTGTAGAGGCTGCTTTCCAAAAAGTAGTGGTCAAACCGGACGTCGAAGGCTTGCAAGTCCAAGTCTTGTTCGTGGCGCAGATAGGCCACGGCGAATTGGCGGATGCTGTCGAGGTCGCGGGCATCGCCGCTGGCGGTGTATTCGCGGTCGTCGGCACGCACGGTTTTTTTGGCCAAAAAATCGGCGGCGATGTCGGCGATGTATTCGCCGTTGTAGAAGGCTTTGCTGGCCGGGTTGTCGGGGTCGATGGGCCAGCAGTCGTCGCCGGGCTTAAACCCTTGGGCACGCAACTGCGTGCTGGTGGCCAAGGTGTTGATCTGCACGCCCGCGTCGTTGTAATAAAACTCGCGGTGCACGCGCCAGCCTTGGGTGTCCAAGAGGTTGCAGATCGCATCGCCCAAAGCCGCTTGGCGGCCATGGCCGACGTGCAAGGGTCCGGTCGGGTTGGCCGACACAAACTCCACCAACACGCGCTGGCCGTTGTCGGCTTGGCAACCAAATTGGGCTTGGGCAGCCAACACCTCGCGCACGATTTGTTGCTTGGCTTCGGGCTTCAAGCGGATGTTGATGAACCCCGGACCAGCCAACTCAATGGCCTGCACCCACCGTTGGTACACCGGTTGGGCCAGCAGGGCCTCCCGCAGCTGTTCACCCAGTTGGCGTGGGTTGAGCTTGAGGGGTTTGGCCAGTTGCATGGCGGCGGTGACGGCGTAATCGCCATGGGCGGCGACTTTGGGGGATTCAAACGCGGCCCGGGTGCCAGCCCCCGGGCTCAGGGCCTCCAGGGCGTCGGCCAAGCCGCGCAAGAGTTCGTGTTGGATGTGAAGCATGGGCGTGATTTTAGGTGGGCCGCAGGTGTTGAGCGGCAGCGGCCTTCACGGCCTGGGTCAAACGCTGGGCCGACACCGACTCGCGCGCCCAATGCTGCCAGTACAGCAGCACGTCCACCGTGGCCCCAGGCAAGACCTCCACCAAGTCGCTGCGCCCAGCCAAATGCTGCTCGGGCACCATGCCCCAACCCAAACCCAAAGCGATGGCCGTTTCAAACGCATCAATGGCGGGCGCGAAATGGCGCGGGTAATGCGGCTGCTGCAGACCAAAGTGCTGGGCCAAAAACGCGTCCTGCAAAGCGTCTTTGCGGTTGAAGATGACCGCTGGGTGGGCCAGCAAACGGTGCACCGAGACCTTGCCCGCTGGCGTGCGGCAGCGTTGCGCCACGCTCGGGGCCGCCACACAGCGGTAACGCATGGTGCCCAAGGGTTCGGCCACACAACCGCGCATGGCCTTGGCCAAGGTGGTCACACAGCCCATGACCTCGCCGCTTTTGAGAGCGTCGTGGGTGTGGTCTTGGTCGTCGATGACGATGTCGAGCAACAACCTCTGGCGCTGCAACAGGGCCGCCACGCCGGGCAAGAACCAACTCGCCACCGAATCGGCGTTGATGGCCACGCTCAGGCTTTGCCACGCCGCGCTCCCCGGTCCCACCGAGGCCCCGGCTTGCAAACCCATGAGCACATCGGCCTCCATCATTTGCACTTGCTTGACATGCGCCAGCAAAGCCTGCCCCGCCGCCGTGGCGTGCACCCGCTTGCCGCGCACCAGCAAGCGTTGGCCCAAACCGTCCTCCAAGGCCTTGATGCGCACCGACACCGCAGGCAAGGTCAGCGACAAGGCCTGTGCGGCGGGGCCAAAACCGCCGTGTTCGACGACGGCGCTGAAGGCTTCGAGTTGACGGGCGTCGAGCATGGCGGGCTTTTGGTTGAATTTAATTTAAGTAAGGTCAGTTTAATTCAACTTGCTTTAAGTTTTGACGGCGACCGCCCACAATCACGACCATTCCATCGCCCTTGCTTTCTGGAGTTCACCATGGTTTTGACCTTTCCCACATTCGCCGCCGGCATGGTGCTGAGCATCTCGCTCATCATGGCCATCGGCCCCCAAAACGCCCACGTGCTGCGCATGGGTCTGCAGCGCCAACACCTGTGGCTGACCGTGGCCGTTTGCGCTTTGGCGGATGTGGCCTTGATTGCCTTGGGCGTGTTGGGCTTGGCCCAGCTCGGGGGCTTGTCCGACAAAATGCTCGGCGCATTGATCGGTGCGGGCGTGTTGTTTTTGGCGGTGTACGGCTGGCAAGCGTTCCAGCGCTTTTTGCACCCCCAAGCCACGGCCTTGGTGACCGACGAGCGCGGCCCAAGCCGCCAAGCCCCCGCCACGGTGACGCCGCGTCAGGCGGTGCTCTCGGCCTTGGCGTTTTCTTGGCTTAACCCCCACGCGTGGCTCGACACCGCCGTGCTCATTGGCACCGCTTCGCTGGCCTACGGTCAGGGCAGCACGGTGTTTGGCTTGGGCGCGGCCACTGGCTCGCTGGTGTGGTTCATGGTGTTGGGCACGGCCGCGTTTTGGCTGGGCCGACGCCTCAACACCCTGCGCATTTGGCGCGTGCTCGACGGTGCTGTGGCGCTGATGATGTGGGGCACCGCCTTGTGGTTGTTGAGCAGCTTGGTGTGAGCGCGGCCCTCATCGCGGGCCGGCCCAATGGTCGGGGCGTGCAAATTCGAACTTGAGAAAGTCGATCCACAAACGCAAGCGCAGGGCCATGTGCTTGCGCTGGGCAAACACCGCGTAAATGCCATTGGGGGGTGCGGCGTGCGCTTCCAGCACGGGCACCAAACGGCCTGCGCGAATGTCGGCGTCCACTTCCCAACTGCTGCGCCACGCAATGCCATAACCCGCCAAACACCACTCGTGCAACACCTGCCCGTCGCTGCAGTCCAGTGGGCCGCGTGGGCGCAGGTGAATGGTCTCAACCTCGCCGCTGGGCTGCGGTGAAGCAAAAGCCCAGCCGCGCGTTTGTGAGGCGTCGGACGACAAGGTCAGGCAATCGAAGCTCACCAGGTCGGCCGGGGTTTGGGGCGTGCCGTGCTGCTTGAGATAGCGCGGCGTGGCCACGCACAAACGCCGGTTGTCGGCCAAACGCACGCTGACCAAAGACGAATCGGGCATGTCGCCCACGCGCACCGCGCAATCAAAGCCCTCACTGGCCACGTCCACCACGCGGTCGCTCAAGTTCAACGACACCGTCACCTCGGGGTGGCGCTCTTGAAAACGCGGCACCAAGGGCGCGACGTGACGCCGCCCAAAACCCGCCGGGGCGGTGATGCGCAAATGCCCGCTGGCCTTCACGCCGCCCTCGCTCACGCTGGCCTCGGCGTTGGCCAAGTCCATCAGCAAGCGTTGGCAGTCCTCCAAAAACGCCGCCCCTTCGTGGGTCAGGCTGATGCGCCGGGTGGTGCGCACCAAGAGCTTCACGCCCAGCCGGGCCTCCAGTGCATCCAAACGCCGCCCAACAACGGCCGGGGCCACGCCCTCGGCGCGGGCCGCGCCAATCAAGCTGCCGCGCGTGGCCACCGCCACCAAGGTTTCGAGTTGTTTGAGCTTGTCCATGGTCGTTGTCTGTTGCGGCGATTACCTTCATTTAAGTCACGGATTCTAGGCGTTTATGGCAGTAATACCCCCGCTTTGATACCCTAAGATCGGGACAGCCATTTTTTTTCTTCAAGGAGCCCTCCATGAGCACTTCCCGCACCGCCGTGCACCGCCTGCACGTTGACACCGCCCTGCACCAGTTCATCGAAACCCAAGTGTTGCCGGGCACTGGCGTGAGCGGCGCGGCCTTCTGGTCGGGCTTGGACGCCATCGTGGCCGACCTGGCCCCGAAAAACATCGCCTTGCTCGCCGAGCGTGACCGCCTGCAAAACGAACTCGACGCTTGGCACAAAACCCACCCCGGCCCGATCCAAAACATGGCCGCCTACCAAACCTTCTTGGAAACCATCGGCTACCTCGTGCCCGCACCCAAAAAGGTCAAGGCGACGACCAAAAACGTCGACAGCGAGTTGGCCACCCAAGCCGGTCCGCAATTGGTCGTGCCGATCTTGAACGCCCGCTACGCCTTAAACGCCGCCAACGCCCGTTGGGGCAGCTTGTACGACGCGCTCTACGGCACCGACGTGATCGCCGAGACCAAGGGCCTGGAAAAAGGTCAGAAGTTCAACCCCAAGCGCGGCGCCAAGGTCGTGGAATACGCCCGCTACGTGCTCGACCGCACCGCCCCACTCAAAAAAGGCTCGCACATCGACTCGGTGGCTTACCGCGTCAAGGACGGCCAACTCACGGTCAAGCTCAGCGACGGCAAAACCACCACCTTGGCCGACGCTGCACAGTTCATTGGTTACCAAGGCGATGTCAAAGCCCCCAGCGGCGTGCTGCTGCGCCACAACGGCTTGCACATGGACATCCGCATCGACCGCAACACCCCCATTGGCGCGAGCGACCCCGCCGGTGTGTGTGACTTGGTGCTCGAAGCGGCCCTCTCCACCATCCTCGACTTGGAGGATTCGGTGGCCGTGGTCGATGGCCAAGACAAGGTGCTGGCCTACAGCAACTGGCTGGGCATTTTGAAGGGCACCTTGACCGAGCAGGTTCAAAAAGGCGAGCGCGTCATCACGCGCGGCCTCAACCCCGACCGCGTGTACACCGCGCCCTCTGGCAAAGGCAAGCCCGTGGTGTTGCATGGCCGCTCGCTCATGTTTGTGCGCAACGTGGGCCACCTCATGACCAACCCCGCGGTGCTCTACACCGACGCCAAAGGCCAACAACGCGAAATCCCCGAAGGCATTTTGGACGCCGTGGTCACCACCACCATCGCCCTGCACGACCTGCAGCGCACGGCCAAAGACGCCATCCGCAACTCGCGCAAGGGCTCGGTCTACATCGTCAAACCCAAGATGCACGGCCCCGCCGAAGTGGCCTTTGCCGCCGAACTGTTTGAGCGCGTGGAGCGCATGCTGGGTTTGCCCGAGAGCACGGTCAAGCTCGGCATCATGGACGAAGAGCGCCGCACCTCGGTCAACCTCAAAGCCTGTATCGCCGCCGCCGCCAGCCGCGTGGCCTTCATCAACACCGGCTTCCTGGACCGCACCGGCGACGAAATGCACACCGCCATGTACGCCGGCCCCATGCTGCGCAAAGGCGACATGAAGTCCAGCGCTTGGATTCAAGCCTATGAACGCAACAACGTGTTGGTGGGCTTGTCCTGCGGCCTGCGCGGCAAAGCGCAAATCGGCAAAGGCATGTGGGCCATGCCCGACCTGATGGCCGAGATGCTGAAACAAAAAATCGCCCACCCCAAGGCCGGCGCCAACACCGCTTGGGTGCCCAGCCCCACTGGCGCCACCTTACACGCCCTGCACTACCACCAAGTGTTGGTGTCGGACGTGCAAAAAGAACTCGAAGCCATCGACGCCAACGCCGAACGCGCCACGATTCTGCAAGGCCTGTTGACCGTGCCGGTCAGCCCCAAACCCCAGTGGACCGAGGCCGAGAAACAGCAAGAACTCGACAACAACGCCCAAGGCATTTTGGGCTACGTGGTGCGCTGGGTGGACCAAGGCGTGGGTTGCTCCAAAGTGCCCGACATCCACAACGTCGGCCTGATGGAAGACCGCGCCACGCTGCGCATCTCCAGCCAGCACATGGCCAACTGGTTGCAGCACGGTGTGGTCACCGAACAGCAGGTGCGCAAAACCTTTGAGCGCATGGCCGCCGTGGTGGACCAGCAAAACGCGGGCGACCCCCTCTACCAAAAAATGGCCGGCCGCTTCGACAAGAGCATGGCCTACCAAGCCGCTTGCGATTTGGTCTTTAAAGGCAAAGAGCAACCCTCGGGTTACACCGAGCCGCTGCTGCACGCTTGGCGATTGAAGGTTAAAGCGGCGCAGGCTTGATCATGTGCGGGAGCGGAGTGCCA
>JAABPX010000088.1 GCA_011391745.1 Comamonadaceae bacterium
CAACGCCCAGCGTAAATACCGCCTTGGCGGTCGTAGGCCACGGCCTGCATGTTCGATGAAAAGCCCAAGCGCTGCAGAAACGCGGTGATGCGTTCGCGCGAAGGCAAAGGGTGTCGACCGCCGTTGATGCCGTGTTCGTGGTCGCTGAGGTCGGTCTCCAAATGCAGGTGCACCGCACCCGGAATGTGGCCGCTGAGGAATTGACTCAAGCCCTGTTCGGGATGACCCAAATCGTTGCTGCAGTCAAACACCCAGATCGGTTTTTCGTCATGGAGAGCGTTGTGCAGGTCGCTGGCGCTGATCAAGGGTGGGTGCATGGTTCAATGTTCCTCGGCGGGGGCTTGCGGTATGGTGCGCGTGCGCAGCACGGTGGCCAACACGCCGCTGAAGATGATAAGGCCGATGCCCAAACCGGCCAGTGCATCAATCGTGTCGCCAAAAAACCAAACGCCGTAAGCGCTGGCAAAAACGATGCCGGTGTACTGCAAATTGGCGACCACCAAGGTCGCGCCGCTGGCGTAGGCCCGCGTCATGCAGAGTTGACCCGCCAAGGCCAAGAGGCCAATGGGCAAAAGCCACAGCGCGTGCCAGTCCATCCAAGCGGTGCCGCCCAACACCACCATACCCAAGCCACCGGCCAAGACCGAGCCCATTGAGAAATACCACACCGTTCGCGAATCGGGCTCGCCGGTGCGGGCCAAGGCGGCCACTTGCAGGTAAGCCAAGGCCGCGAATATGCCCGAAAACAGGCCCACCGCTCCGCCCAGCGCTTGACCGGACGAAAGGGTGGGGCGCAATACCAAGGCCACCCCCACAAACCCCAACACAATCGTCAACATCAGCGGTGTCTGGATGCTGCGCAGCGAGCGCGGTTGAAACAGCAACGCGCCGCCCAGCAAAAACGTCGCGATCCAGACGCTGCTCATGTAGTTCAGCGTCACGGCGGTGGACAAAGGCAATTCGCCGATGGCATAGAACCAACCCAGCAGCGACACCACCCCGACCGCGCTGCGCCAAGCATGCATCGCGGGCACCGGGCTGCGCAAAGCGGTGCCTTGGTGGCGCATGACCACACCCAAGACCAGCACGCCAATGAGGCCGCGGTAGAACACGATGTCAAAGGCGTGAAAATGAGCGGAGGCGAACTTCACGCACACCCCCATGGTGGCAAATAAGAAGGCCGCCAGCAGCATCCACAGAGCGGCCATGGAATCGATCAGCCGGTGAAGGCCGCCCCCATGCGCTGGCGGTACCAGCCGTGAAAGTGCTGCATGCCGTCTTCCATCGGGCTTTGGTAAGGCCCCACTTCGTTGACGCCGCGTTGCAGCAAGGCACGGCGGCCTGCGTCCATGCGCTCGGCAATTTCGTCGTCTTCCAAACAGGTTTCCATGTAGGCCGCACGTTGCGCCTCAACGAACTCGCGCTCAAAGGCAGCGATGTCTTCGGGGTAATAAAACTCGACCTTGTTAAGGGTTTCGTTCGGGCCGATGGGGTGCAGGGTCGAGACGGTGAGCACATGCGGGTACCACTCGACCATGATGTGGGGGTAGTAGGTCAACCAAATCGCGCCTTGGTCGGGCGCTTGGCCGTTACGGTAGGCCATGAGCGCGCGTTGCCAGCGTTCGTACGCGGGGCTGCCGGCGCTTTGCTGTAGGTTGTGTGCGCCCACGGTTTGGACCGAGTATTCGGGCTTGAATTCCCAGCGCAAATCGTTGCAGGTCACGAACTGGCCCAAGCCGGGGTGGAAGGCGCCGACATGGTAGTCCTCCAAATACACCTCGATGAAGGTTTTCCAGTTGTAGTGGCAGGTGTGCAATTCGACGTGGTCGAGCACCATGCCATCGAAGTTGAGCGCTTGGCGCGGGCCCATGCCGGCCAAGTCGGTCGTGATGTCGCGCCCGTTGTCTTCAAACAGCAGGCCGTTCCATTCGCGCAAGGGGTAGCGTTGCAAACCCATACAGGGGTCTTGTGCAAAGTGGGGTGCGCCCAAGAGCTCACCCAAAGGGCGGTGTGGGTCGGCGGCGTTGTAGGTCCATCGGTGCAGCGGGCACACGATGTGACCGTTGGCGTGCCCCGCCCCTGGGGTGCGCAGGTTGCCGCGCCCGCGCAGCATGACGGCTTGTCGGTGACGGCACACGTTGGAGACCAGCTCAATGCCTTGTGCTGTGCGAACCAAAGCCCGCCCATCGCCTTCGTGGGCCAAGGTGATGTAGTCGCCGATCTCGGGGATGGACTGGGCGTGGCCCACGTAGCGCGGCCCTGGGTCGAACAGGGTGCGCATTTCTTGCTCAAACAGCGCTGAATCGAAGTAGCTGAAGACCGGCAGTTGACTGCCTGCCTGCTGGAAGTGAAGACTTGGATCGGACATACGAATCAGCGCGGAATGGGTGGGTTTGCGTCCCTCCGGGCCTCAAAGCCCGTCAGTTGGTGAAAAGAGCAGAAATTGTACCCGTGGGGTTCGGCGGTCTTGGGTGCCTGACCTAAAATGACCAATCATTAAAGATCTGCCGCGCATTCCATGTCCAAACACCCACCCTCAACCGTCACAACCGACCCGATGCCCGCCAGTTACGAGGCTGCTTTGGATGAGTTGGAGCGTTTGGTGGCTCAGCTTGATGCGGGGCAGTTGCCGCTGGACCAGTTGTTGAGTCAATACCAACGGGGCGCCGCGTTGTTGGCGTTTTGCCGTGAACGGCTCGATGCGGTGGAGCAACAAATTCAAGTGCTTGACGGCCAAACCCTCAAAGTTTGGGACGGTGCCGCGTGAGCGCCGTGGCAATGGACTTCAACGCCTGGCTGGCGCAACAACACACCGAGGTGGAGTTGGCCTTGTCGCGCGCCTTGCCTGAGGGCTCGTCGGCTGATTTGTGCCAAGCCATGCGTTATGCCGTGCTGGGCGGCGGCAAGCGCTTGCGCCCGCTGCTGGTTTTGGCCACCGCACAGGCCGTGGGGGCCAGCACGGCCTTGGCCATGCCCGCCGCCTGCGCCGTCGAGATGATCCACGCCTATTCCTTGGTGCATGACGACATGCCCTGCATGGACAACGATGTGCTGCGCCGGGGCAAGCCCACGGTGCATGTGCGCTTTGGGCAAGCCAGCGCTTTGCTTGCAGGCGAT
The DNA here is from genome assembly GCA_011391745.1 of Comamonadaceae bacterium. Classification (GTDB taxonomy): domain Bacteria; phylum Pseudomonadota; class Gammaproteobacteria; order Burkholderiales; family Burkholderiaceae_C; genus Hydrogenophaga. The sequence goes on from JAABPX010000088.1 coordinate 3,118, forward strand.
GCCTTGCAGGCGCAGGCTTTTGAAACACTGCTGCCTGAAGATGGCAGTGTGCCCCTGACCTTGTCGGCACGTTGGTGTCGGCTTTTGGCCGTGGCTTCCGGCGCGCGTGGCATGGCCGGTGGTCAAGCCATTGATCTGTCCAGTGTGGGACTGGCTTTGGACCAAACCGCCCTGACACAAATGCATCGTTTAAAAACCGGTGCGCTGCTGCAAGCCAGCGTGATGATGGGGGCCACCTGTGTCGAACTCAGCGACGCTAAAACCCAAGCCCTGTCTCGCTATGGCGCGGCCTTGGGGCTGGCGTTTCAGGTGGTGGACGACATCTTGGATGTCACCGCCAACGCCAGCACCTTGGGCAAAACCGCTGGCAAAGATGCCGCCAACGACAAACCCACCTTTGTTTCGCTCATGGGGCTGACACAAGCCCAAGCACACGCCAATGCTTTGCTCGACGAGGCCCACCAAGCCTTGGCGCATACTGGCTTGCCTGCGGTTGAGCGATTGCATCAACTGGCCGATTGGGTGACGCGGCGTTCGCATTGACCCCGCTCAACCCCCAGCCCATTCACCGACAGCGCCTATGTCCCAATTGCTTCGCACGATCGAATCCCCCGCCGACCTGCGCCGGCTCACGCGCCAACAACTCCACCAACTCGCTCATGAGTTGCGCGAGCACGTTTTGCACAGCGTGGCCAGCACGGGCGGGCACCTCAGTTCGAACTTGGGCACGGTCGAACTCACCATCGCCTTGCACCGGGTCTTCAACACCCCCGACGACCGTTTGGTGTGGGATGTGGGTCATCAAACTTACCCGCACAAAATCCTGACCGGACGGCGCGACCGCATGAGCGGTTTGCGCCAGTTCGGCGGCATCAGCGGCTTTCCCCGCCGCATTGAGAGCGAATACGATACCTTTGGTACCGCCCACTCATCGACCAGCATTTCAGCGGCCTTGGGCATGGCGCTGGCATCGCACATTCAGGGCAGCAAGCGCACGGCCGTGGCCATCATTGGTGACGGTGCCATGACTGCCGGCATGGCCTTTGAAGCCTTAAATAATGCGGGTGTTTCCGAAGGACGCTTGCTGGTGGTGCTCAACGACAACGACATGTCGATCTCGCCGCCCGTCGGCGCACTTAACCGCTACTTGGCTCAGCTCATGAGCGGGCGCTTTTACGCCGCCGCCAAAAGCGTGGGCAAGCAAGTCCTCAAAAATGCGCCGCCCTTGTTTGAGTTGGCCAAACGCTTCGAGGAGCACGCCAAAGGCATGGTGGTGCCCGCCACCTTGTTTGAAAAATTTGGTTTTAATTACATCGGTCCGATCGACGGCCACGACCTCGATTCGCTCATTCCCACCCTAGAAAATATCCAGCAGTTGCTCGACGAGGGCGCCGGTCCACAGTTCTTGCACGTGGTCACGAAAAAAGGCCAAGGCTACAAACTCGCCGAAGCCGACCCAGTGGCTTATCACGGTCCCGGCAAGTTCGACCCCGCCGTGGGTTTGGTCAAACCCAGCGCCGCACCCAAGACCACCTTCACCCAAGTCTTTGGTCAGTGGTTGTGTGACATGGCCCAAGCCGATGAGCGCTTGGTGGGCATCACACCGGCCATGCGCGAGGGCTCGGGCATGGTCGAGTTCGAGCGTCGCTTTCCCGCCCGTTACTTCGATGTGGGCATTGCCGAACAACACGCAGTGACTTTTGCCGCAGGTCTGGCCTGTGAGGGGTTGAAGCCGGTGGTGGCCATCTACTCCACCTTCTTGCAACGCGCCTACGACCAACTGATTCACGATGTGGCCTTGCAAAACCTACCGGTGGTGTTTGCGCTGGACCGCGCGGGTTTGGTCGGTGCCGATGGCGCCACCCACGCGGGGGCTTACGACATTGCGTTTGTGCGCTGTATTCCCAACATGGCCATTGCCACCCCCGCCGACGAAGCCGAAACGCGGCAGTTGCTCAGCACCGCTTTTGCACAAGCCCAACCGGTGACCGTGAGATACCCGCGCGGCTCGGGCGTTGGGGCACCTGTCCCCAGCGATCTGAACGGCCTGCCTTTTGGACGCGGCGAACGCCGCAGGCAAGGTCAAGGCGTGGCCATTCTGGCTTTTGGCTCTTTGCTTTACCCCGCCTTGCAGGCCGCCGAGGCGCTTGACGCCACCGTGGTCAATATGCGTTGGGTCAAACCATTGGATGTGAATCTGTTGTTGGCCATTGCCCAAGCGCACGAACTCATTGTCACGGTCGAAGAAGGTTGCCGCATGGGCGGCGCGGGCAGTGCGGTGATAGAGGCCCTACAGGACGCGGGCCTGCAGCGCTCAGTCTTGGTGCTGGGTTTGGACGACACCTTCACCGAACACGGGGACCCCGCGCAACTCTTGGCTTTGCAGGGTTTGAATGCGGCGGGTATCGAGTCGGCGGTGCGTGAACGCTTGGCCTCTGCGACGTTGGTGAAGAACTTTCAAGCGAATTGAAATCTTTGATGATTCGCCAGTTTTAAGGGAAAACCCCTGCGCTTACCCGTGATTTTGCGCGTTTTCTGTTCCTACAATGCGGGCTGACTTAACGGTCAAACCCATGTCTGTGCATGGGGTTCCGATCAACCACCCTGGAGAATTCTATGGATCGTCGTTCCGTAATCAAACATGCCGGCATTGCGGGTGTTTTGGCTGCAGGTGCAGCTCCTGCTGTGCAAGCGCAAGCCACCATTCGCTGGCGCTTGGCCTCGAGCTTTCCCAAGGCTTTGGACACCATTTTTGGCGCAGCCGATGTGTTCGCTCAAAAAGTCAGCGCCATGTCCGGTGGCAAGTTCACCGTGTCGGTTCACGCCGCAGGTGAATTGATGCCAGCGTTTGGTGTGGTCGATGGCGTGCAGCAAGGCACGGTCGAAGCGGCGCACACGGCCCCTTATTACTTCTTTGGTAAGGACGACACCTTCGCCATGGGCACGGCCATCCCCTTTGGCCTGAACAGCCGCCAGCTCACCGCTTGGTATTACGACGGCAACGGCATGAAGCTGTTCCGTGAGTTTTACGACAAGTACAACATCGTCAACTTCCCTGGCGGTAACACCGGTGCCCAAATGGGCGGTTGGTACCGCAAAGAAATCAAAACCTTGGCCGATATCAAGGGTTTGAAAATGCGCATCGGCGGTTTCGCCGGTAAGGTGTTGACCCGCATGGGCGGTGTGCCACAAAACATCCCCGGTGGCGAAATTTACCAAGCTTTGGAAAAAGGCACCATCGACGCATCCGAGTGGGTGGGTCCTTACGACGACGAGAAGCTGGGCTTCCAAAAAGTGGCCAAGAACTACTACTACCCCGGCTGGTGGGAAGGTGGCGCTCAGCTCGACTTCTACATCAACAAAGCCGCGTTCAACGCCTTGTCGGCTGAGAACAAAGCGATTGTGGAAGCTGCCGCTTCGTACGCCCACACCGAAATGCAAGCGCGTTACGATGCCCGCAACCCCGCCGCGCTCAAGCGCTTGGTGGCCGGTGGCGCCAAGGTGCTGCCTTTCCCCAAGGCCGTGATGGATGCGGCGTTCAAAGAGTCCATGGCCCTCTACGAAGAGTTGCGTCAGTCCAATCCGAACTGGAAAAAGATTTACGACGACTACTCGGCTTTCCGCAAGGACGCCAACCTGTGGTTCCGCTTCACCGAAGCACAGTTCGACCGCTACATGCAGTCGGCCAAACTGTGATCGGCTAAACGCTGAGCACACAACCCCGCTTTGGCGGGGTTTTTTGTGATGATGGTATTCCGCGTGGCCAGATATGCAGCGCCGATACACTGGATGGGCCGCTTGAGTGGCCTGGTTTTAAGGAAATTTCCAAATGCAAGCCTTGCTTCGTTTTTCACGGGTGGTTGATGCCTTGAGCACACGCATTGGCCAAATGGCCATGTGGTTGATCCTCATCACCACCTTCATCAGCGCGGGCAACGCGATTGTGCGCAAATTGTTCAACACCAGCTCCAACGCCTTGTTGGAAATCCAGTGGTACTTGTTTGCCGCTGTGTTTATGCTGGGTGCGGGCTACGCGTTTTTGCGAAACGCCCACGTGCGCATTGATTTCATCGCTTCCAAGTTCAGCGCCCGTACGCGCAATTGGATCGACATAGGCGGCATTGTGATTTTCTTATTCCCGCTGTGCTACATGATGATCACCTTGGGCTGGCCCACGTTTGAAAACGCTTGGGTTTCGGGCGAAATGTCGTCCAACTCGGGTGGCTTGATCCGTTGGCCGGTGTATGCGCTCATTCCTTTGGGGTTTGCTCTGCTGATGTTGCAAGGCGCTTCGGAGTTGGTCAAACGCGTGGCCTTTTTAAAGGGCCTTGGCCCCGATGCGCTGGATCACAGCGGGCCCAGTGAAACCGAGTTGCTGGCCAAAGAGATCGCCGAACAAGAAAAAGCCCGTCAGACAGGAGCCGCAGCATGATCGAATTTTTGAGCAGTCAATTTGTGCCCATCATGTTCATCGGCTTGCTGATGTTCTTGTTGGTGGGTTTTCCCGTGGCGTTTTCGCTCTCGGCCACAGGCCTGTTTTTTGGCTTTGTGGGCATGGAGTTGGGCCTGTTTCCTTCCAACCTGTTCCAGGCGCTGCCCTTGCGTGTCTTTGGCATCATGCAAAACGACACGCTGTTGGCCATTCCCTTCTTCACCTTGATGGGCATCATCTTGGAGCGAAGCCGCATGGCCGAGGATTTGCTCGAGACCGTGGGCCAAGTGTTTGGCCCCTTGCGCGGTGGTGTTGGCATTGCGGTTGTTTTGGTGGGCGCTTTGCTGGCCGCCACCACGGGTGTGGTCGCGGCCTCTGTCATTTCCATGGGCCTGATCGCCATGCCCATCATGCTGCGCTACGGCTACAACCGCACCATCGCCACCGGTACCATCACCGCATCGGGCACTTTGGCACAAGCGTTGCCGCCATCGCTGGTGCTCATCGTTTTGGCTGACCAGTTGGGTCGCTCTGTGGGGGATATGTACGCTGGCGCATTGCTTCCAGGCATCATGTTGGTGGGGCTGTACCTGCTTTTTATTGTCGTCGTGGCCTTTGTGAAACCCAGTTGGGTGCCGGCTTTGCCCCCTTCGGCGCGGATTTACAACGAACCCAATGGCAACAGCGGGCACAAGTCCTTGTTGGTTTTGATGTCCTTGGCCACGGCTTGTGGTTTGGCTTGGGCATCGGTACACGAGGCCATCATCAACCCGATGATGAACCGAGACGGTGCTGCGCCGACCGATGAAGTGTTCATTCTTTCCATGACGATCGGTGCCTTCGTGGCCTTTGGTTTGGCGGTGTTCAACAAAGTTACCCGAGCCGGGTTGCTTTCTCGGTTGACGGAGCGCGTGACCTTTGTGTTGATTCCGCCGCTGGTTTTGATCTTTTTGGTGCTGGGCACAATTTTCTTGGGCATTGCCACCCCCACCGAAGGCGGAGCCATGGGGGCCATCGGTGCTTTGTTGATGGCCAGTGCCCGACGCACCTTGTCCATGGACTTGCTCAGACAAGCCATGGAAAATTCAACCAAGTTGTCGATTTTTGTGTTGTTCATCTTGATTGGTTCGACCGTCTTCAGCTTCACGTTCAACGCCGCCGACGGTCACATTTGGGTGGAGCACCTGTTCGACAAATTGCCGGGCGGGCAATTGGGCTTCTTGCTGTTTGTGAACCTGCTGGTGTTTGTTTTGGGCATGTTCATCGATTTCTTTGAGATTGCCTTCATCGTGGTGCCCTTGTTGGCGCCGGTGGCCGAGAAGCTCGACATCAACCTGATCTGGTTCGGCATCATTTTGGCCATGAACTTGCAGACCTCGTTCTTGACGCCGCCCTTTGGTTTTGCGCTGTTTTATTTGCGCAGCGTGGCGGCTCGTCAGGATTACACCGACAAAGTCACTGGGCAGCGCATTCCTGCGGTGACGACCCTGCAGATCTACAAGGGCTCGATTGCCTTCATTGTTTTGCAACTCATCATGGTGGCGGTGATCGTCATGAACCCCACGTTGGTCACGGGCAATTTGACGAAAGCCACCGTGGTGGACGATGCGGCGGTGTCGGACATGCTCAACAACATGTCGGACTTGCAGACGGACGACGACCCTGGAGCGGACATGCAAGCGCCCGCCAGCACCGACGGGTTGCCCAAGCCGCCCGGTGAAGAGGCTGAGGTTGACCCCGCCAAGGCTTTGCAAGATGCCCTGAAACAGTGAAGTAGCACAGGCCATGCGCATTGACCTGAAAATCATCGACCCCCGCATGGCCGAGCATTTGCCGGCCTACGCGACCTCAGGCAGCGCGGGTTTGGATTTGCGGGCGTGTTTGGATGCCCCCCTAACCCTGGCGCCCAATGCGTGGCAATTGGTGCCGACGGGTTTGGCGGTGCATTTGGCCGACCCGGCGTATGCGGCCATGTTGTTGCCGCGTTCGGGCTTGGGCCACAAACACGGCATTGTCTTGGGCAATTTGGTGGGTTTGATCGACAGCGACTACCAAGGCCAACTCATGGTGAGTTGTTGGAACCGCAGCCCAACGGCGTTCACGATCGAGCCCATGGAGCGCATCGCGCAACTGGTGATCGTGCCCGTGGTGCAGGCCCAATTTCGGGTGGTTGAGGACTTTGGCACGGCCAGTGAACGTGGTGCTGGTGGTTACGGCTCCACCGGTCGCTCTTGACCCTCAGTGCAGGGTCGGATGGGAGCCGTCGGCGGCTTGGGTGACCACGGGCTCGATCTGCATATTAAAAAACCCGGCGCCCAAGGTGCCGCGGCCAATTTCTTCTTCATAGGCTTCACGCACCTCGTGCACGGTCAGGTGCAGGCGCAGGCCAATACCAGCCAGCGGGTGGTTGCCGTCGAGCACGGCGTGCTCGGGGTAGAGGTCGCTGACGAAGTAAAGGCGGTCTTTGGGGGCTTCGGGGTTACAACCCTCGGGAAGGCCCTCAAACGCCATGCCTTCGCTGATGTCTTTGGGCAGTTTGTTCAAAGGCTCCAAGAACAGCAAGCGCTCGTCGTAGTCGCCAAAAGCATCGGCGGGCTCCAAGCTTAGGTCGAGTTCATCGCCCGCTTCTTTGCCTTGTAAGGCGGTTTCGATGCTGGCGAGCAGGTCGGTGCCGCCGACCAAGAAGTCCAAAGGCTCGTCGAGCACGTCCAATTCGTCGTTTTGGGCGTCTTTGAGCACCCAGCTCAAGGACACCACGCATTGTGGGGTGATTTTCATCCGACAATTGTCCCATGATCTTAAGTACCTCTTTGTCCTGTCTCGCCACACCGATCGACCAAGCCACCCCCTTGCTCGGGGGCCTCACCCCCCAACAGTTCATGCGCCGGCATTGGCAAAAAAAGCCACTGCTCATCCGCCAAGCGATCCCCGGCTTTACCCCTTTGCTGGACCGCGCGGCCTTATTCGACCTAGCCAGCCAAGAAGCGGTGGAGTCGCGGGTGATTGAGCACCAAGCCAAAGGCTGGAAATTGCGCCACGGGCCCTTTGCCCGCAAGGCCTTGCCCCCCATCTCTCGCCCGGCTTGGACGCTCTTGGTGCAAAGCGTGGACACGCACCTGCAAAGCGCGCACGAACTGCTGCAGCGCTTTCGTTTTGTGCCCGACGCCCGTTTGGACGACCTGATGATTTCTTGGGCCAGCCAAGGCGGTGGCGTGGGGCCGCACTACGACAGCTACGACGTGTTTTTGTTGCAAGCCAGTGGGCAGCGCCGCTGGCGCATTGGCCGTCAACAAGACCTTTCCTTAGAGCCCAACGTGCCTTTAAAAATCTTGAGCCACTTCGAGCCCGAAGAAGCGTTTGTGCTCAACCCCGGCGATATGTTGTATTTGCCCCCCAAATGGGCCCACGACGGCATCGCCGAGACTGCGGACTGCATGACCTACTCGGTGGGCTTTCGGGCACCCCAGCGCGGTGGTTTGGTGGGTGAGTTGGTGCAGCGCATGGCCGAAGCTTGGGAGGACGAAACCCTTTACCGCGATCCGAAGCAAGCCGCGACGAACCAACCCGGTGCCATCCCCGAGGCTTTGATCGATTTTTCGGTCGACGGCTTGCAGCGGCTTTTGGCCGATCGGCGGTCTTTGGCCTGCGCTTTGGGCGAGGTCATGA
>JAABPX010000089.1 GCA_011391745.1 Comamonadaceae bacterium
GCAGGGGCAAAGTCGTCGGTTTGGATGCTCATGTTGTTATGTTTCAGGCCAATGTTTCATTCTTTTTCAAAATCAGCCGGGCTGAACTTGAGCACTGCACAATTCTCTCTAACGGTGCGCTGAAATGCAGCAGGAAATCCTTCTTTTAATGTGGCTTCAATCTCAACCGTCACACGCACATTGACACCCCTTTGGGCGGCAAAGTGCTGAAGCACCTCGTTCACTACGGTCGAGAAGTCCATGGTCGCAGTAACGGCATCCAGTTCAACCACACCAAAAAAGCGAGTGGGCAAGTTTGCCTTGTCCGCTGTGCTCTGCTCGGGCTTATCGTTGGCTTGAGCGGTTAGACCCGTTGTTGTGTTTTTACTTGTAACTGATAAATCATCAGGTTGGCTCTGTCTGGCGAGCTTGGCTCGTTCATCTTCCAAGCCCATTTGGAAATTCTGCGCACTGGAATTTTCAACCAGCAAAGCGTCTGCATCCAAGGTCACAAGCGCAGGGTTGCCAAAAGCAAAACCGAGATAACGAGCTTCGTCTTTGGCCGCCGCATAGGCAAAAACATCGCGTGTGGCACAACCAGCTGCAACGGTCTGCACAAACACCTCCGCGTTCAACAAACGGGGCAAATACAGGTACTGGCAACTGTCTTGCCAAACGCGAAGCGCCGACACAGATGTAACGCCATCCTTGAAATACCACTGATTGAGCAGTCGATTCAGGTGCACCGGTGACCACGCGTACACCACCCACTCTTCCTCTTTGAGCTTGTTTTCTATTTCATCGACCAAACTCGGGGCCGATGCGGACACACTCACCGCCTCCCAGCGCATCACCATCTTGCCGCGTTGCAACTCTTCGGTGGGCACCATCAGCCAGCGGTAGGTTTCGCGCACCATTTGCCGCAAGCTGTCTTCCGCCAAGTCCATGGCCCGCTTGGCTTGGTCAACCTGGTAAGTCCCCAAGTCCATGCGCCGTTGCTGAACATCGTCCACGATGGAGCGCCAAGCCAAAAAGGTTCGAGCCGAATCGCGCAAACGCTGCACGGCATCCCCATCAGGGGCCAAGAAAATCAAACGGTTGCGCCTCAGTCGCGGTGCATCACCGCGCTTTTCCAAAATTTCAGTCGCGGCCAGCACAGCGGGACCGTTGTCTTGGCTGCGATAACCCGCGCTCGGCGGCAACACCACCAAACGCGGCCCAGCGCCCAAGTCATCCGGCACATCACCCGATGGGGTGAACACATGCACACCCGCAAAATGATTCACTTTGGGGAAGACGCGCCCCACCCTGTCGCGCAGCAAGGGCAACACATCGTCAGCATCTTTCAGATTGGCCTTGCGGCTCTCCATTTCGCGGCGCAAATTGGGGCGCGTGTCAAACCAGTAGCTGTCGTTCTCGCCATACAAATAGTGCAAGCGGTCACGCAGGCGTTTGATCACATCCTCATACGTGCCCACCGCCTGCCCCGGCTGCGAAACCCCCAACAAAATACCGTCCACCCGAATGCCGCGCACCGTCTGCGCCGCATTGGACGGCGCACTGCCCAAAAAGATGGTGCGTGCCACACGCCTAGCCGCTTGAACGCTGCCAAACCGTGTGTCATGGCCGTCAATGTCCATGGCCGCAGAGCGTGGCCCGTCAATTTCCCGCTCAATCACTGGCTCCCAACCGTTGGGCAGGTAATGAATGCTCTTGTTGCGCACCACCGCATCGTCCAGCGGCACCGAGCCCGGCATGATCAACGGGTCTTTGTCGTTGCTGTTCCATAAACGGTGGATCACGATGGCCATGTACTGCAACACCCCGCGCGTGCGCTGAAACTTGTCCAGCGTGGACCAGTCTTCATACAAGCGGTCAAACACCTCGGGGTGAATCGGGTAAGACTGTGTGATGCGCTCTTCGTACCGCGCCTCCAAAGCCTCTGCTGGAAACTTGGTGCTGTGCTGCCGGTACATTTGCCACCTGCGCCGCGTCGCCCACCGAATCAAACAAACGGCGGCGAACAATCTCAAACGACTCCTCGGCCGCCACCGGCTTCCAAACCGATTCCAGTCGAGCGAAGTATTTCTCCAGCACATCCAATGCACGCTGGCCCTGGGTGCCTGCGGCTTCGGTTTCTGACTCGGGCAGCGATGCCAACAACATGCCATTGGGCACCGACTTCATGGCCTCGGTGAGCGCCTGAATGAAAGTGATGTTGCTGTCAAACGTGCCGCCGGGGTAGCTCTTGCCCGGCTCCAACTGCCGCACATAGGCCACCAACTCATCGAGCAACACCACACAAGGCGCAGCCTTTTGCAGCAAGCCGATCAAGGCCTCTTTGCCAGGCGAAGTGCCCGCCCGGTCGGCCTCGGCCAGCAGCGCATAACCCTCAGCCCCCAGCAATTGCACCGCCAAATCGCCCCACAGCGTGTTGACCGCAATGCCCGAATGCGTGCGCGGCATGCTGGGCGAAAACTTGATGCCATCAATCACCGCCACCCGGGCGTGTGGCAAGTCCGTGACCCCGGCAGCATCCAACAGCGGCGGCACGCCCGACAACTTTTCGGTGCTGCACTGACGGCTGGCCAAGTGGTACACCGCCAGCAGCGTGTGCGTTTTGCCCCCACCAAAAGCCGTCTGCAACTGCAC
>JAABPX010000090.1 GCA_011391745.1 Comamonadaceae bacterium
GGCGCATGCCCTCGGTGATGAAGGTGCGTGCAAAAAACTTCTCGGCATCTTGGTATTCAGGCTCCGCCGTGCCCGCGTGCACTTGCGAAATGTCCGCCGCAAATTCGCTTTGTTTGAAGGTGCCTTCCAGCACGTCTTTGTGGGGGTGGGCGACTTCGCGCCAGGGTTTGATGGTCATGGTGTCAATCTTGATGGCGTCCACGGCTGCTGCGGCGCGGACTCACTTTCGTTTAAAACAAAACACTGAAATTTCAACCCAAAGTTCTTGATAGTGGCTGTTCTCAGCATGCTCACGCCCCTTTGGGGTCTTGGTGTTCAATTTGCGCCAGTACCTCTTGCAAACCAGGGTGGCCCGGCAGCAACTTATAAAAAGCCTCACCAGCAAGCAAACTGCGGCTCAAACAAGCTACTTCACGTTGAACGCACAGATCAAGGTGCTGATCCAGATAGGCTGCACCACTAATTTTCAGATTCGCTGCACACCTAAATACTCGCAAGCCATTGGCCAATGATTGCATCGCCGACACGTCTGCGTCTGACAACGGAATGTTCAGCGTGTGCGCTTCTGCCATGGAACGCTCCAAGTCGTTGTGGCTCAAGTACTTGTCGCGAATGGTCTTCAACCCCGAAGCATCCCATTGCTGACGAAGCTCGCATATGTCAGCTTCCAGTATTGGGCTGCAACCAGCCAATCGATTCAAACTCACGTTGTGGCGCTTACCCGTTGAGGCCGGGTCCATCAAGCGCGACATGCGCATCAACAGCGACTCCATCATGGCCGTCTGCGCCGTGACAAACAGCAGCGGTGCATCTGCCGCGAGCAGGTCCATACCCCGCTGCCGTGGTGACCTGAAATACATTTGTTCCACGGTTTCCAGCAGCACTTGAATGCCCGTAATTTCTTGCTTGATGCCCTGCCAAAGCATGTTGGAGGCATCGGTGGTGCGTGCTTCGCTCATACATCCAACCCCATCTGCACCTGCCGCACCCCCGCCTCTTGCGAGGCCACCACGATGGCGTGCCAGGCGGTTATGAGTTCGTTGTAGGCGCGGGCGTCGTCGGCCCATTTTTTTCGCTCGCACAGGGTGTACAGGTGGTAGGCCAGTTGGCGCACCGGCTCGGCTTTGTCGGGCATGGCGGCCAGTAGCTGGCCGGCGGCGCTTTCGCCTTGCTGGTTCAGGGCGCGAATAAGGTGGTGGGTGGCTTCCCACACGGGGGCGCGGGTGTCGGTTTGGGGGTTCCAGTCGGCGGCGTAGTCGGCCCAGCGCAGCAAGCGCACTTTGCCTGCGCCGCTTTCCAGCACACCGGCTTTGGCTACGCCGTCCACCGTGGTGCCCTTGCCTTGGGCCAGCACATTGGCCTCGCCAAATGAGCCGGTGGCCCACCCGTATTGCTCAAACCAACTGTTGGCAAACAGGGTATCGGCGTCGAAGTTGCCCGCGTCGGGCGTGAGGTGGTCGGTGATTTCGCGGTTGATGAGCACCAGCGCGTCGTGCACCGTCATGGGCGTGCCGTCTTGGTTCAGCACCGCCGCGTATTGGCTGTAAATGGCCATGCCGGGGCCGATGGCCGCTTGCGCCAAGTCCACCGGCGCAATGGGGCTTTGGCCGCTGTTGCCGCCAATCATGGTGTCCAGCGCCTCGGGCAAGTGTTCGCGCAACTGGCGCTGAAAGTCGCGGCGGCTGATGGTCTCGGCCTGCGGGCTGCGCGGGCGGCACACCAACACGATGCTGCTGGCCAGGGCGTTGGTGCCTTTTCCTATCAACCGCTCAGCTTGTTCGCTACGCATAGGCCAAGTACCAGTCAATGAAAAACCTGCTCCCAGAACCGCTTGCAAAAAGGTTTCCCAACCGGTGCTGTGGGTGCCGCTGCCGTCTTCCTGGGTGTCGCTTTGCTTGAAGGCGTAGTAAATGGTGACGGGAAAGGCCGGATGCGCCTGCGCAGCCAGGTTGTGCATGGCGGCGGTCATGCCGTCCAGAAAAAACAGTTCGGCTTTTTCTTTGCTGCCGTGGCGGTAGGGCGTGGCAATCAGCTCTTCGGCCTTGGGCACGGCCAGCGTAGCGTAAAGCTGGGGAAAGATGGGCCTGAGCGACCGGCGCAGCCAGACATAAAAAAAGTCCGACAGATCGGCATAGCCAATGTTGTCGTAATACGGCGGGTCGGTGGAGATGACCTTATGGGCGCTGATAGTTTGGGACTGGGCGTCAGCTTGTCTTGCCACGCCAGCCAAGTATTCAAGCGGAAGTTTTTCAATACAGTCGGCAATAAATTCTGCAGCTGGAGAAAAGCCGCCAACTGTTTTGTGGAGAATCCCGGCCTCGGGGTAATCCCATGTCATTGCTACAGCTTGCTTTCCAAAAAGATTCATTACCTTTTGATTGCCAGGTACCCAGCGCGTGCATGAATTTGAAAAGTCACTGCATCGATTGACTGCAAACGCCAAATAAACCCCAACAGCCTCCGCATACGCCGTAGCACCTGTGCCGCCTGCGTCCAGGCCACGGCCATCGTCGGGCATGCCTGCGGCCTGGGCATCGGTGCGGATGCGGGCAATCGCTTCGGGCACCAGGTCTGAAAACGTGGTCAGCGCCACCAACTGGCGGGGGGTGAAGTAGTCGCCAAAGACCTTAAAGCCATAAATTCGACCTTGTGCGTTACTTGCGAAGGTGCCGCGACATGCAGTATCTGGTTTCCAAGATGGCTGCGCTTGGGTTGCAATGACCTCATGTTCTGGGTTGGGCGTGAGATAAACACGGCCCCTTTGCCCTTCAGCCACGATAGCCATTAGCCTGGCGCCCATGCGCCCAGCATTTGCCTCTGCGTCGATGTACTCGTACTTCATAGGTACGCCGGATAAAAGGCAGCGAAAAGCTCCACGAGAAATTTTGGTGCCGTCCTTGGCCTCGGCAGGCGGCGTGCCGGTCCTCACCTCAAAGTGGTAGCCGTCGCCCTCCACCACCGGCAGCACATAGCTTTCCTTGCCCGGCTTGCTGCTCAAAATAAAGGTGCTGGCCAAGGGCACGTCCACATGGCTGAAGGCGGGGTTAGGACTTTTGACGGTGCGCGCCCACAGCCAGGCGATGACGGTCAGCTCTTGGCCCGCGCTCAGCCCGGCCAAGCCTTGGTTCAAATAGCGCTGGTGCCCGTCGGCGGCCACACCAGCTTCATTGGCAGCCAGCATGGCTGGGGTGATTTGGACGGGCGGGTACAGGTGACCAATTTTTTGCAGGGCCTGTTCGCGCATCCACGCACCGTAGCGGCGCACGTCTTCGGCCAGGCCGCGGGCGCCAGTCCAGTCTTCAAAGGCGTTGCGTGTGCCTTTTTTGGTGCCGCGCTCGGTCTCGACCAAGGGGCCCACGGGGGCACGGCCCGCGAACTTGGGCGGTATCTCAATCATGGCCTTGTTGATGGTCACCGCCACGGGGTTCAGGTCGCTGGCAAAGCTCTCCAGCCCCAGGCGCTGGGCCTCCAGCGGCAGGGCACCACCGCCCGCAAAGGGATC
>JAABPX010000091.1 GCA_011391745.1 Comamonadaceae bacterium
GGGCAGTTGCTCGGGGTTGAACAGAGTGGCGGCTTGGGGGTGGCTTTTGTTCAGCGCACAGGTTTCGCGCCAACTGGCGGCTATTGCCGCGCGGGCGCGGGCCAGCACGTCAGCATTGTTGGTGTTTTCCCAGAGCACCAGGTCGCGCATGATTTGGAACAGCTCTTCGCGCTCGGCATCGGCCTGGGCGCGGCTTTTGCCCGCGTAGTAGCCGCGCTCGCCACCGGGGTCGTTGACCATCTGCGCAAAGATGACGGCCCGCGCCGCCGCCAGCGGACGACGCGCCCACCACAGGTGAATTCCTCTTGGGTGCGCTCCTATGCCGGGCATTTTTTCGTAAGCACAGGCTGCATTGATGTCGTCCAGCGGCAGGGCGACTTCGATGAGTTTTTTGGGGGAGCGGATGTTCATGGGTCAATTCCAATGGGCAGGGCGGTTTAGGGCGTAGCCACTGGCGGTGATGACGGGGTTGGGCAATTGGTTGTGTCGCAGCTTGTCTTCGCCCACAACGGTGTGGCCATGGGCCACCCGTTTGAGCTGGGCGGACTGGCGGTTGGGTGGAAAGGCGACGATCAAACGCTTGGCCGGAAAACGCTCTCGCACCCGCTGGATGGGTGTGGTGAGGTCGCTGTCGCCAGAGACGATGATGGCGGTGTCAAAACGGTCATCAAACGCATCGCTCAATAGTTGAACAGCGATGTTGACATCGGTCATTTTTTCTTCGTAGTCGGGCCAAGTGGCCCCGCATGACTTGCACTTGCGGGTTTTTTCTAGGTAATGACCTTCGTGGGTGGTCAGGTTGGGGCGAGTGGTCAGCGCGTCGATGTAGTTGCTTTGGCGCTTCGCATCGTCGGCGTTGCGGCCGTTGGAGCGAATGCGTGCAGTGAAGTAATGCGTGGCCACCAACGCTTGGTCAGGCTTCAGCAGGCTGGTGACCATGGCGGGCAGGTCTAGCCAGTAGTAACGCCGCCATCCGCTTTGGCGCAGGCCGAAGTAGAGGTTAAAGCCGTCGATGTATGCCGCCACTCGTTGCACAGATTCCACTCCCTTTGTCATTTTTCTTGACCTTTGATTAACCGGATATGCATAATACGCAGCTTAAACCCCACTGGAGATAGCATCTCCGGTCCGATGCCCCGGTAGCGAAAGCTGTCGGGGCATCTCTTTTTGTACCGCCCATCCAGCCACCCCACAGATCGCTTCTTTGGCCCAAGGCATTCCTCATGAAAGCGCGTTTGTTTCCGCGCGTTGATCTCGTGCAACGGCAAGGCGACTTCGATACGTTTTTTGGGGAGCGGATTGGGGACATGAAAGCTTTAAACCATTGCGGGCGCGTGCTGTATCAAAGTCTGCTCGGCGAGCGGACCATAGAACTTGCGGGTGAGACTGAAAAATCGGTTGAGCTTGCCGTTAATGGGCAAAAGGTCAATCTGGGCTAAGTGGTTCAAGCTCCAGCCTTTTGCAATATGTTCGTCAAAAAAAACTTGTAACTCTTGCGCCCACTGCCTTCGGCGCGTTTGCAAAAAGGGGCTGTTGAGGTTGAGCAGCTTGATGGTGTATTCGGCTTTGGCCGTGTCATTCGCGCTCAATCCCTCCCGGGGAACAACTTCACCACTTGAAGGCAGGTAAGCAAAAAATTGTGGGCAGTTGTGCTGATGACATGAAACGAACAAATTGAGATTGACCGTAGAGCGCTTGCCGCTTGCGTGACCGCCAAAGACTTCCTCTGGATCGTCATTGTTTTGTTTCTTCAGGGTCTTCAATCCCGTGTTGCTGTCCAGCGCGCTGGCGGCCAAATTGGTGTAATCGAACGTGCGTGCTGGATTCTGGCTTTTGTTTTCAACGTGTTCAATGTGGTAGCCCAGCCCTTCTTGGTCGGGACGAAATTCGCTGTAGCAACAGAGGTGATATTGCTCCGCGAGCAATTGGTCCAAGACTTCACCTTTGTGCGCAAAGCTGGACCAGCGGCTGGTGGCCTGGTTAGACGTTTGTGGAGGCGTGGCGTGTGATTGGGTCAGGTGAAACCCACCCGTGCCTTGCTTGCTGATGGCTCTCATGGTTGCGCAAGGTCGCGAAGCATGGTTTGGCGCAAGATGCTGCGCTGCAGTTGTTGCAGCCGTGCGTTTTCTGGCCCCAGTGCTTGCTGAAGTTGAGCCATGAGTGTTGCAGCTTCTGGGGCCTCCCACAGCCCCTGGTCCACCAAAGCAGTTAGCCGATCTAGGTTCTGTGCTTCGGCAATCGGCGGTTGTGGGTTGACCTTCATGACGCTGTGCATCACGTCCCCGCTGGGCTGGCCGTAGGTGGTGGCAAGCGGCATTTCGGCTGAGTTGCCATTAAGCACCCGGATGTTTTCGCGCCGGATGGTGCTTAAAACTTGGGGGCTGTGGGTGGTGACGATGAATTGGGTGCTGCTGAATATGCTTTGGAGCTGCGACAACACCACTTGTTGCCAGCGCGGATGCAGGTGCAGATCAACCTCATCGATCAAAACAATAGACGGCCAAGTTCCATATCCGCTAATCACGTTGGGCGCAAAGGAGAACGCCTCGGCCTGACGCCGTGCCAAGTCCATGACTAAGCCCAACATGACCCGGTAACCATCGCTGAGTTGGTTGATGCGCAGGGTGCGGGTGCCAGTGGACAGGTGCTGATCAATCACAAAACGCAAGGGTCGGGTTTCTGTTCTGAGGTTGCTGAACATCACAGGCAATGCAGCGGTATCAAAAACGCCGTCTGCGGGAAGATGGGTCAGTGCTCTTTCAATAGCACTGCGGACATACTGCAGCTGCGGTAGGCGGTAATTGAAGTCTTTTATTTTTTCCCGTTCGCGGCGCTCTTCGTCTTCCATGGCGTTGAACCACTCAAAGGCTGCTTTGAATCTGGCTGTCGGTTCCAGTGCACCATCCAGTGCGTCAAGTGGAGCAAACTTTTTCTTAAAATTTCTGCGCCTCTGCACCTCACCCAATATGCCTCGGTTGGTGCCGTAATACACCACCAATGGGAACCGAGGGGTAAGCCCTTCGTCTTGCCGCTGGAGTAGTTGGTGGGCGAAATCGTCGATGGATTTCGTTCCAGCCAACGGTGTGTCGATCTTGCTGGCTGGATTGCGTTTGCGCGACAGGCTCCACGCGAGTGCATCCGGTTCATGTGAAGCGGTTTTTTCAGTTTCCAAAGTGACTGCCACATAGGGCGCTAATTTCTCCTGCTCGAGCACTTGAAGATCGGACTGCTTCAGGGTTTGCCCTTTTTTTCCGAGCTTGGTGAGGTAGCGGCCAAAACCTGTGGCAATCGCATCCAATACAGTCGTTTTACCTGTGCCGTTTTCCGCGATGATTACTGTCATCTTCGGATGAAATTCGACGCTAATGTCTTTAAAACATCTAAAGTTTTCCAAGTGAATTCGTTTAAGTCGCATAGTGAAACTTTCCAGGTGACTGTGCTCTGCTGAACAGTGCGATCAAATTCAGGTTCTTGCTGGCTTCGGCCCAATCGGGCTCTTGGGTGAAGGGCATGGGAATGTAATGCACAGACTCCGCCATTTCGCCATCGACCACCACCACCGCCAACACAAACTTGTCTTTCTGGTTTAGTCCGTGACGGATTTCGTTGGCGGTGACGGTAATGGTGTCTTGGCCTTTGGCCCGGCCTTTCACCTCGATGTGGCGCTCCAACGCCAAACCTTCGGGTTGATCGATATACACGGTGATGTCCCAGCCGCATTTTTCTGCGGACACGTCTTTGGTACGGTGGCCCAAAGCGTGTTCGGCGTCAAAAACTGCCTGCATGGCCACGCGCTCCACGCGGGCGCGTGCCTCAGCGTCGGCGGTCCAATTGGGCGCGCCGTTGCGCTGCGCCAGCAAGCCTGCCGGTATCACCAGCGCCCCGCCGATGACATTGGGGCTGCCCGAGGCCACGTGCCGCATGGCCTCGAGTTCGCTTGTGCGCTGCTTCAGGCGTGCGCTGAGTTCTTCGGCGCGGCGGCGGGCATTGTCTGGCTGAAGCCGGGGCTGTTTGCCAGCACGCACGTCCATGTCCAAGCGAATGGCACGGTCAGACCAGTATTGGATTTCTTTGACCAAACGCTCGCGCACGGCAGCCAACTGACGCTCGGCCTGGCGTTGGCGGCGGGTGGTGATTTCTTCGGTGTGGGCAGGCACCAGATGTGCCACCGCGAATGCGAGGGCTCGGGCTTCAATTTGGTCGGTGATCCAGTCGGCCTTGAGCACGTCGGCCACCGTGGCGGCTTGCTCGGCTGACAAAGGCACAAGGTCAAGGTGACGGGCAAATGGCGCGGGGGTTGGCTCGCCGTTTTGCCCCATTTCGACGAACTGCAAGCGCCGGGATACGTCGCGTGGTTGGGTGTTTGCAGAGGTAGCGGTGCTTTCGCGAACGCTGTGGTCCAGCATGAACAGCACGCGGGGCTGTATGCCGTCGTCGTGCGGGTCGAGCAAGACGGCACCGCGTTTGAGCAGGCTGCGGTGGCTGGACAAAACCAAGTCGGTCACTGCACCCATGAGCGGGTGGCCGGGGTGCACCAAATCGGCCGTGGGTTTTCCGTAAAGCGTGCGTTTGTCGCGGTCAAAACAGATGCGTTCGTACTTTTTGAGCACGGGCGTGCGGGTTTGGCCCATCACACGGTCACGTTCAATGACATCGGCAGGGACGTGGCGCACTTCAAAGCGCCCGGCCTCACGGTCGCGCAGTTCACCGCCCAGCACGCGAAACGCTTCACGGAAAAAGGCGCTGATGAAGTGAGGCTGGAGCTTGCGGGCCTCGGCCTTGTCCATGTCTTCGCGGATGGCGTACAGGTCGTTCAGGCTCATGTGGTTTTCGACCAAGGCGTTGCGGGCCATCAAATCGCGCAGGTGTTGGGTGTCGAGCGCTTGGTCAATCACCTGCTCCATGCGTGCGCGGGTTTCGGGTTGTTCCCCGTAACGGATGGCTTCGATCAGCAGGTCTTTGAGGGATACGTCCGAGAAGGCTTCGCCCAAGACGTTGAA
>JAABPX010000092.1 GCA_011391745.1 Comamonadaceae bacterium
CATCGAACCCCGTCCACCTGGTCTGGTGCTTGGGCACGATCTGCGGCTCAAAGCTGCCATCGCGATCTCGTGGGATGTCGATGGGCAGTTCGCCAAATTCGCCCTTGAGCGTTTTACGACTCTTGCCATTTCGGGTGTTGCCCTTAGGGTTGGCGACAGGCTCGTTCTTGCCGTGCCCGAGGTGCTCAGCCATCTCGGCTTGGAGGGCTCGCTCCACCAATCGTTTGGTGAGTTGCTTGAGAAGCCCGTTTTCTCCGATGAGGTCTTCAGGCTTTTTGTAATCCGCCAACAGGCGGTCTATCAGTTCGTTGCTTACAGTCATTTCTCTTCCTTTGAAGATGAAGGCAGTTTCCTGCCATTAGACCGTTTACACAAAATCTAGGACACGCCCGTATCCCGCTGAGCCAGAACTCATCGTCAAAGGGCTTGAGATTCAAAAACTAAATGGACTGAAAAAAGCCCTACTATGCAGGGCCTTTGCTGCACTCAAAGCTTCGTATCTTTACCCTCACTCAGATGCAGAGCCATCGGGCCAATCGCGGATGTAGGCCTTGAGCATTTGGTTTTCGAAGTTTTGGCTGTCCACCACGGCCTTGGCCACGTCGTAGAAGCTGATCACCCCCATCAGCATCGCGCCCTCCATGACCGGCATGTAACGGGTGTGGCGTTCCAGCATCAGCGGGCGCACCTCGTCGATGTTGGTGCTGGGTGAGCACGTGGCGGCTTGTGTGTCCATCACGCTGGCCACGCGCTCCTCGCCCACACCGCCACCGTTCTTGGCCAGGGTGTGAATGACTTCGCGAAACGTCAACATGCCGGCCAAGGTGCCTCGGTCCATCACGGCCAAAGAGCCAATGTCCAAGCGCGACATGGTGTCGATGGCATCGCGCAACAGCGCGTCGGGCGCAATGGTGTACAGGGTGCCGCCTTTGACGCGAAGAATGTCGCTGACTTGCATGGTGTTGTCTCCGTGTTGATTGTGTTTGCAATATAGCCCAAGAAACCGCGTGCGCAACGCTTCTTTGCCAACAAGAACGCTTCAGTCAAAAACGATGTCCACCTGTTGGGCATGGGCTTGGGCCATCCAACTGGCCAAGGCCGCGTCGCTGGGGAAAAACTGAGCGCGGTCGTCGAGCAGTACCTCACAAGCCACGCCGTGGCGCTGCAGGTGCACCCGCACCGGCAGCCCACGCAGCAAGTCGCCTTGTTCGGTCTGCTCGCGCCGGGGCGGAAATTCACGCACCAGTTGGGCGATATCGGGGTCTGAGCCGTTGACCGTCACGCGCAGGTATTTGCCAAAGCGGCAACGGGCGGCCGGCAGATCCCAGAGCTGTTGCACCTTGAGGCGCAGCCCGCCCGAAAACCGATCGGGTTGCGCCACGGCTTGCACGATGACGAGTTCGTCGTCTTTGAGCGCCTGGCGGTGCTGGTTCATCAAGGCTTCGTCCGCGCTGACCTCAAGCACCGCCGTTTTGTCGTCCAATTTGAACAAGGCGAGTTTGCCGCGCTGGCCATTGATGACGCGCAAGTCGGTGACGATGCCGGCCAAGATCACCGGTTCTCGGCTGTCTTTGACTAGGGCCAAGGGGGTTTTGGCGATGCGGCGAATTTCGCGCTCCACCTCGTCAAACAGGTGCCCTGAAAAATAAAACCCCATGGCCGATTTTTCATGGGTCAGGCGTTCTTTCACGCCCCACGGGGTGGTGACCACCAAATCGGGCTCTTGGGTGCTGGAGCCGTGGTCGTCGTCGCCCATGGCGTCGAACAGGCCGCTTTGGTCGGCGTTGGCCACGCAGGCGTTGGCGTAGTCAAAGGCGCGTTCAACCGAGGCCAAGAGTTCGGCGCGGTTGAGGTGGATGGAGTCGAAGGCGCCAGCCTTGATGAGGGCCTCAACGGTGCGTTTGTTCAGCCGCTGACGGTCCACCCGGCGACAGAAGTCGAACAGGCTGGTGAACGGGCCTGTTTCGCCACCGTTGGGCCCATCGCCCCGCCCTTCACGGGCGGCGACGATGGCGTCGATGGCGTGTTGCCCCGAGCCCTTGATGGAGCCCAAACCGTAGCGAATGGACTGGTTGGTGATGGGTTCAAAACGGTGTGAGCCACGGTTGACGTCGGGCGGCTCAAAGTGCAGGCCCATGTTGAGGGCATCTTCGTGCAAGACCTTGAGCTTGTCGGTGTCGTCCATCTCCACCGTCATGTTGGCGCAGAAGAATTCGGCCGTGTGGTGCACCTTGAGCCAAGCCGTGTGATAGGCCAAGAGCGAATAGGCGGCGGCGTGCGATTTGTTGAAACCGTAGCCCGCGAATTTTTCCATCAGGTCGAACACCTCATCGGCCTTGGCCTCAGAGATGCCGTTTTTGGCGGCACCGGCGCGGAAGATGGCCCGGTGTTCGGCCATTTCTTCGGCTTTTTTCTTGCCCATGGCGCGGCGCAGCATGTCGGCACCACCCAGGCTGTAGCCGCCCAAAATCTGCGCGGTTTGCATGACCTGCTCTTGATAGACCATGATGCCGTAGGTCTCAGCGAGCACCGACTCGACCAAGGGGTGCGGGTATTCCACGGGTTCGCGCCCATGCTTGCGTGCCACAAAGCTCGGGATCAGGTCCATCGGACCGGGTCGGTACAAGGCGTTGAGGGCGATCAGGTCTTCCAAACGGCTGGGCTTGGCGTCTTTGAGCATGCCCTGCATGCCCCGACTTTCAAACTGGAACACCGATTCGGTTTGACCGCGCGAAAACAGGGCATACACCTCAGGGTCGTCGAGTGGGATGTTGTCGAAGCTGAAACCCTCTTGGCCGGGGTGGCGCTGTACGATGAATTCGCGCGCAATTTCCAAAATGGTGAGTGTGGCCAGGCCCAAAAAGTCGAACTTCACCAAACCAATGGCTTCGACGTCGTCTTTGTCAAATTGGCTGACCGCCGAATCGCTGCCAGGCTGCATGTACAGCGGACAGAAATCGGTCAGCTTGCCCGGTGCAATCAGCACCCCACCCGCGTGCATGCCGATGTTGCGGGTCAGGCCTTCGAGTTTTTGCGCCAGTTCGATGAGGGTTTTGACGTCTTCTTCTTGCCCAATGCGCTGCGCCAGGACGGGTTCCATCTCGATGGCGTAGTGGTTTTTGTCTCCCGGCACCTTGGGGTTGGGTGGGTACTGCAAGGTCACGCTCATGCCCGGTTTGTTGGGGATGAGTTTGGAGATGCCGTCACAAAAGCTGTAGGGCAGATCCAGCACACGGCCCACATCGCGAATGGCCGCGCGGGCGGCCATGGTGCCAAAGGTGGCGATTTGGCTCACCGCCGCGCGACCGTATTTGTTTTTAACGTAGTCGATGACGCGATCGCGGTTGGTTTGACAAAAGTCGATGTCAAAGTCGGGCATCGAGACCCGCTCGGGGTTTAAGAAACGCTCAAACAGCAAGTTGTATTGCAGTGGGTCAAGGTCGGTGATGTTCAAGGCATAGGCCACCAAAGAGCCCGCCCCCGAGCCACGGCCAGGACCCACGGGGCAGCCGTTGCGTTTGGCCCATTGAATGAAGTCGCCCACGATCAGGAAGTAACCGGGAAAGCCCATGTTCAAGATCGTGTCGAGTTCGAATTCAAGGCGCTCAACGTAGCGCGGGCGCTGTGCTTCGCGCTCGATGGGGTCGGGATACAAACGCACCAGCCGCTCGCCAAGGCCTTGGTGCGAGACATGGCGGAAGTAATCTTTGACCGGCATCACCACGCCGTTGACTGGCGGAATGGGAAAGTTGGGCAGCTGGGGTTTGCCCAAGGTCAATTGAATGCTGCAGCGCTTGGCAATTTCCAGGGTGTTGGCGACGGCCGAGGGAATGTCGGCAAACAACGCACTCATTTCTTCGCTGCGCTTGAAGTATTGCTCTCGGGTGAAGCGCCGCACGCGGCGGTTGTTGCTCAAGATGTCGCCATCGGAGATGCACACGCGGGCCTCGTGCGACTCGTAATCATCGGCGGCGGTGAACTGCACGGGGTGTGTGGCCACCACCGGCAACTTCAGGCGGGCGGCGAGCGCCAAGGTGGCTTGGATGTGGCGCTCGTCGTCGGGGCGACCGGCACGCTGGATTTCCAAATAAAAGCGATGGGTGAAGGCGCTGGCCAATTGCAGGGCCACATCGGCGGCGCGTTGCGTTTGTTGGGCCATGAGCGCTTGACCCACGGGGCCGTGCTGCGCCCCAGACAACAGAATCAAGCCGCTGTTGCGCTCTTGCAGCCAAGCCCATTTGACGACCGCGCTGTCGCGGTGAACGTGGGTGGTCCAGGCACGGCTCAACAGCTCACACAGGTTGAGGTAACCGGCCCAGTCTTGCACCAACAGCAGCACGCGGGGCAAGGGTGGCGTTTGCACGCCAGGCCCAGGCAGCGCGGTGTCCTCGTCGCCCAGTCCGTGCACAAAAACCTCGGCCCCCAGAATCGGTTTGACGCCCTTGCTGCGGGCGGCTTTGTAAAACTTCACCGCACCAAAAAGGTTGTTCAGGTCGGTGATGGCCAGCGCGGGCTGGCCGTCTTTGGCGGCGGCGGCGACCGTGTCGTCGATGCGGTTGGTGCCGTCAACGACGGAAAATTCGGTGTGCAGGCGCAGGTGAACAAACATAGCGGCCCATTTTAGTGGGCTCAACGCTTGAGAATCTGCAGCACCTCAGAGCGAAATTCGCGGCTGTACAAAATGGCCACCACCAACACCGTGGCCAGCACCATGGCCAAGGGCGAAATGAACCAAGACAAGGCAGCAAACGAAAAATAATAGGCGCGAAGGCCATCGTTGAAGGTCTCGGCGGCGGCCCCAACCATGGCCGCAGCGCGATGGGCGTATTCCTGCGCGTCTTCTTGACCCGATTCAAAGGCCTCGGGCGGCGGCATGGCCCCAATCACCAAGGCCACAAAGGTGTAGAGCCGCATACACCATGAAAATCGAAAAAAGGCGTACACAAAAATGCCCACCAACACCAAGATCTTGAACTCAAAAACGATGAGCGTGGTGGTTTGGGCGAACGGGATTTCGCCCATCAATTCGGCGGCCTTGTCGGTGGTGCCCAGCAAGGCAAACAGACCACCAATCACCAAAATCGACGTGGACGAAAAAAAAGACGGCGTGTGCGACAGGGTTTGGGTGATCAAGCCGTCGATCATGCGAGGGTCGCGTGCGGTGGTTTGCATCATCCAATAGGTGCGGTAGCGGTTGGTCGTGCCAATCAAAGAAGGCCGCCGCCCACCCCAAAACTTGGCAAACCACGCGTAGCCCACCCACAAAGCAAAAAAGCAGACCAGCGCCAGCCAGTCTGCCCATGGAATGAGGTTGATCAGTTTCATGGCGCGATGTTAACGCGCCACGTCGCTCAACCGCGCAGCTTCTTGGTCACTTGCGCCACGCGCTGGCCGTATTGGCGGGCGGTGTCGAGGTCGCCTTCGGGGATATCGGCGGCGGGGCTGGTGGGGCCGACTTGGGCCATCAGGCCGGAGTTGGAGCCGATGCGGTTGATGGTGCCGTCGTTCATCGCGGGTTGGCCGACCCAGACCATGCCGTGTTGCATGGCCAAGGTGATGAAGTATTGGATGGTGGAGAGCTTGTCACCGCTGGGGCTGGCCGAGATGGTGAAGCCGGCGGCGATTTTGTCTTTCCATGCACTGGAGAACCAGCGTTTGGACGACGCGTCGGCGATTTTTTTGAATTGCCACGAGGCCATGCCCATGTAGGTGGGTGAGCCGAAGATGATGGCGTCGGCGGCATCCAGCGCGGCCCAGTCGGCGTCGCTGATGTGGCCGTCGGCGTCGATGGCGATCAGGTCAGCGCCTGCGCCTTCGGCCACGTATTGGGCCACGCGTTGGGTGTGGCCGTAGCCGGAGTGGTAGAGAACAGCAATTTGGGTCATGAAAAACTCCTGTGAAATGAAAAAATTTAACGGGTGAATGAGGCGGGCAACTCACCCATGGCGCCCGATTGAAACGCATGGATGTAGGCCAAGATGTCTTCTCGGGTGTTGCCCACAAAAGGGCCGTGCTGCACCACCGGCTCGCGCAGCGGTGCACCGCTGAACCAAACCAGTTGAGCACCGCCCTCGCCCGCTTGAAGGCTGACCACCGAGGTGCTCAGCGCACCCACTTGGGCGGGCGACATCAGCACCGTTTGTGGGGCTTGGGCGTCAGTGTCACCCACGCTGAGCGCGCCGTGCGTGACGATGGCAAAAGCGTTGTGGGCGTCGGGCACGGTCAAGTCCATGTGCGCATGGGCTTCGAGTTCAATGGCCCAGAGGTTGACCGGTGTGGCCCAGCGGGCGTCGTTGCTGATGGGGGCATTCAGGCCCGTGTAGCTGCCAGCCGCGACCTTCAGCCGTGCGCCCTCACCTTGCCACACGGGCATTTCGGTACGCTCGGTTTTGAACACAGCGGCGGGGTCTTGTTTGCGCGCCCGCGCCATGTTCACAAAAATCTGCAAGCCTCGCGCCGACTGGCCGGGCTGGCTGGGCGTTTCTTCGTGGATGATGCCGCTGCCCGCTTGCGTCCAGTGCAAGTCACCGGCCGCGATGGTGCTGTGGTCGCCGTGCGAGTCGCGGTTGATCACGCCACCGGGCGAGTCGTCGAGCAAGAGCGTGACGGCACTCATGCCGCCGTGCGGATGCGGCAAAAAAAAGTGGTGCGGCATGTCAAAGGCATCAACCCCCAAGAAGGGGTCGATAAGGCCCGCAGGCAAAGGCGGGAGTTGGTGCGCGAAGGTGCGCGCATCGAAGCGGTGCAGCGGCATGTCGACGACGCTGTGGACCGCTCGGCGCTTGAGGAGCTCTTGGCCGCACATAATTTAGGCCACCAAGTCAAAGACCAGCACTTCGGCGTCTTTGGCGTCGCTGAGCTCGATCAGGGTTTCGTCGGCCATGACGGCGGCGTCGCCGCTGCGCAGGGCTTGGCCGTTGACCTTGAGCTCGCCGCGCACCAGGTGCACATAGGCTTTGCGGCCGGGGGCGATGTGCAGTTCGGCGCGGTGATCGGCGTCAAGCAAACCGGCGTAGAGCGCGGCATCGGCGTGAAGGGTTACCGAACCATCGGCACCATTGGGCGAGGCGACCAAGCGCAGGCGACCGGTCTTCTCGGCCGTGTTGAAGGTCTTTTGTTCGTAGCTCGGCTCGATACCGCGCACGTTGGGCTCGATCCAAATTTGCAAAAAGTGGGTGGTGGCGTTGGGGGCGTGATTGAACTCGCTGTGCTGCACGCCGCCGCCCGCGCTCATGCGCTGCACATCGCCGGGCGGGATGCCTTTGACGTTGCCCATGCTGTCTTGGTGCGCCAGCTCGCCTTGTAAGACGTAGCTGATGATTTCCATGTCGCGATGGCCGTGGGTGCCAAAACCCGTGCCGGGGGCGATGCGGTCTTCGTTGATGACGCGCAGGTTGCCCCAGCCCATCCACTTCGGATCGAAGTATTCGGCGAATGAAAACGAGTGCTGGCTGTGCAGCCAACCGTGGTCGGCCAAGCCGCGGTCTTCGCTGCGTCGGATGTGGATCATGCCGTGCTCCTGTGGGTTGCGATGGGGGTATTGTGGGTTTGAATGATTCGATTTTTCGCCATCTTATTTGATGGCATCATTCAAATGGTTTGAACTTTATTGGGAGGCCCGATGGCCCAAATCGACACCCGTGCAGCCCTCTCACCCGACAATTTGGCCTTGCTGATGGCGGTGGCGCAGTGCGGCAGCATGGCGGGCGCTGCACGTCAAATGGGCTTGGTGCCCAGTGCCCTGACCTACCGTGTGCGACAAATCGAAGACGCGCTGGATGTGTTGCTGTTTGATCGGCGCTCAAGAAAGGCCGTGCTCACCCCCGCTGGGGCCGAATTGTTGCGATCGGGCGCACAGTGGTTGGACCAAATCGACGCGCTCGCGCAACGCGTCAAACGCGTGGCCACCGGTTGGGAGGCGCAACTCACCGTGGCGGTGGACGCGGTGTTGGCCCCCTCGGTGGTGCTGGATTTGTGCCAAGACTTTTTCCAAACCGGTGCGCCCACGCGCTTGCGCTGGCGTGCCGAAACCTTGTCGGGCACCTTGGAGGCTTTGCAAGGCGGGGCGGCCGATCTGGCGTTGGGCGTGGCCACGGACGCTGCGGTGGCCGACATCCAAACCGCCCCCTTGGGCACCCTGCGCATGGTGTTTGCCGTGGCCCCGCACCACCCCTTGGCGCAGCACAGTGGCCCCTTACAAGACAGCGACGTACGAGCACACCGCGCGGTGGCCGTGGCCGACAGCACGCAGCGCGGGCGCGGCGTGACACACAACCTCTTGCCAGGCCAGGACGTGCTGACCGTACCCTCAATGCAGCACAAAATGCAAGCGCAGCTGCGCGGCATGGGGGTGGGGTTTTTGCCGCAACCACTGGCGCAGCCGCACATCGACGCCGGTCGCTTGGTGGTCAAACCCATGGCCAGCGGGCCGCGCCAAGTGCCGGTGGCGTATGCGTGGCGTCGACCGGCGGCCAACGCACCCATGGGGCAAGCCTTGCGCTGGTGGTTGGACCGACTCGAACACCCCAACACGCGGCTCGCCTTGCTGGATCGACACGACTAGGGGCTGATACAGTGGTGTGCATCGGCTAGCGCTATTCAACCAACAAGAGACACACCATGAGCACCAAACGCCCCCCCAAAAACCAGCGACAACAAGCGTCCGCCAAGTTGCACGTGGCGGTGGTGGGCGCTGGCATGGCCGGGATCGCTTGCGCTCGCACCTTGGCACAGGCAGGTCACCGCGTCACACTCATCGACAAGGCACGCGGCCCCGGCGGGCGCATGTCCACCCGCCACACCGAATGGGGCGACTTTGACCACGGCACGCAGTACTTCACGGTGCGCGACGCACGCTTTGCCCGCGCCTTGGAAAACGCCACCAACGTGGTTCGCCCTTGGAGCGTGAACACCGTGCGCGTGTTGGATGCCTTGGGTCGTGTGCTGGTGAGTGCACCACCACCCAAAGAGGCCCACTTTGTGGCCAAACCCGGCATGAGCAGTTTGCTCAAACATTGGGTACAGCCCTTGGCGGACGGCAGCGCCGCCGCCGATGCGCGGGTGATGTTCAACGCCCGGGTCACGCGCGTGGAGCGCGATGTCCTCAACCCCGAGCAGTGGCAACTCGGCATGGAAGACGCCGACGGCGGGCAACAGGTATTGGGCACCTTTGACCGGGTGGTGCTGGCCATGCCGCACCCCCAGACTCACGACCTGCTGCGCAGCGCAGGCTTGGCACCCGATTTGCGCAAGGCGCTGACCACCGTGGACGTGTCACCCTGTTGGACGCTGATGGTGGCGTTTGCACACGCCTCACAACCGGGCTTGCCACACTTGGGTCCCCAATGGAACGCGGCACGAAGCACGCATCACCGCATCAGTTGGCTGGCCCGCGAATCGAGCAAACCCGGTCGGGGCACGGTGGAGCGCTGGACGGTTCAAGCCAGCCCGCTGTGGTCGGCCAAGCACTTGGAGGACGATGCCGAGCGTGTGAAAGCCAAACTGATCAAAGGTTTTTCAGAAATCACCGGCATCCGCGCCGAGCCGACATGGGCGCAGGTGCACCGCTGGCGGTTTGCGCAAACGGGGCAAGCGCTGGGGCAAGCTTTTTTGCTCGACGCCGGGTTGGGCATTGGTGCTTGTGGCGACTGGTGCTTGGGACACCGCGTGGAGGACGCCTTTGTGTCGGGTCTGGAAATGGCCTTGGCACTGGCATGAGCTGAAGGCACGGCCGCATCATGGCCAGCGTGTACCGGGGCCGCTTTGCTCCCTCCCCCACAGGCCCCTTGCACGCGGGCTCCTTGGTGGCGGCGCTGGCCAGTTGGCTCGATGCGCGGGCGCACAGTGGCCTTTGGTTGGTTCGCATCGAAGACGTGGACACGACGCGTTGTGATCCGGTTTGGGGGCACCGCCTGTTGGCGCAACTCGCCGCCTGCGGCATGGTCAGCGACGAGCCGGTGATTTGGCAAAACCAACGCAGCGCCGCGTATGAGGCGGCGTTGACACAATTAACACGGCTGGGCTTGGCTTACCCCTGCGGCTGTTCACGCCGCGAGATTGAGGTGGCGCTGCAGGTCTTGGGCATGGAGCCCGAACGCGGCCAAGTGGCTGTCTATCCGGGCACTTGCCGACCCGACCAAGGGGGCCTCAAAGATCGGCCCGCACGCGCTTGGCGCTTGGACGTTCGGCCCTACACCGAGGTGTATTGGCACGACCGGCGCTTGGGGGCTCAGTCACAAAACGTGGCACAGGCCGTGGGCGACTTTGTGCTCAAACGCGCCGATGGTCTGTGGGCTTATCAGTTGGCGGTGGTGGTGGACGACGCCGCGCAAGGCATCACCGACGTGGTGCGCGGCGAAGACTTGGCCGACAACACGCCGCGTCAGCGCGTCTTGCAAGCCGCCTTGGGCTTACCGTCGGTGCGTTACCTGCACACCCCTTTGGTGCTGGCCGCCAACGGCGACAAGCTGAGCAAACACAGCGGTGCACCAGCGCTGATCTGCGACAGCCCCGCGCAAGCGCTGAGTGCCCTGCAACAAGCCGCCCAGGTTTTGGCCTTGCCGCCCAGCCAGACCAGCACCATCGGCGAGGCCTTGGCGCAATGGGTCCAAGCGTGGGGCGCGAGATAATCGGGGCCACTTTTGCCTCCGCTGACCATGACAACACCCAGCCCACCCCCCACCGATGCACCCGCGCCCTTCATGCGACAGGTCAAAACCTATGTGCTGCGTGCTGGGCGCATGGGCACGGGTCAAATCCGCGCCTTTGAACAATACGGCGCACGCTTTTTGTTGCCTTTTCAGACCGATCGTTTGAATGTCCAGGCCGCCTTTGGCCGCGCCGCGCCCCTGATTCTGGAAATCGGCTTTGGCATGGGCGACGCCACCGCGCACATCGCGCAAGTGCGCCCCAGCGACAACTTTTTGTGTTGCGAGGTGCATGAGCCCGGCGTGGGCGCACTGCTCAAGCGTTGCGGTGAAAACGACATCGCTAACATCCGCATCGTGCA
>JAABPX010000093.1 GCA_011391745.1 Comamonadaceae bacterium
CAATCGGGCAGGTGACGTGCTGCAGTTCGCTCTCGGTGAATCCGCGCTCGAGCAATCGCCGGGCAAAGGCGGCCCATTTGGTTCGACTGCCAATCAAACCCACAAAGGGCAGGTCCTGTTGTGTGCGTTGACGTTGCAAACACGCGTGGATGACCTCGAGATCTTCCGCGTGCGAAAAACTCATGACGAGCACCCGGGTGTTGGGCATCAGATCGTGCACAGCAGCCTGCAGGGGGTTCGAATGTTCGGTGCGGATGTGCGGCGACACATCCGCCGGAAAAGCGCCATCGCGGCTGTCCATCCAGTGCAGTGCAAACGGCAAAGGCGCTAAGGCACGAACCACCGCATGCCCCACATGCCCAGCGCCAAACAGCGCCACAGGGTGCCGTGGCCACACCAAGCGCTGACGCAAAGCATCCCTGTCTCCTGCGTTCACCGGTTCAAACAACAACTGCACTCGCCCGCCGCAGCATTGGCCCAAGCTGGGGCCCAAAGCCATGGAGCGTCGCCAAGGCTGGACAGCGGTGGGCAACTGTTGGCGCGCATCAGTGATGGCTGAGTACTCCAAATGCCCGCCGCCCACGGTGCCGATGACCCGGTCTGCGAACACGGCCATCCAAGCGCCGCGCTCCCTGGGCACCGAACCCTGTGTCTGTGCCACCGACACCAAGATGGCTGGCGATTGGCTCAGCAACACCCTCAGTGCGTCGGCATCGTGTGTCATGAAAGGCCCGCAGGAGGGTGTTGCTCAGCTGCCGCGGTAAGTGGCGTAGCTCCAAGGGCTCACCAACAGGGGCACGTGGTAGTGCTCGTGGGTGTGCGCCACACCAAAATCCAAAGACACACGGTTCAGAAAATGGGGCTCGGGCAAGCGCACGCCTTTGGCGGTGAAATAGCCAGCAACATCAAACACCAGTCGGTAAGTGCCGACTCGGATGGTTGAGTTGTCTAAAAGCGGGCCGTCGGGGTTGCGGCCATCGCCGTTGAGGGTGAAGGCTTTGATCAAGGTCGTGCGTTCACCGTCGGTGGTGTACAAAGACACCGACATACCCGCAGCCGGGCAGCCGTGCATGGTGTCCAAAACGTGTGTGCTCAAGCCCATGTGTTCTCCCAAAGTATGGTCGACCAAAGTGTATACAGTTTTAACTTTTCTGGCTATCATGGCCCCATGGATACGGCATCTAGCACCGATTTGATCGTGGAGTCGCTCACGCGGGCCATCGTGGATCATCGCCTGTTGCCGGGCACCAAATTGGCCGAGCAAAAGCTGGCCGATCATTTTGGGGTGTCTCGAACCTTGGTTCGGCAAGCCCTGTTTCAGCTCTCGCAAAACCGGCTCATCCGTTTGGAGCCTGCCCGAGGGGCGTTTGTGGCGTCGCCATCGGTGGATGAGGCCAAGCAGGTGTTTGCTGTGCGCCGCATGCTTGAAGCCGAAATGACGCGCGCTTTTGTGCGCCAAGTCACGCCCAGCATGATCAAGGCGCTCAAAGAGCATTTGGCCTTGGAGCGCAAAGCCGTGGCCAGTCCGGATGTGTCCGGCCGCATTGAATTGTTGGGCGACTTTCATGTTCGATTGGCCGAACTGATGGGCAACCAAGTATTGGCCGAGTTGTTGGGCGATTTGCTCTCACGCTGCGCGCTCATCACCCTCATGTACCAAAGCACCTTGGCCGCCGAGCATTCCACCGACGAGCACGTGGAGATTGTCAACGCCTTGGCCAGCAAAGACGAAGCCTTGGCGTTGCGTTTGATGGACGAGCACTTGCAAAACGTTGAGGCCAGTTTGACGTTTGATCGAAAAATTCCCAGTCACGACATCACCCAAGCCCTGTCATGAACCACTACGACACCACCCTGAACTACCCCCGCGATTTGATCGGTTATGGCCGCCACGTGCCGCACGCACAGTGGCCTGGCGCTGCCCGCGTGGCGGTGCAATTTGTACTGAATTACGAAGAGGGTGGCGAGAACTGTGTGCTGCACGGTGATGCCGGCTCGGAGCAGTTTCTGTCGGAAATGTTCAACCCGCCCTCATTCCCCGACCGCCACATCAGCATGGAGGGCATCTACGAATACGGTTCGCGGGCGGGGGTGTGGCGCATCTTGCGCGAGTTCGAGAAGCGTGGCCTACCACTGACCGTCTTTGGTGTGGCCAATGCCTTGCACAAACACCGCGACGTGACCGCTGCGTTCCAAGCGCTGGGCCACGAGATCGCTTGTCACGGGCTGAAGTGGATCCACTACCAGCACATCGACGAAGCCACTGAGCGCGCCCACATGGACGAGGCCATGGCCATTTTGCAAAAGCTCACAGGCGAGCGACCCTTGGGCTGGTACACCGGACGCGACAGTCCCAACACCCGGCGACTGGTGGCCGATTTTGGGGGCTTTGAATACGACAGCGATTACTACGGTGACGACCTCCCGTTTTGGATGAAGGTTCGTAAAACCGATGGTGCCGTGGTGCCGCAACTCATTGTGCCGTACACGCTGGACTGCAACGACATGCGGTTTGCATTGCCGCAGGGGTATTCACACGCCGACCCCTTCTTTCACTACATGAAAGACACCTTCGATGCCTTGTACGCCGAAGGGGACCCGAATGGCCTGAATGCACCCAAGATGATGAGCATCGGCATGCACTGCCGATTGTTGGGACGCCCAGGCCGCATCACTGCGCTGCAACGTTTTCTGGACCACATTCAGTCGCACGACCACGTGTGGGTGGCGCGGCGCATCGACATCGCGCGGCACTGGCAGGCGGTGCATCCGTTCAAGGATTGATCATGCCCCTCACGTTGGAACAACTCAACAGCGCCAACCGAGCTCAAGCGCAGCAGATGCTCGACGGTTTGTACGAGCACTCGCCTTGGATCGCCGAACAGGCGTTAAACGAGCGGCCCTTCCGGTCGCTTGCCCACCTCAAACACGCCATGTGCGTGGTGCTCGAGCAGGCCGGGCGTGATGCGCAGCTCGGTTTGATCCGTGCCCACCCAGAGCTCGCGGGCAAGGCCATGGTCAGCCAAACACTCACCGCCGAATCGACGAACGAACAAACCAAGGCGGGTCTGACCGACTGCACCCCCGACGAGTTCGCCAAAATTCAGCAACTCAACGCCGACTACAACACCAAGTTCGGCTGGCCGTTCATCTTGGCCGTGCGCGGGCCGCGCGGCGTGGGTTTGAGCAAGCACCAAATCATCGACGCCTTTGAGCGGCGTTTGCACGGCCACCCCGATGTTGAGTTGCAGGAGTGCTTGCGCAACATTCACCGCATTGTGGAGATTCGACTCAACGACAAGTTTGGTCTCGAACCCCTGGTGGGCCAACGGGTGTGGGACTGGCAAGAACGCTTGGCCCAGCACAGCGACCCGGGTTTTGCCGAACACGGCCAACTCACGGTGACTTACCTCACCGAGGCGCACCGGGCGTGCGCGCGCGACATTGCGCAAGGCATGCGCGAGGTGGGTTTCGACGAGGTGAATATCGATGCCGTGGGCAACGTGGTCGGGCGCTATCACGCCGCCGCGGCGAATGCTCGGTATTTGCTCACGGGCAGTCACTACGACACCGTGCGCAATGGCGGCAAATACGATGGGCGTTTGGGCATTTTTGTGCCCATGGCGTGTGTGCAGCACTTGCATCAACAGGCCAAACGCTTGCCATTCGGCATTGAGGTGGTGGCTTTTGCTGAGGAAGAGGGGCAGCGGTACAAAGCCACTTTTTTGGGCTCGGGCGCGGTCATTGGGGATTTCAAGCCCGAATGGTTGGACCAACAAGACGCCGATGGCATCACGATGCGCCAAGCCATGCAACAAGCGGGTTTGAACACCGACGACATCGCGGCCATTGCACGCCAGCCTACGAATTACCTGGGCTTTGTGGAAGTGCACATTGAACAAGGTCCGGTGCTCAACGAGGCCAACATTCCCTTGGGCGTGGTCACGTCCATCAACGGCAGCGTGCGCTACCAGTGTGAGGTGATCGGCACCGCCAGCCACGCGGGCACCACGCCCATGAACCGCCGCCGCGACGCGGCCTGCGCCGTGGCCGAACTGGCGCTGTATCTGGAGCAACGCGCAGCCAACGACGGCGACAGCGTGGCCACCATGGGCCAATGGCAAGTGCCGGGCGGCTCCATCAATGTGGTGCCGGGCCGATGCACCTTCAGCTTGGACCTGCGCGCCCCCACCAACGCCCAACGCGACGCGCTGGAGGCCGACGTGCTGGGCCAACTCC
Source organism: Comamonadaceae bacterium (assembly GCA_011391745.1). GTDB lineage: Bacteria > Pseudomonadota > Gammaproteobacteria > Burkholderiales > Burkholderiaceae_C > Hydrogenophaga. The sequence goes on from JAABPX010000093.1 coordinate 4,240, forward strand.
AAGCCATTGCCGAACGCCGCGGCGTGCGTTGGCGCGCCGACCTGGCCATGCGTGCATCAGCCGCCCCCAGTGCGCCCGAATGGCAAGCGCGGTGGGAACGCGCTGTGGAGGCTTTGGGTGTGCCGCTGCTCAAGCTGCCCAGCGGGGCCGGCCACGACGCCATGAAGCTGCACGAAGTCATGCCACAAGCCATGCTGTTTGTGCGCGGCGAAAACGCGGGCATCAGCCACAACCCGCTCGAATCCACCACCTGCGACGACATGCAACTCGCCGTCGAGGCCTTTGCTCACTTATTGAACCAACTTGCCACGGAGTCCCCATGAATCTTCACCAACAACTCGACGCTTGGGTTGAACAACATTTCGATGAACAGGTGGCTTTTTTGCGCGAATTGGTGCGTGTGCCCACCGACACCCCGCCGGGCAACAACGCCCCGCACGCCGAGCGCACCGCCGCGCTGCTCGCCCCCATGGGGTTCGACGCCGAACGCCACGCGGTGCCCGCAGCCGAGGTACAGGCCGCTGGCTTGCAAAGCATCACCAACCTGATCGTGCGCCGGCGGTACGCCGATGGCGGCAAAACCATTGCCCTGAACGCCCACGGCGACGTGGTGCCGCCCGGTGAAGGCTGGAGCCACGACCCTTACGGTGGCGAGGTCGTCAACGGCCAGATGTTTGGCCGCGCCACCGCCGTGAGCAAATGCGATTTTTCAACCTTCACCTTTGCCGTGCGGGCCCTTGAATCGTTGGGCTTGCCGCTCAAAGGCGCGGTGGAACTGCATTTCACTTACGACGAAGAGTTTGGCGGTGAAGTGGGCCCCGGTTGGCTGCTGGACCAAGGCCTCACCAAGCCCGACCTGATGATCGCAGCGGGCTTCAGCTACCAAGTGGTGGTGGCACACAACGGCTGCTTGCAGTTGGAGGTGACGGTGCACGGCGAGATGTCGCACGCCGCCATTCCCGACAGCGGCGTGGACGCTTTGCAAGGCGCCACGCACATCCTCAATGCCCTGTACGCGCTCAACGCGGATTACCTCAAGGTGACTTCCCAGGTCGAGGGCATCACCCACCCCTACCTCAACGTTGGCTTGATTCAAGGCGGCACCAACACCAACGTCATTCCCGGCAAGGTGGCGCTTAAGCTGGACCGCCGCATGATCCCGGAAGAAGACCCCGCCGAGGTCGAGAGCAGCCTGCGCCGCACCATTGAACAGGCCGCAGCCAGTTTCAAGCCGCCGCGTGGGGGCCAACACATTCGTGTGGATGTCAAACGCATTTTGTTGGCCCGTGCCATGGTGCCGTTGGCCGGCAACCAGCCGCTGGTCAAAGCCCTGCAGCAACACGGCGGCGAGGTGTTTGGTGAACCCATCCCCGCCATTGGCACGCCGCTCTACACCGATGTGCGCCTGTACGTGGAGCGCGGCATTCCGGGTGTGATTTACGGCGCAGGCCCCCGCACCGTGCTGGAGAGCCACGCCAAACGGGCCGACGAGCGCATCGACCTGGCCGATTTGAAGCGCGCCACGCAAGTGGTGGCTCGGACGTTGCTGGACGTGCTTCAGACTTGAGAGCCAACCTCGGTTGCACCAAAACGGGACAGGCAAGCCCCGTTGCGGTGCCAAACCACCCTAGGGTTTGTGGGGATGTGCACCGCTTTGGAACGCCAGAGAATGTATACAGTTATGTGTTCAATCTGTCGTCGCCGAGTCTTCTTGGTGGCACCGATCTTGCTGTTTCTTCGTTTGTGAACCCCTTGCTTAGTTTCTTTCGATCCACATTCACTTTAGGAGTCTGTATGAACAAACGTCATTTTTTTACCACCACCGCTGCACTGCTGGCCTCTTTGGGTGCGTTGGGCACTGCCCACGCCCAAACCCCCATCAAATTCCAATTGGACTGGCGCTTTGAAGGCCCCGCTGCCTTGTTTTTGCAATCCGAAGCCAAGGGCTATTACAAAGCTGCAGGTTTGGATGTGTCGATCGACGCGGGCACGGGTTCTGCCGCCGCCGTCACGCGCGTGGCCTCTGGCACCTACGACATGGGCTTTGCCGATTTGGCTGCTTTGATGGAATTCCACGCCAACAACCCCGACACGCCCAACAAGCCCGTGGCCGTGATGATGGTCTACAACAACACACCCGCTGCGGTGTTGGCCTTGAAGAAGAGTGGCATCACCAAACCCGCCGACCTGAGCGGCAAAAAACTGGGCGCCCCCGTGTTCGATTCGGGACGGAAGGCTTTCCCCATTTTTGAGAAGGTCAACAAAGTCACCAATGTGGCCTGGACCTCGATGGACCCACCGCTGCGTGAAACCATGTTGGTGCGCGGCGACATCGATGCGATCACCGGTTTTTCGTTCACGTCCTTGTTGAACTTGGAAGCCCGTGGCGTGAAAACCGAGGATGTGGTGATCTTGCCCTTCGCCGATCACGGTGTGAAGCTTTATGGCAACGTGATCATCGCTCACCCCAAGCTGATCCAAGACAACCCTGCGGCTGTTAAAGCCTTCTTGTCGGCGTTCACCAAAGGCGCCAAAGAAGTCATGGCCAGCCCGACAACGGCCATCGAAACCGTCAAAGCCCGTGACGGCATCATCAACGTGCCGCTGGAAACCCGCCGTTTGCAATTGGCCATTGATTCGGTCATTGCCAGCCCAGACGCCCGCCGTGAGGGTTTTGGTCAAGTGGACAACGCCCGCTTGGATCTGATGGCGTCGCAAGTGTCGCAAGCCTACGCCACCAAGACCCCAGTCAACGCCAAAGCCTTGTGGAACGGCGCCATGCTGCCGACCAAGGCCGAGCTCAACGTGTTGCCGCCCGCCAAAAAATAAATCAGCGACCCACCTGCAGAGGAACAGCGGCATGAACATCAGCACCACCGGCGATGCCTTCGTCCACTTTGACCAAGTTTGGTTGGCTTACAACGAAGAGTTGTTGGCCCAGAACACCTTCGCGGTCGAGGACATCAACCTCAAGGTCCGACAAGGCGAGTTCATTGCCATTGTGGGGCCTTCGGGCTGTGGCAAGTCCACGTTCATGAAGCTGACCACGGGTCTGAAAATGCCCAGTCGCGGCACCATCACCATCGATGGCCAACCCGTGACCGGGCCGTTGAAAATTTCGGGCATGGCCTTTCAGGCCCCTTCGCTTTTGCCTTGGCGCACCACGCTCGACAACGTGCTCTTGCCACTGGAGATCGTGGAGCCTTACCGCAGCCAATTCAAAGATCGACGCAAGGAGTTCGAGGAGCGCGCACTCAAGCTCTTGGCTTCGGTGGGTTTGGGGGGGATGGAAAAGAAATTCCCTTGGGAGCTTTCGGGGGGCATGCAGCAACGCGCCAGCATTTGCCGGGCTTTGATTCACGAACCCAAGATGCTGCTGCTCGACGAGCCGTTTGGGGCGCTCGACGCCTTCACCCGTGAAGAGCTGTGGTGCACTTTGCGCGATTTGTGGGAAGCGCAGCGATTCAATGTGATCTTGGTGACGCACGATTTGCGCGAAAGCGTGTTTTTGGCCGACACGGTGTACTGCATGAGCCGCAGCCCTGGGCGTTTTGTGGTCAAGCGCGACATCCCGATCCCGCGCACGCGCGAACTTGAGGTGACCTACACCCCTGAGTTCACCGAGATCGTTCACGAGTTGCGCGGCCACATCGGGGCCATGCGCAAATCGGGCACCGTGATCAACCAATGAAGGCGAGGACATCGGCATGAAACGCAAAACAATGGAACGCTGGTCACCGCTGGTGCTGTTGGTCATCATCGTGGCGATCTGGGAGTTGATCACCCGCAGCTTTGGTGTGTCCGAATTCATCTTCCCCAGCCCTTCGCGCATCTGGAACCAAACGCTGGAGTTCAAAGAAGTCATCCTGGGCCACGCGTGGCGCACGTTTTGGGTGACCATGGTGGGTTTTGGCATCGCCATTGTGGTGGGTGTGTTGTTGGGCTTTTTGATCGGCAGCTCGCGCATGGCCTACGCCGCGATTTACCCCCTGATGACCGCGTTCAACGCCTTGCCCAAAGCCGCGTTTGTGCCGATTTTGGTGGTGTGGTTCGGCATCGGTGCCGGCCCGGCCATCCTCACCGCGTTCTTGATCAGTTTCTTTCCCATCATGGTCAACATTGCCACGGGCTTGGCCACGCTGGAGCCCGAGTTGGAAGACGTGTTGCGCGTTTTGGGTGCCAAGCGTTGGGATGTGTTGACCAAGGTCGGCTTGCCGCGCTCCATGCCTTACTTTTTTGGTTCCCTCAAAGTGGCCATTACCTTGGCGTTTGTGGGCACCACCGTGTCAGAGATGACGGCCTCCAACGAAGGCATTGGTTATTTGCTGATCTCCGCTGGCAGCTCCATGCAAATGGGCTTGGCCTTCAGTGGTTTGCTGGTTGTGGGCGTGATGGCGATGGCCATGTACGAATTGTTCAGTTGGATTGAAAAACAAACCACCGGTTGGGCACACCGGGGCAGCCACGCCGAATGAGTTGGAACGCTCGACTGGACCTGAAATACAGTCACCAAGGCAACGGCACCCAACTGCATTACCAACACGAGGGACCGCTGCGCGTGATGCGCAACCTCTACCCCGAAGGCCCCAGCATTTGTCACACCGTCATCGTTCACCCGCCAGGGGGCTTGGTGGAAGGTGATGACTTGGCGGTGAGTGTCGACGTGGCCCGTGGCGCCCACGCCTTGTTGTCCACACCCGGTGCCACGCGTTTTTACGGCAACCACAGCGGTCAAGTGGCCGCGCAGCGGGTCAGGGTATCGGTGGCCTCGGGCGCACGATTGGAGTGGTTGCCGCTGGAGGCGATTGCGTATCCCGCCTGTTTGGCCGAAAACGCCTTGGACATGGACATTGAACCGGGTGGGTCTGCGATGGCGTGGGACATCACGGCGTTGGGTTTACCGCAAGCGGGTCAGCCCTTTGAGGCGGGGCGGTTTCGCCAACGCATGCGGGTCAATGAACATTGGTTGGAGAGTGGCCTGCTTGATGGCCAAGACCATTTGCTCATGAATTCACCTTTGGGCCTCAACGGCCAGTGTTGCATCGGCACCTTGATTTGGGCCGCTGGCGATGCGGTGCCGACCACCTCCCAAGCCGATTGGGCGCAAGCGGTTAGGGCTTGTTTGCCCAAACCACGGCTGCCGCTGGCTGCGGGGGCCACTTGGCCCAACGACCATGTCTTGGTCGTGCGTGTGTTGGGCCCCTTGGTGGAGCCGGTGATGGGGGTCTTGCAATCGGTGTGGGCGGTGTTGCGCCAAGTGGCTTGGCAACTGCCATCAACCCCACCGCGCATTTGGCGGGTGTGAGGGTGTGTGCTTCAGATAAGCAATTTGCTGGCAAGAGCGGTGGCGGCAGATCGGGTTTCCACACCAAGTTTCTCGAATATATGTTCCAAATGTTTGTTTACCGTGCGATGGCTCATGCCTAAAATATCTGCTATGTCACGATTGGTTTTCCCCTTGGCGACCCATGACAACACCTCGGTCTCACGCGAGGTTAAAGCGAGGTCGTGCAGTCGCTGGGTGTTCGTGTCGTTTTTCGCTGAGCGTGTTAATAAAATCATTGCTTCACCTAAGCTGCCATAACCTAAACAGCGTGATACCAGAACGTCATTTCGTTCAAAATCCATAGACATGAGACCGTCTATCATCGAACACGAAAGCCAATCGGCCGCTGCTTGATGAGCTTCATCGTTGTTACCAAATACCTCATCTAGCCAATGCGTGGCCTGTGGCGAACGCCAAGCCATGCGCCCCTGATAGTCGA
>JAABPX010000094.1 GCA_011391745.1 Comamonadaceae bacterium
GCATGAAGGCGTTGACCGACCTGGGTTGGGCCACCCGGCGTTACTTGGCCAGTGTGGGGCACGCCACCCGTTTGCTGTGGCGCTTGATCACCCTCTTTGGCGAGAACCTGCGCCGTTTTGGTTTGGTGCGCGATCAAATCCATTTTTTGGGCAACTACTCGCTGGCCATCATTGCGATATCGGGTTTGTTTGTTGGTTTTGTGCTGAGCTTGCAGGGTTACTACACCTTGCAGCGTTACGGCTCAGCCGAGGCCTTGGGTTTGCTCGTGGCCCTGAGTTTGGTGCGCGAGTTGGGGCCGGTGGTCAGCGCCTTGTTGTTTGCCGGTCGTGCCGGCACATCGTTGACCGCTGAAATTGGCTTGATGAAAGCCGGTGAGCAACTCAGCGCCATGGACATGATGGCCGTCGACCCGGTGCGGCGCATCTTGGCCCCGCGTTTTTGGGGCGGCGTCGTGGCCCTGCCCCTGTTGGCGGCGGTGTTCAGCGCGGTGGGCATCATCGGCGGCTGGGCGGTGGGCGTGCTCATGATCGGTGTGGACGCTGGCTCGTTTTGGGGGCAAATGCAAGGCGGTGTGGACGTTTGGAAAGACGTGGGCAACGGCATCATCAAGAGTGTGGTGTTTGGTGTGACCGTGACCTTTGTGGCCGTCTACCAAGGCTTTGAAGCCCAACCCACCCCTGAGGGGGTGTCTCGCGCCACCACCCGAACCGTGGTGGTGGCCTCTTTGGCGGTGTTGGCACTGGATTTTGTGCTCACCGCCATGATGTTCAGTATTTAACGATGGGAATGGCGATGCAACGCTCAAAAAATGATGTGTGGGTGGGTTTGTTTGTGTTGATTGGGGCGCTGGCCGTGGTGTTTTTGGCCATGAAATCGGCCAATTTGTTGAGCTTGAATTTTGAGAAAACTTATACCGTGAGCGCTCGTTTTGACAACATTGGGGGCTTAAAGCCCCAAGCGGCGGTGCGCAGTGCGGGTGTGGTGGTCGGGCGTGTGTCGTCCATTCGCTTTGATGACCAAACCTTTCAAGCCACGGTGGACTTGGCCATGCAAGAACAATTCAAATTCCCCAAAGACAGCTCGGTCAAAATTTTGACCAGTGGCTTGTTGGGCGAGCAATACCTGGGTGTTGAGCCCGGCGCCGAAGAGGCCACTTGGGTCGCGGGCGATCTGATCACCCAAACCCAATCGGCCTTGGTGCTGGAAAACCTGATCAGCCAATTTCTGTTCAGCAAAGCGGAAGAAAGCAAATGACCTCGATTCATCGCGCCGTGCTGCGCTGTGTTGGCCTTGTCTTGGCGGTGGTGTTGACGGGTTGTGCCACCGGGCCTGATGCGCACCCCAAAGACCCGCTGGAGCCTTGGAACCGTGGTGTCTATCGCTTGAACGACGCTATTGATACCGCCGTGCTCAAGCCCGTGGCCACCACCTACACCGCCATCACACCAGACCCCGTGCGCAAAGGCGTCGGCAACTTCTTCAACAACATCCGCGATGTCTGGTCTGCCGCCAACGCCGCACTGCAACTGCGTCCGCAAGAGGCCATGGAAAACCTCTTTCGGGTGGGGGTCAACACCTTCATGGGTTTGGGTGGCGTGCTGGACGTGGCCACCGAAATGGGCATACCCCGCACGCGCATGGATTTTGGGCAAACCTTGGGTCGATGGGGTGTGCCAGCAGGGCCTTACCTGGTGTTGCCTTTGCTTGGGCCGTCGACCCTTCGCGACGCCTCCGGCACGGCAGTTCAATTTCGTGCCAACGACTACACCGAGTTTGACGATGAGGCCGTGCGCAACAGCCTGACCGCGCTGGAGGTGGTGGACACCCGCGCGGGTTTGCTGCGCGCGGGCACCTTGTTGGACGAGGCGGCCATCGACAAGTACAGTTTTGTGAGAGACTTTTACTTGCAGCGTCGCCAAAACCAGATTGACGACTTCATTGAACAGGGCATTGGTGTGCGGGACCCCGCCCCCATGCCCAACACGGATTGAAAGCGAGATCGGCAAGATGATCAACAGACGACAATGGATCGGCACCTTGGCACTGGCACCCACGTGGATGGGTTTGGTTTGGGCGAGCGATGAGGCGCCCGATGTCTTGATCAAACGCATTTCCAGCGAGGTCATGAACGCCGTTAAGGCCGATGCAGCCATCCAAAAAGGGAATATTCAGCGCGTGATGGATTTGGTCAACAGCCAAATCATGCCCCACGTCAATTTTCAGCGCATGACCGCTTCGGCCGTGGGCCGTCACTGGCGCGGTGCCACCCCCGAGCAGCAACAGCGCTTGCAAGCGGAGTTCAAAACCCTGTTGGTGCGCACCTACGCCGGCGCTTTGGGCGAGATCAAAGACAAATCCTTGTTTTTCCGGCCCATGCGTGCCCAAGCCACGGACACCGAGGTGGTGGTGCGCAGTGAGGTTCGGGGCGGGCGGGGTGACCCCATTCAGTTGGATTACCGCTTAGAGAAAACACCTCAAGGCTGGAAGGTTTATGACCTCAATGTGTTGGGCGTTTGGCTCGGTGAAACCTACCGCACCCAGTTTGCGCAAGAAATCACCAAGAGCGGGGTCGATGGCTTGATCACTTTCTTGGCCCAGCGCAACCGATCCAACGCAGCGGCGGCTCAATGAGTGTCGGCTTGGTTTTGCCCGAACGTGTGGTCTTTGCTGACGCCACGGCGCTGTTGACGGCCTTGCGGTCGACCGCGCCCACGGCGCCTGTTGTGCAGATCGATGCCAGCGCTTTACAGACCTTTGATTCGTCCGTGGTGGCGGTTTTGTTGGCGTTGCAACGCCAACTCGTGGCCCGCGGTCAATCGCTGCAACTGTGTCAGCGATCGGACCGTTTGCAAGCCCTCTTGACCTTGTACGGTGTGGCCGAGCTTCTTCCCGCCTAAATGCCCGCCATTGCTTTTCAACAGGTGACCAAAACCTTCGCGGGTTCGCGGGGTAAGGTGCGGGCGCTCCAAGGCGTGTCTTTGGACATTGAACCCGGGGAATTTTTCGGCCTGCTTGGCCCCAATGGCGCGGGCAAGACCACCCTCATCAGCGTGCTCGCGGGCTTGACCCGACCCACCAGCGGCCATGCCTTGGTGCAAGGTTTTGATGTGCAAGCCGATTACGCCCAAGCCCGCCGCTGTTTGGGTGTGGTGCCACAAGAGCTGGTGTTCGATCCGTTTTTTAATGTGCGCGAAGCCTTGCGCATCCAGTCCGGTTATTTTGGTGTGCGTCGCAACGACGACTGGATTGATGAGCTGCTCGCCGGGTTGGGGCTGAGTGACAAGGCCGAGGCCAATATGCGCCAACTCTCGGGCGGCATGAAGCGGCGCTTTTTGGTCGCGCAAGCCTTGGTCCACAAACCCTCGGTGATCGTGCTCGACGAGCCCACGGCGGGCGTGGATGTGGAGTTGCGCCAGACCCTGTGGCAGTTCATCTCGGGCCTCAACAAACGCTTGGGTGCCACCGTCTTGCTCACCACGCATTACCTCGAAGAGGCCGAGGCCCTGTGCGGGCGCATTGCCATGCTCAAGCAAGGGCAGATCGTGGCGCTTGACCAAACCTCGGCCCTGCTCAGCCGAGCCACCGCCAGCGTGTTGCGCTTCAAAACGGATCAGGCTTTGCCTGAGGCGATTCAAGCCGTCGCTCGGGTGACTGGCCGTGTGGTGCAGCTGCCCGCGCAAGACGCCTTGGCGGTTGAACGTTGGTTGGCCCAAGTGCGCGAAGCGGGCGTGGTGGTGAGCGACATTGAGGTGCGCAAAGCCGACTTAGAAGACGTGTTCTTGGACATCATGGGGGCCACCCAATGACCGGTTGGCAAACCCTGTTTTACAAAGAAATCCTGCGCTTTTGGAAAGTGGGCTTTCAAACCGTGGCCGCGCCGGTGATCACGGCGGTGCTCTACATGCTGATTTTTGGCCATGTGCTCGAAGAGCACGTGCAGGTGTTTGACGGGGTGGGTTACACCGCCTTTTTGCTGCCCGGTTTGGTCATGATGAGCGTGTTGCAAAACGCGTTTGCCAACAGCTCGTCTTCGCTCATCCAAAGCAAGATCATGGGCAACGTGGTGTTTTTGTTGCTCACGCCCCTGTCACACCGTGCGTGGTTTGTGGCCTATGTGGGCTCGTCGGTGGTGCGCGGCTTGGCGGTGGGCTCGGGCGTGATGCTTGCCACTTGGTGGTTTGCACCAACCCCGTTTGTGGCCCCGCTGTGGATTGTGGTGTTTGCGCTGTTGGGGGCGGCTTTGCTCGGGGCTTTGGGTTTGATCGCCGGCCTGTGGGCTGACAAATTCGACCAAATGGCGGCGTTTCAAAACTTCGTTATTGTGCCCATGACCTTTCTGTCGGGCGTGTTCTACTCCATCCATTCCTTGCCCCCCGTGTGGCAAACCATCAGCCACCTCAACCCGTTTTTCTACATGATCGACGGTTTTCGCTACGGCTTTTTTGGCGTGAGCGACACCTCGCCTTGGATCAGCTTGTGCGTCGTCGGACTGGCCTTTTTGCTGGTCGGTGCGCTGGCGCTGCAGTTGCTGCGCACGGGTTACAAAATTCGCCACTGAATACCCACAACATGACCGCTGAAGAATTGCAACAACTCATCGCCTCGGGCTTGGCTTGCGAGCACCTGGAGGTGGGTGGTGATGGCCGCCATTGGTCGGCCGTGATCGTCTCCCAAGAATTCGAGGGTTTGCGTTTGGTCGCACGCCACAAAAAGGTTTACGACACCTTGGGCGGGCGCATCCAGTCCGACGAGGTGCACGCCCTGTCCATGAAAACCCACACGCCAGCCGAATGGGCGCTGCGCCCCCACTGAAAGCAACACGATGGATCAACTCAGCATCACCGGTGGCAAGCCCCTCAATGGCGAGGTTGTTATCTCTGGAGCCAAAAACGCCGCGCTGCCCGAACTCTGCGCCACGCTGCTGACCAGTGAGGCCGTGACGTTGCACAACGTGCCACGTTTGCGCGACGTCGCCACCATGCGCAAGTTGCTCGACAACATGGGCGTGAAGACCGAAACCTTGGGTGAGCGCGGTGGCATGGTCTTGCATGCCGCCGACCCGATTGAAGCCGACGCGCCGTATGAGTTGGTCAAAACCATGCGCGCCTCGGTCTTGGTGCTCGGCCCCTTGTTGGCGCGCTTTGGTCGTGCCCGCGTGTCCTTGCCCGGCGGTTGCGCCATTGGCTCACGGCCTGTGGATCAACACATCAAAGGTCTGCAAGCCATGGGTGCCCAGATCGATGTGGAGCACGGCTACATGGTGGCGCGTTTGGCTTCCGGCCTGACACGCCTCAAAGGCGCGCGCATCACCACCGACATGGTCACCGTCACCGGTACCGAAAACTTCCTCATGGCCGCGACCTTGGCCGAGGGCGAGACGGTGCTCGAGAACGCCGCCCAAGAACCCGAAATCCCCGACTTGGCCGAAATGCTGATCGCCATGGGCGCACAGATCGAAGGCCACGGCACCAGCCGCATCCGCATTCAAGGCGTGGACCGTTTGCACGGCTGCACCCATCAAGTGGTGGCCGACCGCATTGAGGCCGGCACCTTTTTGTGTGCCGTGGCCGCCACCGGCGGTGATGTGATCTTGCGCCACGCCCGCGCCGATCATCTGGACGCGGTCATCGTTAAGCTGCGCGACGCGGGCGCACAGATCGAGGCGGGCGAGGGTTTTATTCGCGTGCGCGCCAGTGGCCGCTTGCAAGCGCAGGGCTTTCGCACCACCGAATACCCCGGTTTCCCCACCGACATGCAAGCCCAGTTCATGGCGCTCAATTGCATTTCGCATGGCACCAGCACCGTGACCGAAACCATTTTTGAAAACCGCTTCATGCACGTTAATGAGCTGGTGCGTTTGGGCGCTCACATCCAGACCGACGGCAAGGTGGCCGTGGTCGAAGGGGTGCCCCGTTTGTCGGGCGCGACCGTCATGGCCACCGACTTGCGTGCGTCCGCCAGTTTGGTGATCGCCGGACTGGTCGCCCAAGGCGTGACCACGGTGGACCGCATTTACCACCTGGACCGCGGTTACGACCAAATGGAAGAAAAATTGCGCGCCATCGGTGCCCAAATTGAACGCATCACCCCATGATCACGCTCGCACTGTCCAAAGGCCGCATCTTTGACGAAACCCTGCCCCTGCTGGCCGCAGCCGGCATTGAGGTCTTGGACGATCCCGAGACCTCGCGCAAACTGATTCTGCCCACCAACCAAGCGCAGGTGCGTGTGGTGTTGGTGCGCGCCAGCGACGTGCCCACTTATGTGGAGCATGGCGGCGCGGACTTGGGCGTGACCGGCAAAGACACGTTGATCGAGCACGGCGGCCAAGGCCTGTACCAACCGCTGGACTTAAAGATTGCTCAGTGCCGCATGAGCGTGGCCGTGCGTGCCGATTTCGACTACGCCCGTGCCGTGCGCCAAGGCGCACGCCTGAAAGTGGCCACCAAATACACCCAGATCGCACGTGAATTTTTCGCCAGCAAAGGCGTGCACGTCGACCTGATCAAGCTCTACGGCAGCATGGAGCTTGCCCCCCTGACCGGTTTGGCCGATGCCATCGTGGACTTGGTCTCCACCGGCAACACGCTCAAGGCCAACCACTTGGTGGAGGTCGAGCGCATCATGGACATCAGTTCGCGGTTGGTCGTTAACCCCGCAGCCCTCAAGCTCAAGCAAGCCGCCATTCGCCCCCTGCTCGACGCCTTCAGCCAAGCCATCGCCCAAGGCACACACGCCGCATGACCCTGACCGCACGCCCCCTTCGCCTGTCCACCGTCAGCGCCGACTTCTCGGCGCAGTTCGATGCGCGCCTGCATTGGTCGGCCGACACGGACGCGGCCATCGAGTCCCGCGTGGCCGACATCTTGGCCCAGGTGCAAGCCCAAGGCGACGCCGCCGTGCTCGACTGCACCCGCCGCTTCGATGGTCTGGACGCGCCCAACATGGCCGCGCTCACCTTGAGTCAAGCCGAATTGCAAGCCGCGTTTGAAGGCTTGCCCGAGGCCCAGCGCCAGGCTTTGGCGTCGGCGGCCAGCCGCGTGCGCACCTACCACGAGGCGCAAAAACGCGCCAGCGGCGAGAGCTGGCAATACCGCGACGAAGACGGCACCTTGCTCGGCCAAAAAGTCACGCCGCTGGACCGCGTGGGCATTTACGTGCCCGGTGGCAAAGCGGCCTACCCATCGAGCGTGTTGATGAACGCCATCCCCGCGCACGTGGCCGGGGTGGGCGAGATCGTGATGGTGGTGCCCACGCCGCGCGGCGAGCGCAACGCCTTGGTTTTGGCCGCGGCCTACGTGGCCGGAGTGCACCGCGTTTTCACCATCGGCGGTGCACAAGCGGTGGCGGCCTTGGCCTACGGCACGGCCAGTGTGCCCAAAGTGGACAAAATCACCGGCCCCGGTAACGCCTACGTGGCCAGCGCCAAAAAGCGGGTTTTTGGTGTGGTGGGCATCGACATGATCGCTGGGCCGAGCGAAATTTTGGTGCTCGCCGACGGCAGCACACCGCCCGATTGGGTGGCCATGGACCTTTTTTCACAGGCCGAACACGACGAACTCGCACAAAGCATTTTGTTGTGTCCCGATGCCGCCTACATCGATGCCGTGCAAGCCGCCATCGACCGCCTGCTGCCCGACATGCCCCGGCGCGAGATCATCGCCAAAAGCCTGAACGACCGGGGCGCACTCATTCACACCCGCGACATGGCCGAGGCCTGCGCCATCAGCAACCGCATCGCGCCCGAACACTTAGAAGTGTCCAGCCAAGATCCGCACCGCTGGGAGCCGCTCTTGGTGCACGCCGGGGCCATTTTTTTGGGCGCTTACACCAGCGAATCGCTGGGCGACTACTGCGCTGGCCCAAACCACGTCTTGCCCACCAGTGGCACGGCGCGCTTCAGCTCGCCACTCGGTGTGTACGACTTTCAAAAGCGCAGCAGCTTGATCGAGGTGAGCTTTTCTGGCGCACAAAGCTTGGGGCCCATCGCCGCCGAGCTGGCGTATGGCGAAGGCCTGCACGCCCACGCCCGCGCCGCCGAGCTGCGCTTGAACCCCGTGCCACCCATGCGGGAGACCCCATGAGCGGGGCTTTGCCATCGGCGTTGTTGCGCATTCGGGACGATGTGCAGTCGATGCACGCCTACGCGGTGCAAGACGCCACTGGCATGGTCAAGCTCGACGCGATGGAAAACCCCTTCCCCTTGCCCAGCCCGCTGCAAGCCGCGTTGGGCGAACGCTTGGGCGCGGTGGCCATCAACCGTTATCCCGGTGCCCGTGTGAACGACCTCAAAGACGCTTTGGCCCGCAGCGTGGATTTGCCCTTGGGCTGTTCGCTGATGTTGGGCAACGGCTCGGATGAACTGATCGCCTTGTTGGCCTTGGCCTGCGACCGGCCAGGTGCCAGTGTCCTCGCCCCCGAACCCGGTTTTGTGATGTACGCCATGAGCGCGCAACTTCAAGGCCTGAGCTACCACGGCGTGCCCCTGACCGAAGACTTTGAACTCGACGAGCCCGCCATGCTCGCGGCCATCGCGCAGCACCGCCCCGCCATCACCTACTTGGCCTACCCCAACAACCCCACGGCCAACCTGTGGTCGGCGTCGGTGATGCGTCGGCTCATCGCGGCGGTGGCCGCCGTGGGTGGCTTGGTGGTGGTTGACGAGGCGTATCAGCCGTTTTCCAGCGCCACGTGGCTCGACGAGATCCGCACCCAGCCCGAGGCCAACGCCCATGTCTTGCTCATGCGCACGCTCAGCAAATTTGGCCTGGCCGGGGTGCGATTGGGCTACATGCTGGGCGCAACGCCCTTGATCGCCGAGATCGACAAGGTGCGCCCACCTTACAACGTGAGCGTGCTCAACAACGAGTGCGCCTTGTTTGCTTTGGAGCACGCATCGGCATTCGCTGAACAAGCCGCTGAGATCCGGGCGCAACGCGGCGTTTTGTTGGCCGGTTTGGTGCAACTCAAGGGCGTGCGCGCCTTCAAAAGCGAGGCCAACATGGTCTTGGTGCGATGGCCCGCCCGCGACGCCCAAGACGACGGTGCCGCCACCTGCGTCTTTGAGCAATTGAAGGCCGCTGGCATTCTGGTTAAGAATGTTTCTAAAATGCACCCACTGCTGCGCAACTGCTTGCGTTTGACGGTGGGAACCCCCAGCGAAAACCAACGGCTGCTGAGCGCCTTGCAACACTGCTTATGACCACCCAGACCCCCGACAGCCCGGCTTGCGCCGACCGCGTGGCCGATGTCACCCGCAACACCACTGAAACCAAAATCCGCATCCGCGTGAATTTGGACGGCAGCGGCACGGCGGACTTACACACCGGCATTGGTTTTTTTGACCACATGCTCGACC
>JAABPX010000095.1 GCA_011391745.1 Comamonadaceae bacterium
CCTGCACATCCACGCCGATGGCGACCTGCACATCGACGGCCACCACACCGTGGAAGACGTGGGCATCACCTTGGGACAAGCGTTTGCGCAGGCCGTGGGCGACAAAAAAGGCATTCGCCGCTACGGTCACGCCTACGTGCCCTTGGACGAAGCCTTGAGCCGCGTGGTGGTGGACTTCTCGGGCCGCCCCGGTTTGCACATGGACGTGCCCTTTAAAAGCGGCATGGTCGGGGCGTTCGACACGCAGTTGGCGTATGAGTTTTTCCAAGGTTTCGTCAACCACGCGGGCGTGACCTTGCACATCGACAACCTCAAGGGCGACAACGCGCACCACCAAGCCGAAACGGTCTTCA
>JAABPX010000006.1 GCA_011391745.1 Comamonadaceae bacterium
CAATGTCGCTGGTGATCAAGTCACCCGCAATTGGGATGACCGCAGTGTGCCGAATCGAACCCCCCGCGTAAATGGCGATGTCGGTGGTGCCCGCGCCAATGTCCACCAGCGCCACACCCAGCTCTTTCTCGTCTTGCGTGAGCACCGCATGACTCGATGCCACAGGGTTGAGCATCAACTGGTCAACCTCCAAACCACAGCGTCGTACGCACTTGATGATGTTTTCAGCGGCACTTTGAGCGCCCGTGACGATGTGCACCTTGGCCTCCAAACGCAGGCCGCTCATGCCAATGGGCTCTTTGACCTCGTGCCCATCAATCACAAATTCTTGCGCTTCAAGCAGCAGCAGGCGCTGGTCGGTGGAAATGTTGATGGCTTGGGCGGTTTCAATGACCCGGGCCACATCGTTGGCGCTGACCTCGCGGTCTTTAATGGCGACCATGCCACTGGAGTTCATGCCACGGATGTGACTGCCGGTGATGCCGGTGTACACCCGGGCAATGCGGCAATCGGCCATCAACTCGGCCTCTTTGAGCGCTTGTTGAATGCTTTGCACGGTGGCGTCGATGTTGACCACCACGCCGCGCTTGAGTCCGTTGCTGGGTGCCACGCCCATGCCTGCGAGCTTGAGTTCACCACTGGGCAAAACCTCGGCCACGACCACCATGATCTTGGACGTACCAATGTCGAGTCCCACCACCAAATCTTTGTATTCTTTGGCCATGTGTTGATTACCTTGTGTTGGTCGGCTCTGCCGACGCTGGTGTGGAAAGTGTCGCCACGCCGCGCATGCCCAAGGCATAACCGTTGGGATAGCGCAAATCGACCGTCTGTAAGTCACCCGAATAGCGTTGGGTGACTTGGCTGACGGTCCGAATGAATTGCTGGCTCCTGGCGACCAAGGCGTCGTGCTCGCCTCGACCCAGCTCAATGTGGGCGCCGTTGTCCAGCGTGGCTTGCCAATTGCCTCGCTCGGTCAACGCCAAGCGCTCCAAGCCAAAACCCAAGTACTGGTACTGCGGCGACAGGTCATTGAACAAACGCAGCGCGGCGGTGGCGCTGTTGGCGGGGCCAGCCAACACCGGCAGGTTGTCGGTGTCGTCGGGATTGGCCTCAAACACCTCACCCCAGGTGTTGACCAGTTGGCCTGAACCTTCGGTTTGCCACCAAGCCACGGCCTCGTGCTCTTGCAGCGTGATGCGCAGCCGGTTGGGGAATTCGCGCTGCACCACCGCTTGGCGAACCCAAGGCACCGATTCAAACAACTCGCGCGTTCGCGCCAAGTCCAAGGTCATGAAACTGCTGCCCAACTCAGCACGCATGGGCGTAAGCACTTGGGAGCGTAAGGTGATCGCGCTTTGATGACCGACATCGCCCACCACCACCATGGACCGCACCGCCCACACGGGGTGGTTCAAGGCCCAACGCGCCACGGCCAACAAGACAAGCACGGCCAACACACCGATCAACGACCGGGTGGCCAAGCGCATGAGCTTGATGTCTAGGGGCAAGGGCGTGGCGCTGGTCATGTTCGGGGTTTCACCGGGTTGTCCAGGCTGGCACTGGCCAGCAACTGCAAGCACAAAGCCTCGTACGACACGCCCACCGCACGGGCCGACATCGGCACCAGGGAATGGCTGGTCATGCCGGGTGAGGTGTTGATTTCCAACAAATACGGGGCACGCGTGGCTTGGTCAATCATCACGTCGGCTCTGGCCCAGCCGCGACAATCCAAGGCTTTAAAGGCCTTGAGCACCAGCGCTTGAATGTTCGCCTCTTCGGTGACGGGCAAGCCCGAAGGCACAAGGTATTGCGTGTCGTCGGTGAAGTATTTGTTTTGGTAGTCGTAATTGCCACCGGGCGCGACGATGCGAATGACGGGCAGAGCCCTCGCCTCGTCGCCCGAACCCAAGACGGGGCAAGTGACCTCATCGCCCGCGATGAACTGCTCGCACATCACGCGCGGGTCTTGCGCCTGCGCCAACGCAAAGGCCGCCTCACACTGATCGATGTGGGTGACCTTGGTCAAGCCAATGGTTGAGCCTTCACGCACCGGCTTGATGATCATGGGGCTGCCCAAGGCGGTGAACGCGACGCGGGTCTCTTGCACCGTTTGAACGTGACGCCACAAGGGCGTCGGCAAACCTTCGGCGAGCCAGATGCGTTTGGTCATGAGTTTGTCCATCGCCACTGCTGAGGCCATGACCCCTGGGCCGGTGTAGGGGATGCCCAACAACTCCAACGCGCCTTGCACCGTGCCGTCTTCGCCAAATCGCCCGTGCAAAGCGATAAAACAGCGCTGCACACCCTGTTCGCCCAAGGCCTCAAGGCTTTGCTCGGCGGGGTCGAAGGCGTGGGCATCCACGCCCTGCGAGCGCAATGCCGCCAAGACACCGCGACCGGACATCAGGGACACTTCACGCTCCGCCGAGCGCCCGCCCAGCAGAACAGCCACTTTGCCGAGGGCGTTCACATCCGTGAAAGGTGGGTGTTGGTTCATGATTGGACTCCTGTGGCGCACGTCAACGCCATCACTTGCGCGGCCACCGTACCGATGGAACCCGCGCCCATGCACAGCACCACATCGCCGTCACGGGCGTTGCGCACAATGGCCGAGGCCATGTCGTCGATGTCGTCCACAAACACCGGCTCGACTTGGCCGGCCACCCGCATGGCGCGGGCCAAGGAACGGCCATCGGCCGCCACCAAGGGGGCTTCGCCTGCGGCGTAGACCTCGGCGAGCAAAATCGCATCGGCTTGGCCCATGACCTTGATGAAGTCTTCAAAACAATCGCGGGTGCGGCTGTAACGGTGGGGTTGAAAGGCCAGCACCAAACGTCGCCCGGGAAACGCGCCTCGAGCGGCCGCCATCGTGGCGGCCATCTCGACGGGGTGATGGCCGTAGTCGTCGACCACCGTGCACACCCCCCCTTGGGGCAAGGTCGCCTCACCATAGCGTTGGAAGCGACGGCCCACACCCTTGAAATGGGCCAAGGCCTGCAAGACCGCGGCATCGTCCACGCCCAACTCCACCGCCACACCAATGGCGGCCAGAGCGTTGAGCACGTTGTGAACACCCGGTAAGTTCAACACCACCGACAGTGGCGGCAGTTCGACACCGTTTTTGCGCAACACCGTGAAATGCATTTGGCCGTCCACCGCACGCACATCCACGGCACGAATTTGGGCATCAACCGACAAACCGTAGCTGGTGATGGGGCGTGCGATTTGGGGCAGCAACGTGCGTACGGCGGGGTCATCGACACACACCACCGCAGCACCGTAAAACGGCATGTGGTGCAAAAAGTCAACAAAGGCTTGCTTTAAGCGACCAAAGTCGTGGCCGTAGGTGTCCATGTGGTCGGCGTCGATGTTGGTCACCACCGCCATGACCGGCAAGAGGTTGAGAAACGAGGCATCCGACTCGTCGGCCTCGACCACGATGTAGTCCCCCGAACCCAACTGGGCATTGACGCCAGCGCTGTTGAGCTTGCCACCGATCACAAACGTGGGATCGAGGTTGGCGGCGGCCAGCACGCTGGCGACCAAACTGGTGGTGGTGGTTTTTCCGTGGGTGCCCGCGATGGCAATGCCCTTCTTCATTCGCATGAGTTCGGCCAGCATCACCGCACGCGGCACCACCGGCAGCAGCTTGGCGTGGGCGGCCACCACCTCGGGGTTGTCGTCTTTGACGGCGGTGGACGTGACGATGGCATCGGCACCATCGATGTGACTGGCTTGATGCCCCACATGCACACGTGCGCCCAATTGGGCCAAGCGTCGGGTGGCCGCGTTGTCCCCCAAATCGCTGCCGGAGATGGCGTAGCCTTGGTTGAGCAGCACTTCAGCGATGCCGCTCATGCCGGCCCCACCGATGCCCACAAAATGAATATGACGGATGGCGTGTTTCATGGCTTATGGCTTGTGGTTAATGCGTTGCAAGCGTCCACGATGGCCGCAACGGCTTGGGTTTGTGCTTTGAGTTGCGCCTGCTGCGCCATGTGTTGGAGTGCCGAGCGTTGGACCTTGCGCAAGGTTTGAGCCACGCGCTCGGGCGTGAATTCGTTTTGTGCGGTCATCCATGCTCCGCCCGACTGGGACAGGAATTCGGCGTTGTGGCGTTGGTGGTCGTCGACGGCGTGTGGAAAGGGCACAAACCACGCCGCCGCACCAATGGCCGCCACCTCGGTCACGGTACTGGCCCCCGAGCGTGCGATGACCAAATCGGCATCCGCCAAGGCCTGCGCCATGTCTTGAATAAACGGCACGGTCTGGGCCTGCACGCCCGCTTGTGCGTAGTGCGCTTGGAGAGCGGCGATTTGCGACTCGCCGCTTTGATGCACCACCAGCGGACGCTCGTCGTTGGGCAACAGGGCCAAAGCTTGGGGCACGGTTTGGTTGAGCGCTTGTGCGCCCAAACTACCGCCCACCACCAACACGCGCAAGGGTCCCCGACGGTCGGCCCAACGCTGCGCTGGCGCGGCGTGCTGCAAAAATGCCGCCCGCAAGGGGTTGCCCACCCATTGGCCTTTGGGCAAGACGTTGGGGAATGCGGTGAACACACGATCGGCCACCACCGCCAAGCAGCGATTGGCCATGCCCGCCACCGAATTTTGTTCGTGCAAGATCAGGGGCTTGTCCAGCCAGACCGACATCAAGCCACCGGGGAAGGTGACGTAGCCACCAAAACCCAGCACCACATCGGGTTTGAGTTTGATCACGGCCGCTCGGGCTTGCCAAAATGCGCGCAACAGCCGCAAGGGCAACAAAGGCAAGGTCCACCAGCCTTTGCCGCGCACACCACCAAACTCAATCGGCTCAACCACCAAGCCGTGGGGTTGAACCAAACGGTTTTCCATCCCCTTGGGTGTGCCCAACCAATACACGGTCCAGCCCTGTTCGCGCAAGGCCTCGGCGACGGCCAATCCCGGGAAAATATGCCCGCCCGTGCCAGCGGCCATGATCAAGGCAACACGCGGTTTCATGTTCGAGCCCCCCGCATTTTTTGCCGGTTTTCGAAGTCCACGCGCAACACAATCGCCAAGGCCACCAAATTGATCAGAATGGCCGATCCGCCGTAACTCATCAACGGCAAGGTCAGCCCTTTGGTGGGCAAAGCGCCCAAGTTCACCCCAATGTTGATGAAGGCTTGGAAGCCCACCCACAAGGCCACACCCTGAGCCAAGAGGCCTGCAAACACCTGATCCAAAGCCACCGCCTGACGACCAATGTGCATGATGCGCCGCGTGAGCCACACAAACAAGCCAATGAGCGTGAGCACGCCCACCAAGCCAAACTCCTCACCAATCACCGCCAGCAAAAAGTCGGTGTGGGCCTCCGGCAACCAATGCAGCTTTTCCACACTGCCGCCCAAACCCACGCCAAAAATTTCTCCCCGACCAAAGGCAATCAGGGCATGTGAGAGCTGGTATCCCTTGCCCAAGGCGTGGGCCTCATCCCAAGGGTCGAGGTAGGCAAAAATGCGCTCTCGACGCCAGTCGCTGAAGACGATCATCAACAAAAACGCCCCCACCAGCACCACGCTGATGAGCAAAAACATGCGCATGTTGACGCCCCCCAAAAACAAAATGCCCATGGCGATGACCGCGATCACCATGAATGCACCCATGTCTGGTTCGGCCAACAACAAAATCCCCGTCAAACCCAGCGCCACCAACATCGGGGCCACCGCCCGACTAAAACTTTCCTTGACCTCCATTTTGCGCACCATGAAGTTGGCGGCGTAGAGCGCCACCGCCAGCTTGCCCAACTCCGAGGGCTGAAAATTCATGATGCCCAAGGAAATCCAACGCCGCGCGCCGTTGACACCAATGCCAATAAAGGGCAGCAACACCAAGGCCAACAAAAGCAAAGCGAACAAAAACAAATGGGGGGCGAATTTTTCCCAAGTGCGAATCGGCACTTGGAAAGCCACCCACGCAGCCACCAAGCCCACCCCCATCGAAAAGCCATGCCGGAACACGAAGTGTGTGTGGCTGTAATTGGCGAATTTGGGGTTGTCGGGCAAAGCAATCGACGCCGAATAGACCATCACCAAACCCCACACCAACACAACGGCCACCACCGCCATCAGGGTTTGGTCAATTCCCGCCAAGCCCGCCGATGCGCGGCTGCGCTCGGTATACCCCCAATGGGCCGACCCCAAAGGCAAGCCATCCGCGGCGGGGCGTGCCGCGCCAACCGCTGCACGCAGTGATTGCCCCCAACGCTTGAGGCTGGCCATCATGGTGCGGCCTCCAAGGTCGTGCCTGCCGCTTGGGCCAATTCGGCCACCGTTTGCATGAACACCGCGGCGCGGTGAGCGTAGTCGCGGAACATGTCCAAGCTCGCACAAGCCGGTGAAAGCAAGACCGCATCGCCGCTGTGCGCCTGCGCGGCGGCCCAGCGCACCGCTTCGGGCAGGTCGGGGGCGATCCAGGTGGGAACGTGTGCTTCGTTCAGGGCTTGGGCCACAGCGTCGTGCAGGCGCTGCGCATCACGCCCCATGAACACCACGGCACGGGCGTTCTGCGCCAAGGCGCTGGCCAGGGGCGAGAAATCTTGCCCTTTGCCGTCGCCGCCAAGAATCACCACCAAGCGCTGGTCGGCCCCCAAACCCCGGACAGCGGCCAAGGTGGCCCCCACGTTGGTGCCTTTGCTGTCGTCCACATAAGACACGCCGTGAATGACCCCCACGCATTCAACCCGGTGTGGCTCGCCACGGTAGTCGCGCAAACCATGCAACATGCGCCCCATCGGCTGGCCTGTGGAGGTGGCCAAGGCCAAGGCGGCCAAGGCATTGGCCGCGTTGTGTCGCCCGCGTATGCGCAAGGCGTCGGCGGGCATGAGGCGCTGCAGGTAAACACCCGCGTCGCCGCCCGTGCCCCGGGTCTCATCCAAGGCTTGGGCTCGCACCAGCCAGTCCATGCCGTTGACGGTTTCAATGCCCCAATCGCCGGGCTGCGTGGGCACATCCAAGCCAAACGTGGCCCACGCCCGCTCTGGCTGTTGGCGCAAACGACCCGCCACTTTGACCGACACCATGGGCGGCGCCATGCGCATGACCTCCGGGTCGTCGCGGTTGAGCACCATCAAAGCATTCGCCCCAAACACATGGGACTTCGCTTGGGCGTAGGCGGCCATGCTGCCGTGCCAATCCAGATGGTCCTCGCTGAGGTTGAGCACCGTGGCGGCGGTGGGGATGCCGCGCCACACTGGGCTGACCGCATCGAGTTGAAAGCTGGACAACTCCAAGACCCAAACCGCTGGCCAATGCACCGCAAGGCCGACCTGCTGCTCTGCCGCCAGGTCCAAGGCTTGGCTGAGCACATCGAGCAGGTTCGGCCCAATGTTGCCAGCCACCGCCACACGCGTGTCCGTCTGGGCCAAGAGGTGGGCCGTTAATGCGGTGACGGTGGTCTTGCCGTTGGTGCCGGTGATGGCCAAGACCTGAGGCTCAACACAAGATGGGTCTTGGCTCGACAACGCGCGCAGGGCATGGGCAAACACATCGAGCTCACCCCAAACGGGCACCCCATGGGCCAGTGCCCATTCGCGAACCACCGCCCAATCGTGGGGTGCCAAGCCTGGGCTGCGCAAGACGTGGGTCCAAGCCTTGCCCTCGGTCAAGCGGGCATCCAAGCGGCCACCCACAAACGCCACACACGGGCATTGGGCTTGCAAGGCCGCCAACTGCGGCGGTTGCTCACGCGTGTCGGCCACCGTCACTTGAGCGCCGTGGCGCACACACCAGCGGGCCATGGCCAAGCCTGAGGCCCCCAGCCCCAGCACCAAAACAGAGGTGTCGCGCCAATCGTTCATCGCAGTTTTAAGGTGGACAAACCCACCAAACACAAGAGCATGGTGATGATCCAAAAGCGGACCACCACCTGCGTTTCTTTCCAACCTTTTTTCTCAAAGTGGTGGTGCAGCGGTGCCATTTGGAACAAACGCCGACCCTGGCCAAAGCGCCGTTTGGTGTACTTGAACCAAGTCACCTGCAACATCACCGAAAGCGCCTCAACCACAAAAATGCCACCCATGATGGCCAACACAATTTCTTGTCGCACAATGACCGCGACCGTGCCCAACGCACCGCCCAAAGCCAAAGCCCCCACATCGCCCATAAAGACCTGCGCAGGGTGCGCGTTGAACCACAAAAACGCCAAGCCTGCGCCCGCCATGGCGGCACAAAAAATCAAGACCTCACCCGTGCCGGGAATGTGTGGCAAAAACAAATACCGAGAAAACACCGCGCTGCCCGTGGCATAGGCGAACACACCCAAGGCTGACCCCACCATCACCACCGGCATGATGGCCAAACCGTCCAAACCATCCGTGAGGTTGACCGCATTGCTCGCACCCACAATGACCAAATAGGTCAAGACCACAAACCCCAGCACACCCAGGGGGTAGGAAATTTCCTTAAAAAACGGCACCAACAAACCGGCCTGCGGCGGCAAATCCAAGGTGAAGCCAGAAGCCACCCAATCGGTGAACAACGCCCACACGGCTTGGTTGCTGGTGCCTGAAATGCTGAACAGCAGGTAGAAGGCCGCAAACAAACCAATGAGCGACTGCCAGAAGAATTTTTCGCGCGAACGCATGCCCTCTGGGTCTTTGCGCACCACCTTGCGCCAGTCGTCCACCCAACCAATGGCGCCAAAACCCAGCGTCACCACCAACACAATCCACACAAAGCGGTTGGAGAGGTCAAACCACAAAAAGGTCGAGACCGCGATCGAGAACAAGATCAGCACACCGCCCATGGTGGGGGTGCCGCCCTTGCTCAAGTGGGTTTGCATGGCGTACTCACGGATCGGTTGGCCAATTTTGAGGGCGGCCAAGCGGCGGATGAAGTAAGGCCCTGCGACCAAACCCAGCAACAACGCGGTCATCGCCGCCATCACCGCACGAAAGGTGATGTACTGAAAGACGCGCAAAAAGCCCCAATCGGGTGACAGGGTTTGCAGCCAACTGGCCAAACTAAGCAACATGGGGCGTCTCCGTGCTGATGTGCTGTGAGGGCAAGGCCATCAGGGCCTGAACAACGCGCTCCATGCGCATAAAACGAGAACCTTTGACCAACACACTTTGAGGCCCCGTGGCCTCTGGCGCGGTGCTGGCCAAGTGGGCCGCGAGTGTGTCCACGTCGCTCCAAAGTCTGGGCACGGTTTGTCCAAGGCGACTGAGTTCAGCGACCGCCTGGACCATCCACGGGCCACTGACGTGTACATCGTTCAAACCGGCGGCTTGGGCATGGCGCAACACCTCCAAATGGAACGCCAAGCCTTGCTCACCCACCTCGCCCATGTCGCCCAACACCAAGCAGCGCGGCGCGGGCAACTCGGCGAGCAC
The DNA here is from genome assembly GCA_011391745.1 of Comamonadaceae bacterium. Taxonomy (GTDB): domain Bacteria; phylum Pseudomonadota; class Gammaproteobacteria; order Burkholderiales; family Burkholderiaceae_C; genus Hydrogenophaga. Next base: position 9,358 of record JAABPX010000006.1, read on the forward strand.
CCGAATGGCGGCGAGCACCGAATCGGGGTTGGCGTTGTAGGTGTCGTCCACCACGGTCACGGGTCCGCGTGGCAGCAAAAGCCCGAGTGCGCGCGAACGCCCACCCACTGGCTCAAACGCATCCAAACCGGCTTGCACATGCGCCAGCGACACCCCTGCAGCCAACGCACACGCGGCGGCGGCCAAGGCATTGCGAACGTTGTGTCGCCCGGCAACACGCAAAGCGATTGGCACCTGCCCCATTGGGGTGACCAAGTGAAACGCCCAATGGTCGCCGAGCCAACGCACCTGCGTGGCGTGCACGTCGGCATCGGTTCGCTCGTCATCAAACACCCAGATGCGGCGTGCGCCACTCAAGTCGCGCCACAAGGCGGTGTAGGGATCGTGTGCCGGGAACACGGCCACACCGTCGGCGGGCAAGGTGGTCAGCACGACGCCGTTTTCTCGGGCCACGGCCTCAACCGTGCCCATGAATTCTTGGTGCTCGCGCTGCGCGTTGTTGACCAAGGCCACGGTGGGTTGTGCGATGGCACACAAGCGGGCCATTTCACCCGGGTGGTTCATGCCCAACTCCACCACCGACCGTCGGTGGTGCGAGCGCAAACGCAACACCGTCAAAGGCACCCCAATGTCGTTGTTCAAGTTGCCCTGGGTGGCGTGGGCTTGGTCGTGAGACACGGCACGCAACATCGCGGCAATCATTTGGGTCACGGTGGTTTTGCCGTTGCTGCCCGTGACCGCGATCAACGGGCCATGCCATTGGGCCCGCCAAGCCTTGGCCAATTCACCCAAAGCCCAACGGCTGTCGGGCACCTCTGCGCCCGGCAAACCGCTGGCTTGAACGCCGTGCTCAGCCAGCACCATGACCGCCCCTTGCGCGGCGGCTTGATCCAGAAATGTGTGGGCATCGAAGCGTTCACCCTTTAATGCCACGAACAAATCACCCGGCTGCAAGGTGCGTGTGTCGGTGTGCACACGTTGCACCGGTGTTGACACGTCACCCACCAGCCGAACGCCGGGTAAGGCCTTCAACAGGGTCAACAGGTTCATGGCGGTGTGGCTCATGCCGCGGCTCCTTGGTTCGAGACACGGCGCTGCAAAGCCAATAAGGCTTCGTGTGCGTCGCTGAACGGATGCCGCACACCCGCGATTTCTTGATGGGTTTCGTGTCCTTTGCCGGCCAGCACAAGCACATCCCGATCCGCGGCCAAACGAACCGCCAAGGCGATGGCTTGGGCGCGATCCATTTCAACCAGCACCGATGCGGGCTTGCGCAGGCCAGCGATCATGTCCTGAACAATCGCCGTCGGCGATTCGCTGCGCGGGTTGTCACTGGTCAACATTAGTCGGTCGGTGAAACGCTCGGCTGCGGCCGCCATCAAGGGCCGCTTGCCTCGGTCGCGGTCACCGCCACACCCCAGCAGGGTCCACAAGGTTCCGCCGCGCTGCTGGGCGAGTTCGCGAGCGGTCTGCAAAACCAGTGCAACCGCATCGGGGGTGTGCGCGTAGTCCACCAGCACCAAAGGCTCGGCGGGTGCGCCACTGCTCACGGGCTGCAGTCGCCCCGGTACGGGGGTGAGGCCAGCCGTGGCCACCATGGCTTCTTCCATGGTCACCCCCAACGCTCGCGCAGCACCCCAAACACCCAACAGGTTGGACACGTTGTAACGGCCCACCAGCGGGCATTGCACCGACCACTGCCCCACCGTCTGGCCCTCGGCGTCGCGCTCAATCAGCGTGAACCGCTGACCGTTTTCGTGGTGCTCAATGGCCAACGCTTGCAAACGAGGTGCTTTCCCTGGCTGATCGTGTGTGCCCACGCTCCAGAGCGAATCGGCCCCATGGGGCCATGCGGCCACCAACTCAAGCCCTTTGGGGTCGTCCACATTGATCACCGCCGCCGACAAACTGGGCCAATCAAACAGACTGGACTTGGCGGCCCAATACGCCGCCATGTCGCCGTGAAAATCCAAATGGTCCTGAGTGAAATTGGTGAACACCGCCACCCGGATGTGCACGGCATTGAGTCGCCCCTCCACCAAACCAATCGACGAGGCCTCCATGACGCAGGTTTTGATGCCTGAGCGAAGCCATTGCGCGCATTGACCATGCAACAGCACCGGATCGGGTGTCGTCAACCCCGTGGGTATCCAATCCCAATGGCCCGACGTGTGTTGTGGGGTACCCAAACCCAGCGTGCCCACCACCGCACACGGACGCTTTAAGGCGCCCAACAATTGCGCCAACCACCAAGCGGTTGAGGTCTTGCCGTTCGTCCCTGTGATGGCCACCACATCCATGGCTTGTGTGGGGTGCCCATAAAATCCGCTGGCCAATTCGCCCGCCCGTCGCTTGAGCTGCGGCAAACTCGCCACCCGCTCATCCCACGGACCCCAAGCGGCCAGGCCTTGGTCTTCCACCACCACCGCAGCGGCCCCATCGCCCAAAGCCGCATCGACGAATTGGCGCGCGTCGTGAACACCCCCGGGCCACGCCACAAACGCGTCGTGGGCGCCGACCTTGCGACTGTCGCTGTGCAATACCCCAGACACACGCTCGCGCAGCCAAACGGCCAAATCGTGGGGCGAATCGAAGCGCTGGCTCACAGGGCCTCCTCCACCGCCGCGGCGACGATTTGCGGCTTGACGCTGAGGTCGGGCTGTACACCCAAAATACGCAAGGTCTGTTGCACGGTCTCGCTGAACACGGGTGCGGCCACCACGCCGGCGTAGTAGGAGCCATTGCTGGGTTCATCCACCATCACCGCCACCACAATGCGTGGGTTTTCAACCGGTGCCAGCCCCACAAAAAAGGTGCGGTACTTATTAGCCACGTACTGCTTGCCCACTTGTTTGCGCGCGGTCCCGGTCTTGCCGCCCACCGAATACCCCGAGGTTTGCGCCTGTGGGGCCGTGCCCCCCGGACCCGCTGCCATGTGCAGCATCTCCCGCACCGAGACGGCACTCTCAGCGCTGAACACCCGCACGCCCACGGTGGCTGTGTTGGACTTCAACAGCGTCACGGGCAATAACTCCCCGTCATTGGCAAACACCGTGTACGCCTGAGCCAACTGAAACAAAGAAGCCGACAGGCCATAACCGTAGCTCATGGTGGCCTGCTCGATCGGACGCCAAGACTTGTAAGGCCGCAAACGACCTGACACCGCCCCGGGAAACGGCAATTGCGGCTTTTGCCCAAAGCCCGCTTGGGCGTAGCTCTCCCACATATCGCGGGGGTGCATTTGCATCGCCACCTTCACCGTGCCCACGTTGCTCGACTTCTGCACCACCTCAGCCAAGGTCAAGGCCCCGTGCGGGTGGGCGTCGTTGATGGTGGAGCCGCCAATCGTTAAACGACCTGGCGCGGTTTGGATGGTGCTGCTGGCCTTGACCAAGCCACGGTCCATGGCCAATGCGGCCACAAACGGTTTCATGGTGGAACCCGGCTCAAAGCTGTCGGTGAGTGCGCGGTTGCGCAACTGCTCACCGCTGAGGTTGACCCGTCGGTTGGGGTTAAAGCTGGGGTAATTGGCCAAGGCCAAGACCTCACCGGTGCGTGCATCGAGCACCACCACACTGCCGGCCTTGGCTTTTTGCGTCTTCACCGCGTCCACCAATTTTTGGTAAGCAAAGTATTGAATCTTGCTGTCGATGGAGAGCTGCAGGTCTTGACCATCGACGGGGGCCACCACATCGCGCATGTCTTCGACCACACGCCCCAATCGGTCCTTGATGACCCGGCGCGAGCCCGCCTGACCAGAGAGTTGCCGGTTAAACGCCAACTCAACGCCTTCTTGGCCTGCGTCTTCCACATTGGTGAAACCCACCAAATGCGCTGCGGCTTCGCCCTCGGGGTATTGCCGTTTGTAGACGCGCGACTGGTGAATGCCCGCCATCTTCAACGCCGCAATCTCTTTGGCCACCGGCTCATCGACTTGCCGCTTGATCCAAACAAAGGTTTTGTCTTCGTTGGCCAAGCGTTTGCGCAGCTCTGGCAATGGCATGCCCAACAGGCGCGCCAATTCGGGCATCTTGGGGTCGGCTTTGGCCACGTCCTCGGGAATCGCCCAAATGCTTTTGGCTTCGACACTGGAGGCCAATATCAAACCGTTTCGGTCCAAAATTCGCCCGCGGTTGGCGGGCAATTCCAAGGTGCGTGCAAAACGCACCTGCCCTTGGGTTTGGAAAAAGTCGTTGCCAATGACCTGTATGTAGGTCGCACGCAAGGCCAAGGTCACAAAGCCCAAGGCCAGCAAACCCACCACCAGCTTGCTGCGCCACACCGGTGTTTTGCTGGCCAACAACGGGCTGTTGCTGAAGTTGATGCCGCCGCGACTCATGGCCGCTCCTCCAGCGGCTGAGCCTGCCGCTCAAAACCCGCCACGTAATGCGTGATGCCCGGCGTGACCGCACGCATCTCCAACCGTTGACTGGCCAGCTGCTGCACACGAGCGGGTGTGGCTTGGGCGCGCTTGAGCACTTGCAGCTGCTCGTTTTCAGCCGCCAGCCGACGACTCTGGGCTTGTGCACGGTCGACCTCGCTGTACAAACGGCGAGATTCGTATTGGGTGTGAACCAAATAAAAAGCACTGGCCACAATCGCCAGCACCAAGCCGATGGACACGCGCGTCATGCCGCCACCTCGGTGCGTGTGGCCACGCGCATCACGGCACTGCGCGAACGGGGGTTGGCGCTCACCTCTTCGCTCGACGGCATGACGCGACGAACATCACGCAGCGCCATGGCCACGGGCTGCGCAAACGGCGCGCGACGGTCGAACACAGCGCGAGAATGCTGCGCCATGAATTGCTTGACGATGCGGTCTTCCAACGAATGAAAGCTGATCACCACCAATTGGCCTGCGGGTTTGAGCACGTGCAAACTGCCTTCTAGCGCGTGTTGCAGCTCTTCAAGCTCGGCGTTGATGAAAATCCGAAAAGCCTGAAATGTGCGCGTTGCAGGGTCCTTGCCCGGCTCGCGGGTTTTGACCGCGCCAGCCACGATTTCGGCCAACTCGCTGGTGGTGCGAATTGGGCCCCGTTCCTGTCGGCGACGATCAATCGCCTTTGCAATCGGTTGAGCAAACCGTTCTTCGCCGTATTCACGAATGACCTCCGCCATGATGGCAACGTCGGCCGTTTCCAGCCATTGGGCAACGGATTGGCCGCGCGTGGTGTCCATGCGCATGTCCAGTGGGCCGTCGTGTCGAAATGAAAATCCGCGTTGTGGGTCGTCGATTTGGGGCGAACTCACACCAATGTCCATGAGCAGGCCATCGACGCTGAGGGCTTCGAGTTCGCCCACATGGCGAAAGGCTTGGTGGCGAACACCCACGCGCGCATCCTGGGCCGCCAAAGCTTGGGCCGCTTCGATGGCTTGCGGGTCTTTGTCGAACACCGTCAAACGCCCACGCTCGCCGAGCTGGCTCAGGATCAGACGCGAATGCCCACCGCGCCCGAAGGTGGCGTCGATGTAATGACCGTCTGGGTTGACCTGCAGCGCCGTCACGGCTTCGCTCAACAAGACGGTTTGATGGGTCCATGGACTGTTCACCGCCAACCTTAAAAAGAAAAGTCCTTGAAGACATTGGGCATGCCGTCCTGCATGGCTTGCGCCTCTTTGGCGGCGTAGACTTGGGCATCCCACAGTTCCAAATGGTCACCCATGCCCAACAAAATCGCCTCTTTGCTGATGCCCGCGGCGGTGCGCAATTCGGGTGCCACCAAAACCCGCCCCGCCGCATCCATCTCGACGTCTTGGGCATTGCCCAAAAAGATGCGCTTCCACCACTGCGCATCCATCGGCAAAGCGGCGATGCGATCACGAAAAATCTCCCATTCGGCGCGAGGAAAAACCAGCAAGCAGCCGTGTGGGTGCTTGGTGATGGTGAGCTGGCTCCCCGTCTGGCTCAAGGCGTCACGGTGCCGCGTGGGCACCGACAAGCGGCCCTTGGAATCGAGATTAATAGAGGAAGCACCTTGGAACATGGGTTTTAAATCCGAAAATACACTTTTCACCACTTAATTGCACTAAATCCCACTTTAGCAGGAAAAGCGGTCTTGGCAAGCCGTTGAAGCGATTTTTTTCAATGAAATCAACCACTTAGAACCGATTTAAGATAAAGTATTTGGATAAAAATCAAACAAAAGCAAGCACTTAGCAGAGGCTTTGAATGTGATGCGTGAAAACCAACTGCCCCATATTGGTGTGCCGCATTTCACAACACGGTGGCCCTGAACGGAAAAAACCCCAGCGACCGCGCACGGTGGCTGGGGTTTGCCTTGAACAGGCGTGGATCGGTCAGTCGCCAAACATTTTTTGCTTGAGTTCGCGCCGCTGCTGGGCCTCAAGCGACAGGTTGGCGGTGGGGCGCGCCATCAAGCGGCCCACGCCAATGGGTTCACCGGTTTCGTCGCAGTAACCATAGTCGCCCGCGTCGATGCGCACAATGGCCTGCTCAATCTTCTTAAGCAGCTTGCGCTCACGGTCGCGCGTGCGCAACTCCAAGGCGTGTTCTTCTTCGATGGTGGCCCGATCGGCTGGGTCGGGCATGACCGAGGTGTCTTCGCGCAGGTGTTCGGTGGTCTCACCGGCGTTGGCCAACATGTCGGCCTTGAGTTGTTGCAACTTGCGGCGGAAAAAAGCCTGCTGCACATCGTTCATGTATTCGCTGTCGGGCATGGCCATGACATCGGCATCGGCGAGTTGCTCAACGGGCGTGGTTTTCCAATTGTTGGCGCGTTTGGCGTCTTTTTTGGCGGGCGTCTGGACAGTCACAGGGGTTATGAATCGTTCGGGGGTTTGAGAAAAAGTGGCTTTGGCCGCATCGGGCGCATGCGTGGGCACCACCACCGCTTGGGTCATTTGTTCCATCATGACTTTTTTGGCAGCGCGTTTGCCCACCGGTTTGCTGGGTGTGACCACCACCGGTGGCGTGGGCGCAAGCGCGACAGGCTTGGCTGCTGACTTGGCGATGGGTTTGGGTGTGGACTTGGTGGTTGACTTGGGTGTTGGTTTAGATATTGGCTTGGCCACGGGTTTTTTCACGGGTGCCGCTGCAGACTTGGCCACCGCTTTCTTTGCGGGCGACTTGGCGGCCACCACTGGCACCGGTTTTTTAAGCGGTTTTTTGGGCGTGGCTTTGGTCGCAGGTTTGGGCGCGACTTTGGCGGTTTTTTTCGCCGGCGTGGGCGCGGTGCTCACCTTGGGCCGCTGCTTGGCGGTCGGTGCCGCAGACTTGGCGGTCTTTTTGGCCGGGGATTTCACAAGTGCTCTCATCTTTGGTCCTGACAAATCACGGTCTGAGGTGCGCACACCCAAGGACGGTTGCATGGACGGGCTCGTCAACGCAGGGCTGTTTATACCCGGTTTGGACGCACCGGCGGTTTTGTCTTGGGCCGGCGGGGGGGCAAAGCTGTTAAAAAAAGCCCAAAACATCACGCAGCCACCAAGGATTGCTCCAAACCTTGCATCAAGATGTCTTTGGGCAAATCAATGCCAATAAACACCATTTTGCTCACACGGGCCTCGCCCGTTGGCCAAGGCGGACCCAAGTCGCTGCCCATGAGTTGGTGCACGCCTTGGAAAATCACCTTGCGTTCGGTGCCTTGCATATCGAGCACACCTTTGTAGCGCAGCATGCGCGGGCCGTACACCTGCACGATGGCGCCCAAAAAATCCTCCAATTTGGCCGGCTCAAAGGGGCGCGTGGCGCGGTAGACAAAACTCTTCACATCGTCGTCGTGATGGTGGTGGTGATGCGCGTGTTCATGGTCATGGTGATCGTACCCGCAGTCCGGACCATGCACATGACCATGGTCATGGTCGTGTGCGTCGTCCTTCAAGAAATCGGGGTCGATATCCAAACGCGCATTGAGGTTAAAACCGCGCAGGTCCAACACCTTGTCGAGTGAGACTTCGCCAAAGTGAACCTGCGTCATGGGTGCGCGGGGGTTCATGTGCTTGAGCCGGTGGGTCAGCGCTTGCAAGGCCTCTGGGGTGACCAAGTCGCTTTTGCTGATGAACATTTGGTCGGCAAAGCCCACTTGTCGGCGCGCTTCTTGCCGGTCGTTGAGTTGCTGCTCGGCGTGTTTGGCGTCGACCAAGGTCAGTATGCCATCGAGCAAATACTGCTCGGCCACTTCATCGTCCATAAAGAAGGTTTGCGCCACCGGGCCGGGGTCGGCCAAGCCGGTGGTCTCAATGATGACGCGTTCAAAGTCAATTTCACCTTTGCGCTTGCGTGTGGCCAAGTCTTGCAAGGTGGCGCGCAAATCGTCGCGAATCGTGCAACAGATGCACCCGTTGCTCATTTGAATGATGTTTTCGGTGGTGTCGGACACCAAGATCTCGTTGTCGATGTTTTCTTCACCGAATTCGTTTTCGATGACCGCGATTTTTTGGCCGTGGGCCTCGCTGAGCACGCGCTTGAGCAGGGTGGTTTTGCCCGAACCCAAAAAACCGGTGAGGATCGTCGCGGGAATAAGAGACATGGTGTTTGGCGTTAAGCGTTCAGTCACAACACGACAGTGTATGCCAGCGCATTGACGCGGGGATGACAAAAGCCCCCAGTCAAACGCTGCGGGGTTTTCGCGATACGGGCAAGGGTTCTGGGCTGTGGTCGCTGCGGGCCTGCGCTCGCGGGTGCGCCGCGTCGTACACCTTGGCCAAATGTTGAAAGTCCAACCGGGTGTACACCTGTGTGGTGCTGATGCTGGCGTGGCCCAACAACTCTTGAACGGCTCGCAAATCGCCACTGGACTGCAACAGGTGGCTGGCATAGGAATGGCGCAGCATGTGCGGGTGCACCGGCGTGCTCAAGCCGGCCAATTGCGAGCGCCGCTTGAGCCGCACCCGGATGTGCTGCGGCGACAGTCGCTGGCCGCGATCACCCACAAACAAGGCCAAGGCATCATGGGTTGGCCCCAACCACTGCGCGCGCACCCCCAACCAGGCTTGCAATGCGGTCAACGCGGCGGTGCCGATGGGCACGCTGCGCCGCTTGGCACCTTTGCCCAACACATGCGCGACACCGTCTTGCACATCGATCCAGCCCAAGCTGTCCGGGCCGGCTTGCACATCCAGACCGACCAATTCCGCGATGCGCAAGCCACAGCCATACAACAACTCGGTGATGCACGCATCGCGGGCCTCCAACTCAGGCGCATCGCTGGCTTGTTGGTGCTGCACCAAGCGCACAGCATCGTCCACCCCCAAGGCCTTGGGCAAGGGTTTGGCCGCCTTGGGGGTTCTCACACCCTGAACCGGGTTGTGGGCCATGTGCCCGTAACGCGTCATCCAATGGTAAAAGCCGCGCCAGCCCGACACAATGAGAGCGATGCCCCGGGGCGAACGCCCGGCGCTGTGCATTTGCGCGACCCAACGGCGAATGTGGCTGGGCTGCACCGATGTCAGGGCCACGCCGGCGGTGTCGGCCAGCGCCGTCAAGCGCGACAAATCCAAGGTGTAGAGGGCCACGGTGCGTGCGGCCAAGCGTTTGTGGTCCCTGACGTGTGACAGGTACACGCTCACCCAATCGCCTTGGGGGTCCATCGCGGGAGTCAAGCCTGGTGTGGCTGGCGCAAGCGCTGCAAGGCCGCGCTGGCCAGGGCCGAGAGATGGCCCAAAAAGTCGGTGCCCATGTCGGCACCAAAGCGTTGGGGGTCGTCGGAGCCCATCACCAACACACCAAAAACCGCCCCGCCCTGCGGCTCGCGCAAGGCCACGACCGCCACAGAGGCCACCGCCGACGGGTCGTCGAGCCACTGCACCACCAACACACCGGTGTTGGGACCACACAGCGGCTTGTCCAAGGCACGGGCAAAATCTTGCACCGCCTCGTCCGGTGGGCACACATGGGGCGCCCCAACAAATTCGGGTTGCACACCCCAAACCCGCAGCGCGACTTGTGGCACCGCAAAGCGCTCACGCACGGACTGCACCAACACCTGCGGCAAGGTGTTGGCGTCGGCGGTTTGCAACAGCGTCAGCGTCCAGTCGTGCAAGCGTGTCGCGGTCACGGTGTTTTCTTGCCCAAAGCGAATCATGTTGGCGGCTTTGAGTTCCAAGTGGCGGATTTTCTCGCGCAGCATCTCGGCCTGTCGCTCTTGCAAACTCACGGCCCGCTGGCCGTGTGGGCTGGTGAGTTGCACCGAGGCGAGCAAGGCCGCGTGCCGCTCGAAGAAGTCGGGGGTGTTGATCAGGAAATCGGCGATGTCTTCTTCGGTGAGGGGGGGCAAAGCATTGGCATTCATTTGGGGTTCACTCTCGGGTCGGTTCAAAGCACATCGGGCAATTCGATCTCACCCGCGAACACGTGGGTGGCCGGACCGCTCATGATCACGGGGGCGTCGTGCATGGCATTGTCGTGCCAGTCGATCTCCAGCACCCCGCCGCGGGTATGCACGCGCACAGGGCCTTTCAACATGCCCCAACGAATGCCGCACACCACGGCGGCACAAGCGCCGGTGCCGCAGGCCAAGGTTTCGCCCGCGCCGCGTTCAAACACCCGCAGGCGAACCTCTTGGGGTGAGACGACTTGCAAGAAGCCCACATTGACCCGCTCGGGGAATCGTGGGTGGCGCTCCAAGCCAGGCCCCACCAAGGCCACCGGTGCGGTCTGCACATCGTCGACCAGCATCACCAAGTGCGGGTTGCCCATGGACACCACCGAAGCCCACACCACCCCGCTGGGTCCGTCCAAGGGCCAGCGAGCCAAATTGCCCAAATAAAACGCACTCAAGCCGCGCTCATCAAACGGCACTTGCTCGGGCGACCAGACCGGTGCGCCCATGTCCACGCGCACCGCGTCGTCGGCCCGCAAGGCCAATTCGATGACGCCTTTTTTGACTTTCACACGCAAGGGGTTGCGCGTGCTCAAGCCTTGATCGTGCACAAAACGCACAAAACAACGTGCGCCGTTGCCGCAGTGTTCAACCTCACCGCCATCGGCGTTGTGGATGACGTATTCAAAGTCCACCTCAGGCGTGGGCGCTGGGCGCACGCTCAAGATTTGATCGGCGCCCACCCCAAAATGGCGGTCGGCCAAGCGCCGATAATGCGCCGGGCTCAAGGGCCAGCGTTGTTGGGTTTCGTCGAGCACCACAAAGTCGTTGCCCGCGCCCTGCATTTTGGTGAATCGGATGCGCATGCCCGCATTATCGGGCTTGTACCTCGGCCCAGGTCGGCGGCTCGCAACCGGCGCGGGTGCAGTTGATGGCCGCGGCCTTCATGGCCAACTGCAAGGTGTCCGTCACGCGCTGCGGCGCACCATGCGCCTGCTCGCACCAATCACCCAAACAATTGCCCCAAAAGGTGTCGCCAGCGCCCACCGTGTCGACCACCGCCACACGCGGCGCAACGGCCTGCGCCGTTTGGCCATCCACATCCAAATAAGCGCCTTCGGCCCCAAACGTCAACGCCACACGCGACAAACGTCCCGGTCCAGCCAAGCCCCGCAGTTGCGCCACCAAGCGCTGTGCATCGCCCATGGCCACGCCCGCGAAGCCCAACACCTCAAGGTCTTCATCGCTGGCTTTGAGCCAGTCAACCCAAGGCAAAACGCCCAACACCGCTTGCACATACGCCGCCACGTCGGTGGCGAGCTTCACGCGCAGGTTCACGTCCACACTGATGGTCCAGCCCCGCTCGCGCGCGGCCTGCAACACCGCCACGGCCTTGTCGTGTTCGGGCGGCACCAACAGCAAAGAGCCGGTGTGCAAAACGCCTGGCTTGCTGGGCAACAGCGCCAGCACCGACGCGGGGGTGTAATCGCGGTCGGCAATGCCCTCGCGGTAAAAGCCGTAACTGGGCTGGCCGTCGCGCAACTGCACCACCGCCAAGGACGTGGGCTTGGCACTTCCACCACCCACCGTGGCCACGCCGTCGGCCCTGAGCAAGCCCCCCAGTTGTTGCCCAAAGCTGTCACTCGACAGGGGGTTGAGGTAACTCACCGTGGCGCCGCGACGCGCAGCGGCCCGGGCCATGTTGTACGGGCTGCCGCCCATCAGGGGCAGCAAGCGCCCGTCGGGCTGCGCGATGCAGTCCATCAAGGCCTCACCCAAGACCGCCAAATGTGTGTGCATGGATTTATTTTCTCAACAGGTGTTGGCGGCGCAACACATCGATCCACACCGCAATGATCACCACCGCACCGATGGCCATCATTTGTTTGAATTGTGAAATCTCCAACAGGTTCATGCCGTTGCGGATCATCGTGATGAGCACCGCACCGAACAAACTGCCCCAAATGCTGCCGCGCCCGCCGAACAGGGACGTTCCGCCCAAGATCACGGCGGCAATCGCGTCGAGCTCGAACATTTGCGCCATTTTGCCGCTCGACGAGTCCATGCGCGCCATCAACACCATGGCCGCCACAGCGCACAACAAGCCGGAGACCACGTACACCCCCAGCTTGTACCAACGGATGTTGATACCCACCTGCCGCGCACCCATTTCGTTGGAGCCCATGGCGTACACATACCGGCCCAGCTTGGTGCTGTTGAGCACAAAGGCCATGGCGACAAAAAACACGGCGGTAATCACGATGGGCATGGGCACACCCAGCAACGTGCCGTAACCGATGAAGGGGAAAGGCGCTGGCAAACCGGCCATGTCAAAGCCGCCAGTCAAGTCAAACGCCAAACCGCGCCACAGGGTCAAACCGCCCAAGGTGACGATGAAGGATGGGATGCCCACAAAGGCCACCAAATACCCGTTGAACGAGCCCACGGCCAAACCAACGGCCAGCGCACCGGCCATGGCCAAGTAGGGGTTCACGCCCAACTTCACCATCCAATAGCCACACAAAGCCCCGGCCAAGGCCGTGAGCGCACCGACCGCCAAATCCACGCCGCCGGTCAGAATCACAAAGGTCTGCCCGCCAGCGAGCAAAGCAATCACCGAGGCCTGCACCAAGATGTTGGACAGGTTGCCGGTGGTCAAAAAATACGGTGATGCGATCGACAGCAACGCACCGAGCACCAGCACGGCCACCATGGCCCCGTACCACTCTTGTCGGGTCAAACGCTTGAACATGTTGATACCTCAAAAAAAAGAAGGCGGCCACGCAGGCGCAGCCGCCTTCAACTCACCAACTCAATTACTTCGACTTCATGAACTGGCCCACGCCAGAGTCTTGGGCGAATTGGTCCACGTTCTCAGGCAAGACCAAGAACGAACCGGTGTCGATGCGCTTCTCAACCGGCTGACCTTTGGCGGCGGCAATGGCGGTTTCCACACCGACTTGACCGATCTTGGCCAACATCTGCGCGGCGTTGGCCTGCTGCCAGCCTTCTTTCATCATGTCCAAGCCGCCGGGCGAACCGTCAAAGCCAGCGATCTTGATATCGCCGGGCTTTTTGCCCGCGGCCATCAGAGCGGCTTTGGCACCCAAAGCGCCGCCGTCCCAAGCGCAGGCAATGACCTTGGCCTTGGGGTTGGCGCGCAACGCAGCTTCCACGCCGTTTTGGGCCATGGTTTGGTCCCACGTGGTGGGCACTTCAACGATCTTGACGTTTTTGCGATCGGCGTTGAGGGCGTCCACAAAGCCTTTTTTGCGCTCTTGACCGGTGGACTGGCCTTGATCGCCGGTGACGTAGATCACGGTGTCGCCGTCTTGAATTTGGGTGGCGGCCCACTTGCCCTGCACTTCAGCGGCCTTAATGTTGTCGGTGGCCACGTAAGACGTGATGTCGGCGCCGGTGATGCCGGTGTCCACGGCCACCACCTTGATGCCAGCGGCCAAGGCTTTGTTGATGGCGGGCGCAATGCCGGCGGAGTCCACGGGGGCGATGGCGATGGCGTTGACCTTGCGGGTGATCATGTCTTCAACAATCGCCAATTGCTTGGACAACTCGCCTTTTTCAGCGGCCAGTTCAATGAACTTGACGCCAGCGGCGGCGCCAGCGGCTTTGGCGCCACCGTTGATCAGGGTCCAGCCTTCGTTGGTGTTACCGTTGGTGATGTAGGCCACCGTCAGTTCTGTGGCCGCGCCAGCGGCGGCCGGTGCGGCTTCTTCTTTTTTGCCACAAGCCACCAACACGGCGGCCACGGTGGCGACAAGGGCGAATTTGCCGAAAGTGCGTTTGTTCATCATCAGTTGATCTCCGGTTATTGAATAAGTTTGCAAGACCAGCAGGCGCGAGGACTGTGTCTGCTGTGAGCGAATTAAAGCGCAAACCCGGAATAAATAAACCTAGTAGTTTTACCAATACCCTCAGAACGCCAAATCCCCGATGCTTGCCCCATCTCAAAGCAAAACACCCAGCCCATGAACGCCAACACCCCCGTTTTACACATCACTGGCCTAACCAAGCACTACGGCGGCGTCAAGGCCCTGACCGACGCCCATTTCCAACTCCTGCCTGGCGAACACGTCGCCATCGTGGGCGACAACGGCGCGGGCAAAAGCACCTTTGTGCGGCTGATCACGGGCGTGGAACAGCCAAACGCGGGCGAGATCGTGCTCAGCGGGCGCACCGTGTCCTTCGACTCCCCCTTGGACGCCCGCGAGCAAGGCATTGAAACCGTTTACCAAACCCTGGCCTTGGCCGAAGACCTGGACGTGCCCGCCAACATCTTTTTGGGCCGCGAACTCACCCGCTTGAATTTGGGTCCGTTGTCGGTGCTCAACCACAAGGCCATGCGCGAGCGCTCGGCCAGCATGCTGGCCACCACCGGCGTGAAGATTCAAGACATGTCGGAGAGCCTGCGCGGCATGTCCGGCGGACAACGCCAGTGCGTGGCGATTGCGCGCGCGGCCGGTTTTGCCAAAAACCTGATCATCCTAGACGAACCCACCGCCGCGCTGGGCGTGGCCGAAACCGCCCGCGTGGAAGCGATCATTCAAGGCCTGAAGGCGCGCGGCGTGCCGCTGATCATCATCAGCCACAACCTGCGCCAAGTCTTTGATTTGGTGGACCGCATTTTTGTCTTCCGTCAAGGCCGCATCATTTGCAACCGCTTGACGCGCCAAACCAACCCCGAAGAAATCGTGGGCCTGATCACTGGGGCCATTGACCCGGCCACGCTGAGCACTGAAACCGAGGCCGCCCCATGCTGAAGGGCATCGACCCGCTGCTGACACCCGAATTGCTCATGCACCTGTGCGCCATGGGCCACGGCGAATGGGTGGCCGTGGTGGACGCCAACTTCACCGCCGATTTCTTGAGCCGGGGCAAGCCCGTGGTGCGCCTGCCCGGCCACAGCCTGGAGCGTGTGAGCCGCGCCGTTTTGTCGGTCTTTCCCCTGGCCAACGACGTGCCGCAACCGGTGGCCTTCATGCGTGTGTGCGGCAGCCCCGAAGGGCACCGCACCGCGGCCCAACAAGCGGTGGTGAACCTGGTTACGCAAGCCGGGGGCAACGCCGACGCGGTGGAGGCCGTGGAGCGTTTTGCGTTTTACGACAAAATCGGGGGCGCCAGCCTCATCGTGCAAAGCGGTGAGGCCACGGCCTACGGCAACGCCCTGTTCTGCAAAGGCGTGATCCTCAACTGAAGGCCTCCCGATTGCCCGCATGCTCGCCGACACCCCCGCCGAACCAGACCTGAGCCCGCGCCGCATGCGCGGCTCCAACCACAACGGTATGCGCCAGTTCAACGAGCGCATCGTTTTACAAGCCATCCGCCACCACGGGGCCATCCCCAAAGCGGACTTGGCGCGCCTGACGCAACTCTCCAGCCAAACCGTGGCCATCATCGTGGGCCGCCTGCTCGATGACGGTTTGCTCATCAAACAAGAACCGGTGCGCGGCAAAGTGGGCCAGCCCTCGGTGCCCTTGTCGCTCAACCCCGAAGGGGCTTTTGGCGTGGGCATTCAGGTCGGTCGGCGCAACTTGGAGTTGTTGGTGGCCGACTTCTGTGGTCAGCCCATTCAGCGCTTGGAATTTCACCACCCCTACCCCGACCCCGACCAACTGCTCAACACCATCGCCGAAGGCTTGGCCACGCTGGAGCAACGCATGGGGCCGCTGTGGGCGCGCACCGTGGGCGTGGGCCTGACGGCCCCGCTGTCGCTGCACCAATGGGCCGACCTCATGGGCGGGGACGCCGCGCTCGCGCTGGCGCGTTGGGAACACATCGACCTGCAAGCCGCCGTGCAAGCGCTCACGCCCCTGCCGGTGGCGTTCGCCAAAGACACCACTGCGGCCTGTGTGGCCGAACTCATCCAAGGCCATGGCCGCACGCTGCGCAGCTTTCTCTACATCTATGTGGGCACGTTTGTGGGCGGTGGTTTGGTCTTGGCCGGCCACATCATGGGCGGTGAGCGCGGCAACGCGGGCGCCATCGGTTCCTTGCCGGTGGGCCTGGCCACGCCCGGCACCCCAGCACCACCGCAACTGCTGCAACAGGCCTCTGGCTGGCAGCTCGAACAAGCCCTGATTGCGGCAGGACACGACGCCTTGCAGGTGCACCGCGACAGCATCATGGACGCGGCTTACGCCCCACACACCCAAGCTTGGCTGGCCCAAGCCAGCCGGGCCTTGGCCATGACCGTGGCCAGCGCCGCCGCCCTGCTCGACTTGGACGCAGTGGTGATGGACGGCTCGCTCGGCGCACCGCTGATGGCCGCGCTCAAAGACGCCACGCGCGAGGCCTTGCAACAATACCGCTTCGACGGCATGCACCAACCCGAGCTGCTCAGCGGTCGGGTCGGCGCACACGCCCGCGCCATGGGCGGGGCCTTGTTGCCGCTGCACAGCCAGTTCTTCCCCGACAAAGACATCTTCCTCAAACAGGACCACGCATGAAGCTCTACCTGGACAGCGCCGACGCTCAGCAATGGACCCTGCCCGCAGGCTGCCCGGCGGTGCAAGGCGTGACCACCAACCCCACGCTGGTCTTGCAAGCCGGCCTGCCCGTGAGCTTGGCGGGTTACCGCCGATTGGTCTTGGCCGCTGGCGAGCACCGTTTGCCCGAGTTGATGCTGCAATTGCCACGCGCCGATGCGGGCGAAGCCGCCGACTGGCTCGGCCAACTCCTGCCCTTGGCGCGCCAAGCCCGCCTGCGCCTGACCATCAAACTGCCCTGCCACCCCGATTGGCAAGCGGTCTTGCACGAGGTGCAAGCCTGGGGCGTGCCCACGCTGCTCACCGGCCTGTCCAACCCCATGCAACTGCTGTGGGCGCAGCAGCAAGGTGCGCATTGGGTGGCACCGTATGTGGGGCGTTTGCAGGCCGATGGGCGCGATGTGTGGGCGCTGATTCGCGCCTGTGTGGCCGCGCAACACCAAGGCCCGCAATTGCTGGCCGCCAGCATCAAAAGCGCCGACGTGTTGGCCCAACTCATGGCCCACGGCGCGGCCGCAGCGACCGTGCGCCCGGACTTCGCCGCCAGCTTGGCCACCGACCCCTTGACGCTCGCCGCCATGGCCCAATTCGACGCCGATGTGCAGAGCAGCCAAAGCTTAGGCTGATCTCCGGCGCCGCGCTCACTGCTAGAGTGGCGGCATGCAAACCGCTTACCTGTATTTGGGCGTGGCCATCGTTGCCGAGGTGGTGGCCACTTCCCTGCTCAAGACCTCCGAGGGCTTCACGCGATGGTGGCCCAGCGTGGCCACGGTGCTGGGCTACGCCGTGTCGTTTTGGTGTTTGGCGCAAACCTTGGGCACGGTGCCGACCGGCGTGGCTTATGCCATTTGGTCGGGCGTGGGCATCGTGTTGATCTCACTCATCGCTTGGCTGTGGTTTGGCCAAAGCTTGGATGCCCCCGCCCTCATCGGCATGGGCTTGATCATCGCGGGGGTGTTGGTCATTCATTTGTTTTCGCGCTCGGTGGCGCACTGAAGTCCATGGTCCGACCCACCCAACACGTGCGCCCAGGGCGCACCCCCGCCCCCCTGCTCTCAGCGGCCACCGTGCTCTTGGTGCGCGACAGCACCGAGCTGAGCCGCCCCGGCATTGAGGTGCTGATGACGCGCCGCTCGATGAGCGCCAGCTTCGCGCCGGGGGCGTATGTGTTTCCGGGCGGCGGTATTGAGCCCAGCGACCACAACAGCCACGCGCACAGCACGCACCGCCCCCAGCAATCGGACACCCACCTGACACAAGCCTTGGCGGCCATTCGCGAGAGTTTTGAAGAGCTGGGTGTGCTGCTGGCGCGCCGCGCCGATGGGCACTGGGTGGACGACGCCGACATCGCCACCCTGGACCGCCACGCCCCCTTGGCCGTGCAATGCGCCGCACGCGGCTGGGTGCTGGCGGGTGCGGATGTTTGGGTGCTGGCGCACTGGATCACCGACCGCGATTTGCCCAAACGCTTTGACGTGCCGTTTTTGATCGCCCGCATGCCCGAACACCAAACCCCGGTGGCCGACGAGCGCGAGCAATTCGAGCCGCAATGGGTGCGGCCCGCCGATGCGCTGGCGCGGCACCAAGCGGGCGACTTTTTCATGATCTACCCCACGGTCAAAACGCTGGAGCGCCTCGGTGCCCACCCCAACGCACAAAGCCTGTTGGACGCGTGCGCGCTCAGCGACGAACCCCTGTGGACGAGCTGCCCACGCGCGGGGCGCTTGGGCGGGCGCGAATCGCGCCACATGGAACACGAAGCGCCGTTTGGTGAACTCGCCTTGGTCTGCCCCGACGGGCAGGTGGACCACCCGCTGGACTGGCAAAGCCAACACGCCGTGCCGCTGCTGCGCCACGTGCAGCGGCTGAGCGCGCCCAACCCCGGCGTCATGACCGGGCCTGGCACCAACAGCTACATCGTGGGCGACCCCGAGAGCGGCCACGTGGTCATTGACCCCGGCCCGGACGAGCCCGAACACATCGACCGCTTGTGGCGACTGTGCGGCGCGTCGCTGCGCGCCATCGTCTGCACCCACTCACACCCCGACCACGCCCCCGGCGCGGCACGCTTGCAAGCGCTGTGCGCCCACCGCCCGCCCATCTTGGGCCTGTCCAGCGCCGCCACCGCCCGCGCCCACAGCCGCTTCACACCCGACCGCGAATGGCGCGATGGCGAAACCCTGGTGCTCAGCGGCCACGAACACACGCACACCTTGCGCGCGGTGCACACGCCCGGCCACGCGGCCAACCACCTGTGTGTGCTGATCGAGGAAGACGGTTTGCTGTTTTCTGGCGACCACATCCTCAACGGCAGCACCACCGTGATCGACCCGCCCGACGGCAACATGGACGATTACCTGAACTCACTCGACAAGCTCGACGCGCTGTGCGCGCGGTGGGGCGTGCACTTCATCTTGCCCGCGCACGGCCACGTCATGGGCGACTGGCCGCGCAGTGCCGACCACCCCAGCAGCCCCGAACATGGCGGCGCACGCGCGGCCATCGCCCAACTCAAAGCCCACCGGCTCGCCCGCGAAGCCAAGGTGGCGCGGGCCATGGCCGCCCTGCCCCAAGGCGGCCCCGAAGACTGGGTGAAATTGGCTTACGCCGACGTGCCCGAACGCCTCTGGCCCGTGGCCATGCGCTCACTGCTGGCGCATGTGCAGCGCATCCAGTCCAGCCACCCGTCAAGCCCTTAGCATTTGCGCTCAGCGCGGCACTTGGCGTGGCCAGCGAGACAGGTTCAGCGCATTGCCCGCCAAGCCTAGATACCTTCCCGCACCAAAGGCCGCAAGGCCCACAAACCCAAAGCAGGCCCCAAGGCCAAACCCGTCAGCACCCAGCCCAGCGGCAGCCCGTCGCTCAAGGCCACGAACAACAAAATGCTCAGGGTGCTGATGGCAAAACCGATGCTGTTGGTCAGCGTGAGCACACTGCCCACCGCTTGCGGGGGCGAGTTGCGCGCGGTGAGGGTTGAAAACTGGGGCGAATCGCCCGCCGCGGTGATGCCCCACAGCAGCAACCACGCATAAAACACGACGTCGGGCGCGTGCATGAGCAGCGGCGCCAACAAGCAGCACAGGCCGCTGACGCCCAAACACAGGGCCGCCACCCGCGCACTGCCCCAACGCCGCGCCGCATGCCCGCCGAGCACACAACCCAGCGCACCGCTGCCCAGCATCACAAAGGCCGCACACGACAAGTCCACCCCCGACAAGCGCGTGCCCAAAATCAGCGGCAGCAACACCCACAGGGTGTAGATCTCCCACATGTGGCCGAAATAGCCCAAGACCGAGCTGCGCACCCGTTTATCGGTCCACAGCATGCCCAGGGCTTGCCACTGCAAGTGGGTCACGCGCACGGGCGCTTGCGGCGGCTCACCCAGCGTGAGGATGAGCAAGCCCCCAGCCGCGGCCAAAGCAGCCACACCCAACATGATGCTGGGCCAGGGCAGCGCATCGGCCACGGCACGCAGCCCGTGCGCACTGGCCGAGCCCAAGACCAAGGCGCCCACCAAATAACCCAACGCGGCCCCCAAGCCTTGGCGGTACCACTGCGAAGCGATCTTCATGCCCACCGGGTAAATGCCTGCCAAGAAAAACCCCGTGGCAAAGCGCCAAAACAGCAGCACCGTGAAGTCCGCCACCATGGCCCAAGCGCCCACGGTGCAAGCCGCACCAGCCATTGCGCAGCACAAAAATACCCGCGTGGCGCGAAAGCGATCGGCCAAGGCCAAGAGCGCAAACACCAAAGTGCCCACGATGAAGCCCCATTGCAAAGCCGAGGTGAGGCTGCCCACGGCCGTGGCTGGCCAACCAAAAGCCAGCTGCAAATCGGGCATGACGGCGTTGACCGCGAACCACAAAGAGGTGCCCGCGAACTGCGCGAGCACCAAGACGGGCAAGACATGAAAGGGAACGGGGGACATGGCGACGACTGTAAACCCGCGCAGGCACAAGGCCGCTCAACCATGCGCAGAATGCCCGACAATCCCTGTTTTTAACCACACCGATTCACCATGAGTCCTTCTGCCGTGCCCTTGAGCCCCCTGCGTCAACACGTCCAAGCGTGGCTGAACACCCCGCTGTTTCAACGCACCATCCTGACCTTGATCGTCATCAACGCAGTGATCTTGGGCTTGGAGACTTCGCCCACGGTCATGCAGGCAGCGGGCCCTGTCTTGCTGCTGATCGACCAATGCCTTTTGGCGGTGTTTGTGGTGGAAATTGCGATGCGCCTGTATGTGCACCGCTTGGCGTTTTGGCGCGACCCTTGGAGCGTGTTTGACTTTGCGGTCGTGGCCATTGCGCTGGTGCCCGCCAGCGGCCCCTTGGCGGTGTTGCGTGCGCTGCGCGTGCTACGCGTTTTGCGCATGCTCACCATCGTGCCGTCGATGCGCCGCGTGGTGGGTGCGCTGCTCAGCGCCATCCCCGGTTTGTCTTCCATCGCTTTGGTGTTGCTGCTGGTGTTTTACGTGTTTGGCGTGATCGCCACCCACCTCTTTGGCCCCCAGTTTCCCGACTGGTTTGGGCACCTGGGCCGTTCGCTCTACACCCTGTTTCAGGTGATGACACTGGAGAGCTGGTCCATGGGCATTGCGCGCCCCGTGATGGAACAAGCCCCTTGGGCTTGGGCTTTCTTCATCACCTTCATTTTGTTCGCCACCTTCACGATGCTCAACCTGTTCATCGCCATCATCGTCAACGCGATGCAAACCTTCCAAGAAAGCGAGCACCAAATTGCGCTGGATTCGGTGGAACAAGTGGGCAAAACCTTGGAAGACGAGCTGCACGCCGAAGTCAAAACCCTGGGCACGGAATTGGCCGAAATCAAAGCGCTGCTGCTGGCGCAGCGCCCCGGCGATAAAGTGTGAAACGAATCAGGACAACAAGCGCAGCAGGTGCGCGGGCGTGGCGCCCTGCACCATCTGCACCGCCACACCACCGTCCAGCGTCACCAGCCGCCCTTGGTGCTGCACAGCCAGCGCCAGCAAATAGGCGTCGGTGAGCTGACGGTGGCCCAGCACATGGGCCGGGTTGAGCGTGCCGGGCTCCACCAGGCTCACCGCGTCTGGCCAGAAACGGTGATAAGCGTGGTAGCACATGGCTTGCAGCTGCGCCATCACTTGCACCACCGGCCGCGGGCCGGGATAAGCAGGCGCGCTCATGATGCGAACAGCGCCGTTTTGGGTAATCGGGCAACTGGCCCAGCCCTCGGCAGCGTGGGCGACAAACCAGCGCGCTGCCAGTTCGTGGTGCTCATGGCGACCGTCGCACAAGGCAATCAGCACATTGACATCGAGCAGGTTCACCGGCACTGCAGCCGACACCTTTTTCGCCAGATAGGTCGGCGATGCCTCACGTACCCGTCGGCTCATACACCCTCGGCTTCGCGCAAGGCCTCCAACTGTGCCTGCGTCACCACCGCCACCTGCAACGCGCGGTGAGGCACCAAGCCCAAGGCAGCAAGCTGCGTGGCCAATGGGTCGGTAGCCGCAGCGCCCACCACGGGTTCCTGCAAGGCGCGGCGCGCCAACTCGGACAACACCTCGCCCAAGCTGCGCCCTTCGCTTTGGGCAATGCTTTTGGCGGCGAACAACACGTCGTCGTCGATGCTGAGGGTAGTGCGCATGGCGGGCTCCAAAGTGATGCGTGATGCACTGTAATTCGCATTTAATCACCGGTCAATCCCTGCACAATGACCGGTCACACACGTACAGGGAGCACCGTATGAGGTTCGCGCTGGTTTCCGATATCCACGGCAATTTGGCAGCACTCGACGCCGTTATTGCCGACATTGCGCACCGGGTGGATGCCCCGGGAAGCTGCAGAAAAGTAAAGTGTGAAGCGCACCGATAAGCCGGATTCTGTGCATGTGGGTTTCCCCACATGTGACCGCCATTCCTCTGGGCCGCTGGTCGCCCAAGCGGCTCGATGCTACCTACCCGCACGCTCTGCGGAACCACATCAACGCGTGCCTATTTGGTATTGCTGCGCGTAGAGATTGCCCGTTTCACCCTTGGGGCTCGTGTCGTGACTTGCGTCACGACCGGTCCCCAAGACTCGTCTCTGTTGCTCTGATCCTCACCTTAGGGCCGTCGGGGTTGCCCCTTTTGGCTGATCGGTGGAGAGGTGTTACCTCCTACGCTGTCCTGTGCAGTCCGGACGTTCCTCCAGCACACCCTTTCGAGTCTCGTGCCAGCGGCGGTCTGGTGCGCTTCACAAAGCAATTATCGCTCTTTGGGTCTGTTGAACACAGCGAATACGCCAGCCAAGTTGCAACCGCGCTTGATCTAAAATTCAAGGTCAATTATTTTTTCTACCATGACAACTTTTAACATCACCCTTCCTGTGATCATGGCGGGGGGCTCAGGTACTCGGCTTTGGCCGCTTTCCCGTGAGCTTTTCCCCAAACAATTTTTGACCCTTTCCGGTCAACTCTCCATGTTGCAATCAACCAATGCTCGGTTGGACGGCATGGCGTTTGCGCAGCCCTTGGTGATATGCAATGAAAATCACCGTTTTTTGGTGGCCGACCAATTGCAACGCGTTCAAGCGTTGAAAACAGGCCATATTTTGTTGGAGCCTGCCGGCCGTAACACGGCTCCAGCGTTGGCCTTGGCCGCATTACACGCAACGCAAAACGGTGCAGACCCCCTGCTTTTGGTGTTGGCGGCCGATCACATGATTGAGGACACGAAGGCGTTTCAAACGGCTGTTCGTGATGCCTTGCCCTTGGCACAAGCCGGTGCGCTGGTGACTTTTGGTATCGAACCCACCGCTGCAGAAACAGGCTATGGCTACATTCACAAAGGCCCAGAGGCAGGAACAGGCGCTTTTAAGGTCAAGGCCTTTGTTGAAAAGCCCAGCCTAGCGTTGGCCCAAAGCTATTTGAACAGTGGGGAGTACCTTTGGAACAGTGGCATGTTCTTGTTCCGAGCCAGTCGTTTTTTGCAAGAACTGGAAACGTACCGCCCTGACATTTTGTCGGTCTGTCGCCAAGCCATGTCCTCTGCACAGACCGACATGGACTTTGTCCGTGTTGATGCGGCCATTTTTAAATCTTGTCCATCCGAATCCATTGACTACGCCGTGATGGAAAAAACCGATGCCAGCATGGTTGTCCCTCTGAACGCAGGATGGAGCGATGTGGGTGCTTTTGGCGCTCTGTGGGACACACTGCCAAAAGATGGTGATGGAAACGTGCTGCAAGGCGATGTGTTAACGCACGACAGCCACAACAATTTGGTGATGGCAGAAAATGCCTTGGTGGCTACCGTGGGTTTAAAAGACACCGTGGTCATCCAAACCAAAGACGCGGTCTTGGTTGCGCCAAGGGATCGCGCTCATGAAGTCAAAGCCATCGTGGCTCAACTAAAGAAGCTGGGCCGCAACGAACATGAAATGCACCGCCAAGTCTACCGACCTTGGGGTCATTACGACTCTGTGGACGCGGGTGCGCGGTACCAAGTCAAACGCATCACGGTAACGCCCGGGGCCAAACTGTCGGTGCAACTGCATCACCACCGCGCGGAGCACTGGATTGTGGTGTCTGGTACCGCTCGGGTTAGCCTCGACGGTCAGGTGCACTTGTTAACCGAAAACCAATCCATCTATTTGCCCGTTGGTGCCATTCACGCCCTCGAAAACCCAGGGAAAATTCCACTCGAACTGATTGAAGTTCAGGTAGGCAGTTACTTGGGTGAAGACGATATTGTTCGTTTAGAAGATCGTTACGGACGTGCGCCAGCCGCAAGTTAAGCCACACCAGCACCGCATACAACGCCCATTGCACTGAGTGGTTTGGCTCAGCGCAGGGCGGACAAAAACTGCTGCAGTTCGGGCGTTTGGGGGTTGGCAAACAGCTCGTTGGGTGCGCCTTGCTCGTGCACCAAGCCTTGGTGCATAAAGATCACGCGGTGGCTGACCTTGCGGGCAAAGTGCATTTCGTGTGTGACCATCAAGAGCGTCATGCCCTCTTGGGCCAAGGACTCCACCACCGCCAGCACCTCGCCCACCAGCTCGGGGTCGAGCGCGGAGGTGATTTCGTCGCACAACAAAATGCCCGGCGACATGGCCAGGGCGCGTGCAATGGCCACGCGCTGCTGTTGTCCGCCCGAGAGTTGGTCGGGGAAGGCGTCGAATTTTTCGGCCAAGCCCACGCGGGCCAGCAAACGGCGGGCCGTGGCTTCGGTGTCGCTGGGGCTGTGCTGCTTGACCAAGCCCGGGGCCAATTGAATGTTCTTGCCCACCGTGAGGTGAGGGAAGAGGTTGAAGGACTGAAAAATCATGCCCACGTGCTGGCGCAGCGTGCGCATGGCGGCGGGGTTTGAATACACCAAGGGCTGGCCTTGCACCGTGAGGCTGCCGTGTTGAAACGTCTCCAAGCCGTTGATGCAACGCAGCAGTGTGCTTTTGCCCGAACCGCTTTTGCCAATGATGGCAATCACCTCGCCGGGCTGCACTTGCAGGTCGATGCCCTTGAGGACTTCGTTGCTGCCGTAGGACTTGCGCAGCCCTTGGATGTTGACGGCGGCGGGCGCAGAGGAATCAACGTTGGACATGAAATTTGCCTTCGAGCGAGCGAGCGTACCAACTGATGGGGTAGCAGATGAAGAAGTACAACAGCGCCACGCAGCTGTACACCACAAAGGGTTTGAACGTGGCGTTGGTGATCATGGTGCCGGCCTTGGTGAGTTCAATAAAACCAATCACCGAGGCCAGCGCGGTGCCCTTGACCACTTGCACCAAAAAGCCCACCGTGGGCGCCACCGCGATGCGTGCGGCCTGCGGAAAGATCACATAGCGCAGTTGTTCGCCAAAGTTCAAGGCCAGGCTTTGCGCGGCTTCCCACTGGCCTTTGCCAACGGACCGGACGCAGCCGTGCCAGATTTCGGCGAGGAAGGCACTGCTGTACAGCGTCAAGGCCACGGCGGCGGCGGTCCAAGCCGAGGTGTCCACCCCCAGCATGGCCATACCAAAGTAGGCCAAAAACAGTTGCATGAGCAACGGGGTGCCTTGGAACAACTGCACATACACCGCCACCGCGTGTTGCAACAAGGGCTGGTGCGTGGTGCGGGCAATCAACAACACCATGCCCACCAAGCCCCCGCCCACAAAAGCGATGAGGGACAAGACCACCGTCCAGCGTGCCGCCAGAAGCAGGTTGCTGACGATGTCCCACAGCGAAAACTCAACCACGACGCCCCCCAAACAAAAAGCGCCGACCCAAGCCATTGAGGGTGGCCCGCGTGGCGATGGACAGCACGAGGTAAATGGCCGTGGCCACCATAAAGGCCTCGAAGGCGCGGAAGTTTCGGCTTTGAATCAGGTTGGCGGCAAAGCTCAGTTCTTCGGTGGAAATTTGTCCGCACACGGCCGAGCCGAGCATGACGATGATGATTTGGCTAACCAGCGCGGGCCACACCCGCTGCAGCGCAGGCGGCAACACCACCCACACAAAGGTTTGCCAGCGCGACAACGCCAAACTCACGGCGGCTTCGATCTGGCCCCAAGGGGTGGACTGAATGCCCGCCCGCACAATCTCCGCCGAATACGCGCCCAAGTTGATGACCATGGCAATCACCGACGACCATTCGGGGCTGAGCCGCAAACCCAAGGCCGGTAAGCCAAAGAAAATAAAAAACAACTGAACAATGAACGGCGTGTTGCGGATCAACTCCACATACGCCGCCACGGCCGGTCGGCTCCAGCGCGGCCCTTGCGTGCGCACCCAAGCGCACGCAATGCCCAGCAACACACCAAGCACGGCCGACACGGCGGTCAGGCCCAGCGTCCAGGCCACGCCCGTGAGCAGCAAAGGCCACTCACGTAACACCGCCGCAAAGTCCAAGTCAATGACCATGCTGTGTGGGGCGTTTTATTCGGGCAACTGACCGGCTGGGCGACCCAGCCACTTTTGCGCCATTTTGTCGATGTCGCCGGATTTTTTGGCCTCGGCAATGATGGCGTTGACCCGGGTGCGAAGTGCGTCCTCACCTTTGCCCACACCAATGAAGTTGGGGCTGTCTTTGAGCAAGAGCTTGTATTCGGTGTTGAGCTGGGGGTTCTTTTGCATCATCACACCCGCCACCGACACGCCCGTGGCCAGCAATTGGGTTTGACCCGCCACAAAGGCCGACACCGTGGCGTTGTTGTCCTCAAAGCGCTTGATATCGGTGCCCGCTGGGGCCACTTTGGTGAGCTCTTGGTCTTCCAAAGCACCGCGCGTCACGGCCACGGTTTTGCCACCCAAGTCGGCCAAGGATTTGATGGCGATGGATTTGGGGCCATAAATGCCTTGAAAGAAAGGCGAATAGGCCGACGTGAAATCGATGACTTTTTCGCGTTCGGCGTTTTTGCCCAAGGTGGAGATCACCAGATCGGCTTTTTTGGTCTGCAAATACGGAATGCGGTTGGCGCTGGTCACGGGCACCAACTCCACCTTCACGCCCATCTTGGCGGCAATGAAGTTGGCCATGTCAATGTCCAAGCCTTGGGGCTTGAGGTCAATGCCCACAAAGCCGTAGGGCGGGAAGTCGGTTGGGATGGCGATTTTGATGAGTTTGGTTTTCTGGATGTTGTCCAGCGCCATTTGGGCGTGGCCGGTGCCGGCCAGGCACCACATGCTCACCGCCACCGCGGCAGACAACACACGTCGTTTCGAAAAGGTCATGAACAGGCTCCTAAGGGCAATAAAAAGGGTTGATACCCAAAGCACTAAGCGAATACCGTGCCACACCACCCGGTGGGTCTTGACCCGCTGGGCCGCCGCCTGCACCACCACGAGCGCACCGGCTTGGTGCGCCGGTGCACCACGCCGCCTTAGTAAAAACCCCAAAACGGCGGGGAGTAACATCTTGGGCATGTTCCCTGGCCTTCCTCCCCTCGCCCCCTTTCGCCCCCGCCTGCTGCAAGACCTGCGGGGCTACAACAAACAAAAATTCGCGCTTGACGTGGGTGCCGGTGCCACGGTGGGCATCGTGGCCTTGCCCTTGGCCATGGCGTTTGCGATTGCCAGCGGCCTCAAACCCGAGGCCGGTTTGTGGACGGCCATCATCGCGGGCTTTTTGATTTCGGCCTTGGGCGGCACCTCGGTGCAAATCGGCGGCCCGGCGGGTGCCTTCATCGTCATCGTCTACGGCATCGTCGAGCGCTACGGCTTGGCCAACCTGTTGATCTCCACCGTCAGCGCCGGCGTGTTGCTGTTTTTGCTGGGCTGGCTGCGCTTGGGCTCTTTGGTGCGCTACGTGCCGGTGAGTGTGGTGATTGGTTTCACCAACGGCATTGCCGTGCTCATTGGTTTGTCGCAGTTGCGCGATGTCATGGGCTTGCAGGTCGAGAAAATGCCCGCCGACTTCTTCAACCAAATCGGCACGCTGGCCAACGCCATCGGCAGCTTCAACCCCTACGCCTTCGGCTTGGCCACGGTGTGTGTGCTGGGGCTCTTCATTTGGCCGCGCCTGTGGGCGGTGGACTCGCAATTTCGCCGCCAACTCGACAGCATTCAGGGCATCAGTGCACTCAAAGCCACTTCACGGGTGCCCGCACCGGTGATCGCTTTGGTCACTTTGTCGCTGCTGGCGTGGTACCTCAACTTGCCAGTGGAAACCATCGGCTCGCGTTTTGGTGGTATCCCCCAGGGCTT
Organism: Comamonadaceae bacterium; assembly: GCA_011391745.1. Lineage (GTDB taxonomy): Bacteria > Pseudomonadota > Gammaproteobacteria > Burkholderiales > Burkholderiaceae_C > Hydrogenophaga. The sequence goes on from JAABPX010000006.1 coordinate 37,789, forward strand.
GCCGGTGTTTGAATTGCCCGCGTTTTCTTGGGAAACGGTCAAGCTCTTGGTGGTCCCCACCTTAACGATTGCCCTGCTGGGCGCCATTGAGTCGCTGTTGTGCGCCCGCGTGGCCGATCAGCTCAGTGACACCCCCAAACACGACCCCAACCAAGAGCTGATGGCCCAAGGCATTGCCAACACCGTGGTGCCGTTTTTTGGTGGCATGCCCGCCACGGGCACCATCGCACGCACCGTGACCAACATCCGCGCCGGGGCGGTGTCGCCCGTGGCCGGCATCGTGCACGCCGCCACCTTGGCCGCCGTGGTCTTGCTGGCCGCGCCCTTGGCCATGCACATCCCACTGGCGGTGCTCGCTGGGGTGTTGTTGTTTGTGGCTTGGAACATGGGCGAATGGCGCGAGTTTGTGCGGCTCAAACAATTCAGCAGCCACTACCGATTGATGATGGTCAGCACCTTTGTGGTGACCATTGTGTTTGACCTCACGGTGGCGGTGGAACTCGGTTTGGTGCTGGCCATTGTGCTGTTCGTGCGCCGCCAAAGCAGCCTCTTCACCGCCGACGTTGACGCCCACAGCGACCAACGCTTGGAGGGCCGTTTGTACGGTGCGCTGTTTTTTGGTGCGGTGGCCAAACTCGACGCACTGCAACGCGCCGCCGATGCAGCGCCCAAGGGCTTGGTGATGCGTTTGGATGTGCGCCAGCTCATTTCTTTGGACACCACTGGGCTGGATGCTTTGGAGCAACTGCAGCGCAGCCTGAGCAAACGCGAAGGCCGCTTGGTGTTGTGCGGACTCAACCCGCAGCCGCGCTCCTTGGTGCAGCGCAGCGGCTTTGCCCAACACATCGACTTAGAGGACTGAACCATGGCACCCTTGGACCAACCGCTGCAGGACCGCATCGATTGGTTGTTCGCGCTC
>JAABPX010000007.1 GCA_011391745.1 Comamonadaceae bacterium
TCGACTGGCTGTTTGATTTGGCCGAGCGTCATTCGAACGACTTCGCCAGCCCAGAAGCCTGGCTGGCCCGCCAACGCTACACGGCCCAGCACCCCACCGCCATCTTGGTGATGAAGTGCATGGACGGGCGCATCAACATCCCCATCGCCACCCAGACGCCGCGCGGCATCATCCAGCCGTTTCGCAATTTGGGCGGGATCTTTCATTTGGGTTGGCCGCACTTGGGCGAAATTTTGCTGGGTGCCGTGAACAAGGCCACGCAACAGGGACGCCAAGCCCTGATGGTCATCACCTACCATTTCTCAAAAGGTGATGAGCGCCGAGGCTGTGCGGGCTTTCACTTCCGCACCGCCGACGCCAAAGCGCACACCTTCGGCATTCGCCAAGAGGTCAGCCAATTGTTTGGCCAACAGCACCAAACCGTTTACCCCTTGGTGTGCGGTTTTGAAACCGATGAAGAAGCCTTGGTGGTGCATGGTGTCAACCAAGAAACCCTGAACATGGCCGACCTGAGCGAGGCCGACTTGCGCGAATTGCCCGCCCGCCTGCACACCTTGCTGCCCGACATGCCCAGCCCCATGCGCGACGATTTGCTGCCGCTGCTGCAAGGCAATTGGCGCCACATCGCCGCTTTGCGGCAACGCGAACGCCACCTGGACATTGAACACCGCGAATGGATGATTTGTGTGGGCCGCGGCTTTGACTGGCTGCACTTGCCCAACTTGGCGCTGATCATCGGCCCTTACAGCCCTGACTTGGCCGACCCGATTCACAAAGCCGCGGGCATCATTCGCGGCAACATGGCAGCTCGGCGCATCCCCAGCGACGGTTTTTTGCTCATGTCCTCGGTGCCTTACGAAACCGTTGGCGTGGACAAGGCCCGCGCTGAGCTCAAATCGCGCTTCTTGGCCCGCTTTGCCGCCGACGTCATTCGCCAAGCGTTTCCCGACCTCGCGCCGGGCATGCGCGTGCGCGAGACGGTGCTGAACTGGGACAGCCGCCGTGTGGAGACCCTGAGCCCGTAAAATGGCGGCTTTCCCCCAACAGGTTCGCCATGTTCCCCTTTGCCCGCCCGCATTACACCTCCGACACCACCCAGTTCTTGGAGCGCCTCAAAACCGAGCGACCCACACTGGAGTCGGAACAGCGCCAAGGCCGCGCCTTGTTGTGGGACGGCGACATGAACGCCCAGTTCCAAGCCGACGCCAACGCCGCCCGCGTGCCCCAACAAGCTTACGTTTACCAAACCAAGGCCTGAGCCACGCCGGGCACGCCATGAGCACCGAGTCGCCCTCGCTCGAACCCGCCCCCGAGGGTTTGGACACGGTACTGCCCGCCGTGGTGGACCACGTGGCGGTGGCCCGCCTGTACGGCGAGCCGCTGTTTTTAATGCCGAGGGACTTGTACATCCCGCCCGATGCGCTGCAGGTGTTTTTGGAGGCCTTCGAAGGCCCCTTGGATTTGTTGCTCTACCTGATCCGCAAGCAAAACTTCAACATCCTGGACATCCCCATGGCCGGGGTCACGCGTCAGTACCTGAGCTATGTGGACGAAATCCGCACCCACAACTTGGAACTCGCCGCCGAATACCTGCTGATGGCGGCCATGCTCATTGAGATCAAGTCGCGCATGCTCTTGCCGCCCAAGCGCGTGGCGGAGGGCGAAGAGGCCGAAGACCCTCGCGCCGAATTGGTGCGCCGCTTGCTCGAATACGAGCAAATGAAACTCGCCGCGCACCGCCTCAACGAGCTGCCGCACCTCGGGCGAGACTTTTTGCGCGCCCAAGTCTATGTGGAACAGTCCTTGGTGCCACGCTTTCCCGACGTGCACCCGATCGACCTGCAAAGCGCTTGGCGCGACATTCTTTCGCGGGCCAAGCTGGTGCAGCACCACACCATCAGCCGCGAGGCCCTGTCCGTGCGTGAGCACATGAGCATTGTGTTGCGCCATCTGCAGGGCCGCAAATTCGTTGAGTTTGGCGAACTGTTTGACCCCAAGCAAGGCACGGCGGTGCTGGTGGTGACCTTCATCGCGATGCTGGAGTTGGCCAAAGAAACGCTGATCGAACTCACCCAAGCCGAGGCCTTCGCGCCCATTTACGTGCGCTTGGCCTACACCCCTCAGTGACCCCATGACCACAGGCCCCCATGCGCCAACACCACTTTGACGTTCTGATCATCGGCAGTGGCCTGGCCGGTCTGACCGCCGCGCTGCACCTCGCACCCACACACCGCGTGGCCGTGATCACCAAACGCGGCATCTCCGATGGCTCCAGCAACTGGGCTCAGGGTGGCATCGCCGCGGTGCTGGCCGAAGGCGACAGCTACGCCTCTCACGTGGACGACACCTTGGTCGCCGGTGCGGGTCTGTGTGACCTCGACGCCACGCGTTTCACCGTGGAAAACGCGCCATCGGCCATTGCTTGGTTGCGTGAGATGGGTGTGCCCTTCTCCACGGAAAACGGCGAACTGCACCTCACCCGCGAGGGCGGGCACAGCCACCGGCGCATCGTGCACGTGACGGACGCCACCGGCGCGGCCGTGCAAACCACACTCAGCGCCAACGCCCGCGCCATGCCCAACATCGTGTTTTTTGAAAACCACATGTTGGTGGACCTGATCACCAGCCGCAAGCTGCCCGGTGCGGCGGCGAACGCCGCGCCGCGCTGCCACGGCGCGTACGTGCTGGACGTGGACCGCGATGAGGTCGAAACCTTCAGCGCCAGCCACACCATATTGGCCACTGGCGGCGCAGGCAAGGTGTACCTCTACACCACCAACCCCGACACCGCCACCGGCGACGGCATCGCCTCCGCGTGGCGCGCGGGTTGCCGCGTGGCCAACATGGAATTCATTCAATTCCACCCGACCTGCCTGTACCACCCACACGTCAAAAATTTCCTCATCACCGAGGCGGTGCGCGGCGAAGGTGGTCGGCTGCTCTTGCCGCCGCATTTGGGCAGCCACCGCTTCATGCCCGCCCATGACCCGCGCGCCGAACTCGCGCCACGCGATGTGGTGGCCCGCGCCATCGACTTTGAGATGAAAAAACACGGCTTGGACTGTGTGCACCTGGACATCTCGCACCAAAGCCCCGCCTTCATCCAAGAGCACTTCCCCAACATCTTGGCGCGCTGCGCTGAGTTGGGGCTGGACATCACCCGCGAGCCCATCCCCGTGGTGCCTGCGGCGCACTACACCTGCGGTGGTGTGGTCACCGACCTGCACGGGCGCACCGATGTGCCGGGTTTGTACGCGGTGGGTGAGACCACCTGCACCGGCCTGCACGGCGCCAACCGCTTGGCCAGCAATTCGCTCGTGGAGTGCATGGTGTTTGCCCGGGCAGCGGTGCAGGCCATCAGCCAAGAAGCCAACACCGAGCAACCCACCATGCCCGCATGGGACGACAGCCGCGTAACCGACGCCGACGAAATGGTGGTGATCTCACACAACTGGGACGAGCTGCGCCGCTTCATGTGGGACTACGTGGGCATTGTGCGCACCAACAAACGCTTGGAGCGTGCCGCGCACCGCATCAACCTGTTGCAACAAGAAATTCAAGAGTTCTACCGCCAGTTCCACGTGACGCGCGACCTGCTGGAGCTGCGCAACCTGGTGCAAGTGGCCGACTTGATCGTGATGAGCGCCCTCATGCGCCAAGAAAGCCGTGGCCTGCACTTCAGCCGCGACTACCCCGAGACGCTGACGGAAGCTCGGCCGACGATCTTGGTGCCGCCGAATCGGGTTTGAGCGCCTGAATTCAAAGTCACTTCCACTTTAGGTTGAGCTTGCGATTGCTCGCCGCACAATCCCGTAAATACAAATTGATCAGGCTTTGGTAGGGAATGCCCACATCGGTGGAAATCGACTTGAAATAGTTGATGCTGTCTTCATCCAATCGGATGGTGATTTGTTTTTTCAGCTGGGATGCGTAGGGGTTTTTGACCGCTTTGGAGAAATCGTATTCAGATCGCATGGATTCACCTTTCGTATGCTTTGGCTTCGTGGCGTGTGGCTTTTCTGGCCGAGATCAAGCGGATCGTTCGCCCAGCAGCTCTGTAGCAATGACAAACCACCAACAGCTTTAACTGGGTGCTGTATCCCAACAAAACGAAACGCTCCTCGGTATCGGAGTGGTCCGGGTCGGGAATGAGTTTGGCTTGGTCATCCAGAAAAACCGACTTGGCTTCCTCAAATGTCACGCCATGCTTCTTGGCATTACTTAAAGCTTTGGCCTCATCCCAATCGAATTGAAGTTCGCTCATGAACTTCAATGTAACTACACCGTAGTTTTTTGTCAATCCAATGTCGCCGGTAACCACCCCCGCAGACTGTTGAGGAACGCCCAAGCTTGCACGCGGTGGGCGGCTTCGCGGCGGATCACCGCTTCTTTCACACGGCCTTCGCGCAAAGCCACGGCACGGCCCACACCGGGCAGCAAGCCGCAGTGCAGCGCGGGCGTGAGCCACTGGCCGTCGATGAGCGCCGCGATGTTGCCGCGCACGCATTCGGTGATCTCGCCTTCGGCGTTATAGAGCAGCGTGTCGAACACGCCCGGCGCGTGCACGGTGGCGGCTTCGTAGTGGGCGCGGCGTGTGGTTTTGTGGCGCACCCATTCGCTGTGCGCGAATTCAAAGGCTTGTTCACCCCAAACCAGTTGGACCGATTCGGGTGAGGCCTCCAGCGCATAAGCCTCCAAACGCGCTTGCCCATCGGCCGCCACACAGCAGCGCACGCGCCACAGACCCGTGGGGTGGGCGTGACACAAAGCTTGAACCTGTTCGGCCAAAACCGCTTGCTCAGCCCGCCCCCAGCGCCAACCAAAATGCTCGGCGACTTGGCCCAAACGCGCCCAATGCTCGGCGGCGTGGCGCAACTGGCCATTCTCCAAAGCCAAGGTTTCCAAGAGTTCGAACGGCTCGGTGGCCTTTTGCAAAAAGCGGCGCTTGTGGCCCCACTCGCGCCACTCGCCTTCGGCGGTGGCGTCGCTGGTGATGCCACTGCCAATGCCGCAGCGCAAGGCATCGCCTTGCACCTGCACCGTTCGAATGGCCACGTTGAATCGCGCCGCACCGCCGGGGCGCACCACGCCAATCGCGCCGCAATACCAACCGCGCGCGCTGGGCTCCAAGTCGCGAATGGTGTGCATGGCTTGCACCTTGGGTGCACCGGTGACCGAGCCGCAGGGAAACAGCGCCGCGAAGACATCCACCCACGTCAAGCCCGCTCGGGTACGAGCGCTCACGTCCGAGGTCATTTGCCACACGCTGGGCAAGGCTTCCAAATGAAACAGGCGCGGCACCTGCACCGAAAATGGTTGCGCCACGCGCGAGACATCGTTGCGAATCAAGTCAACGATCATCACGTTTTCGGCCTGTTCTTTGGCTGAGTCGCGCAAGGCTTGGGCTTGCGCGGCATCGGCCTGTGGGCTGTCGCCACGCGCGGCCGTGCCTTTCATGGGACGGCACAGCAGCCGTTCGCCGTCCCAATCAAAAAACAACTCGGGCGACACCGAAAGCAACTGCCAATCAAGCGCATCGATGTGCGCGGCGTAGCCACCGGGTTGGGCTTGGCGCAAGGCATCGAAATACGCCAAGGCGTTGCCACGGCACAAGCGACCGTGCCAGGTGCTGGTGTGGTTGATTTGGTAGAAATCGCCCGCAGCGATGTGCTCGTGAATCTGCGCCATCTCGGCATCGAACGCCGCGCGTTCAGCGCCCCGCTCGGGCACCGCAGGCCAGTGCGCGTGCGCAGGCACGCTGCCGGGCGGCGCCCAAGGCCCGTCGCTGGCGGGTGTGGCTTCATCAAACACCGCGAACCACGCCAGGGGTGTGCACGCGAGGTGCACCGGCAAGGCCGCATCGAAGGCGGGTGCGGCTTCAAACGCCACCGCGCCCACACACCAACGCCCAGCCACCGCGTGCGCGTGCACCGCCGCCAACACGGCGCGCACCTGATCGGGGTGATCGGCCTGCAGCACCTCACGTGGGTGGGCAAAATGAAATCGCCAAGGCGCGCCGCCGTGTGGGTCGGCCCAGTCGATGTCGGCGCGAATCTCACCCGGGCTTGGCATACGCGCTTACGCCGCGCCGATGTGGGGCACCAAGGCGCCAGCGTCCTGCCCAGCCTTGTGCGCCGCAGTGAAGGCCAGCATGCGGTCAATGGGCAGACGGGCGCGGGGAATGGTGGCCGGGTTCACGTGGATGGCGTTGGCACCGAATTCCAGCACATGGGCCACACCGGCCAAACCGTTCATGGCCATCCAAGGGCAATGCGCGCAGCTCTTGCAGGTGGCGCTGTTGCCGGCCGTGGGCGCTTCGATAAACAGCTTGCCGGGGTTTTGCTGGCGCAGCGCGTGCATCATGCCCTTGTCGGTGGCGACGATGAAGGTGTGGGCGTCCATCTCGCGCGCGGCTTTCAAAATGGCGCTGGTCGAGCCCACCGCGTCGGCCAAAGCCACCACATCGGCGGGGCTCTCTGGGTGCACCAAAACCTTGGCGTTGGGGTGTGCTTGTTTCAGCTGCTCCAACTCCACCGCCTTGAACTCATCGTGCACGATGCACGCGCCGTTCCACATCAGCATGTCGGCACCGGTTTCGCGCTGGATGTAGCCACCCAAATGCTTGTCGGGTGCCCACAAAATCTTGTGGCCATTGTCCTTTAATGCGCGAACAATGTCCAAGGCGCAACTGGAGGTCACCAGCCAATCCGAACGCGCTTTCACCGCCGCGCTGGTGTTGGCGTACACCACCACGGTGCGCTCGGGGTGCTGATCACAAAACGCGCTGAAGGCGTCGATGGGGCAGCCCAAATCGAGTGAGCAGGTCGCGTCCAGGTCGGGCATGAGCACGGTTTTTTCTGGGCTCAAAATTTTGGCTGTCTCGCCCATAAAACGCACGCCGCTCACCACCAGCGTTTGCGCGGCGTGGTCGCGGCCAAAGCGGGCCATTTCCAGTGAGTCGCTGACGATGCCACCGGTCTCGATGGCCAGGTCTTGCAGGTCGGGGTGCACGTAATAGTGCGAGACCATCACCGCGTTGCGCGCTTTGAGCAGGCGTTTGATGCGCGCTTTGAGCTCAAGGCGCTCTTCGGCGCTGGGCTCCACCGGCACGCGAGCCCAAGCGTGCTGCGTGCTGCAAGCGGGTTGTTCGTATTCGACGTCAATCAGCTGGCTCATGCCCAAGTCCCTTCAAAACGCATGGAAAAATCCACCGCCTGCACATCTTTGGTCAAGCCGCCGATGGATATGCGGTCCACGCCGGTCTCGGCCAAGGCGCGCACGGTCTGCAAATTCACGCCGCCCGAGATTTCCAACACGGCCCGGCCCGCGTTGCGCCGCACGGCCTCGCGCAAGGTTGGCAAATCCATGTTGTCGAGCAAGACCATGTGTGCGCCCGCCTGCAGTGCTTCGTCGAGTTGCGCCAAGGTCTCCACCTCGATTTGCACAAAGCGGGCCTGGGGTGCGCTGTCTTGCACACGCTGCAACACCGCCGACACACCGCCCGCAGCGGCGATGTGGTTTTCTTTGATCAAGACCGCGTCGTACAAACCGATGCGGTGGTTCACGCCACCGCCCACCGTGACGGCGTATTTTTGTGCCAAACGCAAACCGGGGATGGTTTTTCGCGTGTCCACGATGGCCGCTCGTGTGCCCTGGACGGCCGCCACAAACGCGGCGGTTTTGGTGGCCACCGCCGAGAGCAGTTGCAAAAAGTTCAGCACCGTGCGCTCAGCGGTCAGCAAAGCGGGGGCGGGGCCTTGCAAAAGCAACACCACTTGATCGGCTTGGCAACGCTGGCCTTCCGTGACTTGCCATTGCCAGGTGATGGCCGGGTTCACGGCCCGGCAGGCGGCCTCCACCCACGGTGTGCCACACACCACCGCCGATTCACGGGCCACAATGCGGGCGTGGGCCACGCGATCGGCGGGCACCAAAGCGGCCGTCAAATCGCCCGATCCCACGTCTTCGCTCAAAGCTCGCGCCACGTCGCTGTTGGCCAAAGCCGCCCAGTCGGCGGCCAAAAATTCACTGAGGTGTTTCATAGCCCTCAAGCATAGCGCCACTCGGGTGGCAATCGAATATAGTGCGAGCATTCGCGCCACCCAACGGCCCTGCGCCCAACAGACCATGAGCACTTCACCTCAAACCTCCTCGGCCACGCCCTACGGCACCCTACCCTCGGCGTCCCCCTTGCCCGAGCGCAAGCCGGTGAGCTTGCCGCGCCTAAACGAGCTGCGTGAGCGCGGCGAAAAAATCACCATGCTCACCGCCTACGACGCGACCTTCGCCGCCGTGGCCGATGCCGCTGGTGTGGAGTGCATTTTGGTGGGCGACTCGCTGGGCATGGTCTGCCAAGGCCTCTCCAGCACGGTCGGTGTGAGCTTGGAGACCATGCGCTACCACACCGAGAGCGTGGTGCGCGGCCTGCGCCGTGTGCAGGGCACGGCTTGGGTGATTGGCGATATGCCGTTCGGCACCTACCAAGAATCGCGCGAACAGGCCTTGCGCAGCGCCGCGGTGCTGATGCAGGCCGGTGCCCACATGGTCAAGCTCGAAGGCGGCGGCTGGACCACCGAAACGGTGCGTTTCTTGGTCGAGCGCGGTATTCCCGTTTGTGCCCACCTGGGCCTCACCCCCCAAACCGTGCACGCGCTCGGTGGTTACCGGGTGCAAGGCCGGGGCGATCAGTCGGCCATGCTGCTGCGCCGCCAAGCGCTGGAGCTGCAAGACGCGGGGGCCGCCATGCTGGTGCTGGAGATGGTGCCGGCGGTGCTGTCCAGCGAAATCACCCAAGCGCTCAACACCTGCCACACCATTGGCATTGGCGCGGGCAAAGGCACGGCGGGTCAGGTGCTGGTGATGCACGACATGCTGGGCGTGAACCTGGGCAAAAACCCCAAATTTGTGCGCAACTTCATGGACGGCGCGAGCAGCGTGCGCGAAGCCATGGCCGCTTATGTGCAAGCGGTCAAGACCGGCCAATTCCCCAACGACACCCAACACGCTTGGTGAGCGGTATGCAAGTGGTTCACACCATCGCCGACTTGCGCAGCGCTTTGGCCGCGCACCGCTCCCCCGCGTTTGTGCCCACCATGGGCAATTTGCATTCGGGCCATTTGGCGCTGGTGCAAGACGCCCGTCGTTTGGGCGACGTGACCGTGGCGAGCATCTTCGTCAACCGCTTGCAGTTCGGCCCGAACGAAGACTTCGACACCTACCCGCGCACCCTGGCCGCCGACTGCGAGCAACTCAAGGCCGCCGGTTGCGACGTGGTGTTTGCCCCGTCCGAAAAAGAGCTCTACCCCGAACCCCAAGGCTTCACGGTGCAGCCACCGACCGAATTGGCCAACATTTTGGAAGGCCACTTTCGGCCCGGGTTTTTCTCGGGCGTGAGCACCGTGGTGCTCAAGCTGTTTCACTGCGTGTTTGGCTCGGGGCCTGGCACCGCCGTGTTCGGCCAAAAAGACTACCAACAGCTCATGGTGATTCGGCGCATGGTGAGCCAGTTCGCCATGCCCATCCAGATCGTTGCAGGCCCCACACAGCGGGCGGCCGATGGCTTGGCGCTGAGTTCGCGCAACGGTTACCTCAGCGAGGCCGAACGCGCCGAAGCGGTGCACCTGTCCATGACGCTGCGCGGCTTGGCCCGAGAAGCGTTGGCTGCGGCCGACGCCTTGCCGCAGCAGCGCGAGGCGATGGAACACCGCGCCATGTCGGCCTTGGCCCAACGCGGCTGGAAGCCCGATTACCTGACGGTGCGCCGCCGCGCCGACCTGCAAACCCCCACCTTGGAGGACACGCGCCAAGCCAACCGCTTGGTGGTGCTGGGCGCGGCACGCCTGGGTGGCACGCGGCTGATCGACAACTGGGAAATTTAAGCCGCCTCGTCGCGCGGGTCGCGCGCCATTAAGCGCTGGACCACCTCCGCAGCCTGCAGTTGGCCATCGATCAAAGCCACCACGGCCTGAGAAATCGGCATGTCCACCCCAAGTGCCGTGGCGCGTTGCACCACCGTGCGGGCGCTGTACACACCCTCGGCCACGTGGCCCAAAGAATCGACCGCTTGTTGTAGGCTCATGCCTTGGGCCAAGCACTGACCCACTTTGCGGTTGCGGCTGAGGTCGCCGGTGGCGGTGAGCACCAAGTCGCCCAAACCGGACAAGCCCATGAAGGTTTCGCTGCGCGCGCCCAAAGCCACACCCAAGCGCTGCATTTCGGCCAAGCCACGGGTGATCAGGGCCGCGCGGGCGTTGAGCCCCAGCCCCAAACCGTCGCACAGACCGGTGGCAATGGCCAAGACGTTTTTGACCGCACCGCCCACCTCCACGCCCACCACATCGTCGTTGGCGTAGACGCGCATGGTGGGGCCGTGCAGGGCCTCCACCAAGGCCGTGCGCACCTCGGCGTGGGCGCTGGCCGCGACCAAGGCCGTGGGCTGACCCCGACCGACCTCCAAGGCAAAACTCGGGCCGCTGAGCACGCCGGTGCGCAACTGCGGCGCCACGGCGCGGGCCACCTCGTGGCCCATCAGGCCAAGGGCCGCGCCTTGCGGCATTTCAAAACCTTTGCACAACCAAGCCACCACCCCGGGGTGATCGCGCAAGGTGTGCAGCATCTCGCGCAAACCGGCCATGGGCGTACCGATGATGACCACGTCCGCGCCAATCAACGGCGAATCGGGGCCGCCCAGATCGGCGTGGCTGATGTGCAGCGCCTGAGGCAGGTCCACCCCGGGCAAGTAGCGCTGGTTGCGCCGCTCACGCTGCAAGGTTTGGGCTTGCGCTGGGCTGCGTGCCCACAAGGTGACGTGCGGCGAACGCCGCGCCGCACACAGAGCCAAGGCGGTGCCCCAAGCCCCTGCGCCCAGGACCACGGTGTGGCGCACGCTCATGTCCGGGCGGGCTTATTGGGTGGGAGCGGCGGCTTGCTGGGCTTGCTGCTGCTCGTACATGGCTTGGAAGTTGATTTCCGACATGTGCACGGGCGGGAAGCCACCGCGCTGAATGAGGTCGGCCACGTTGCTGCGCAGGTAGGGGTAAATGATTTGCGGGCAAGCGATGCCCATGATGGCCCCCATCTGCTCTTGCGGCAGGTGGCGGATTTCAAAAATACCGGCCTGTTTGGCCTCCACCAAAAACACGGTTTTGTCTTCAATTTTGGTGTGCACGGTGGCGGTCACGGCCACTTCGTACACGCCATCGGCGATGGGGGTGCCTTCCACGCCGAGCTGAATATCCACGCTGGGCGAGGCTTGCTCGAGCAAGATCGCGGGGGAATTGGGTTGCTCCAGCGAGGCCCCTTTGAGGTAAACGCGTTGAATTTGAAAAACGGCGGCGGGTGTATCGGTCATAAAAATCTCTGGATTCGGTGATGGGGAAATTTAGGCTTGGAGCATGGGCAGCAAAGCGCCACGGGCATCCAAGGCGTGCAGGTCATCGCAGCCGCCAACGTGGGTGCTGCCAATGAAGATTTGCGGCACGCTGGTGCGCCCCGTGAGTTGGGTCATTTGGGCGCGCACATCGGGCTTGCCATCGACCACCACCTCTTCCCATTGGGTCACACCACGCTCGGTCAACAAAGCCTTGGCGCGGGTGCAATAGGGGCAGTAATCGCTGGAATAGATTTTGACTTGGGCCATGTTGGGCTCCTTGAATTAGGCTTTTTCAACCGGCAAACTGGCCGAGCGCCAAGCGCCCATGCCACCCACCAGCGACTGGGCGTTTTCAAAACCCAGCTTCTTGGCGATGGCCACGGCACGGCGCGAACGCATGCCCGAAGCACACACCAACACCACGGGGGTGGCTTTGTTTTTCACGGTTTGGGCCAATTGGGTTTCCAATTGGGCCAAGGGCACGTTTTTGGCCCCCAAAATGTGGCCAGCGGCAAATTCGCCCGGCTCGCACACATCAATCACGGCGGCCTTTTCGCGGTTCATGAGTTGAACCACCTGCGTGGGGTTGAGGCCAGAAGCCCCACCACCCGAGGTCAAAGCGGGCCACAACAGCAGGGCACCCGAGGTCAGGGCCACAGCAAACAACATCCAATTTTCTAAGAAAAAGCTCACGGTTTACCTTTCGCGTAAGGGGCTGATTTTAGAATGATGGCCAAGACCGTTTTATTTTCAGCCCCAAACCATGCACAAACTTGTTTTGATTCGCCACGGCGAGTCCACTTGGAACCTCGAAAACCGCTTCACTGGCTGGACCGATGTGGACCTCACCCCAACCGGTGTGGAGCAGGCCAAACAAGCCGGTCGTTTGCTCAAAGCCGAAGGCTATGCGTTCGATGTGGCCTACACGAGCGTGCTCAAACGCGCCATTCGCACACTCTATTTGGCCTTGGACGAAATGGACTGCACCTGGCTGCCCGTCGTCAAAAGCTGGCAACTCAACGAACGGCACTATGGCGGCTTGCAAGGCCTGAACAAAGCCGACATGGCCAAACAGTTCGGTGAAGACCAAGTCCTGATCTGGCGCCGCAGCTACGACACGCCGCCGCCCGTGCTCGAAGCCAATGACCCGCGCAGCGAACGTGGCGACCCTCGTTACTCGGCTCTCGAACCCGAGCAAGTGCCGCTGACCGAATGCCTCAAAGACACCGTCTCTCGTGTGGTGCCCTACTGGAACGAGACCCTTGCATCGCACCAGCCATTCAAAGCGGCCAACGCACCGTGATCGCGGCACATGGCAACTCCATCCGTGCGCTGATCAAGTACCTCGACGGCATTTCCGATCAAGACATCGTCAACCTCAACATCCCCAACGGCATCCCCTTGGTTTACGAGTTGGACGAGCAGCTCAAACCCATCCGTCACTACTACTTGGGCGACGCCCAAGCCGCCGCACAGGCCGCCGCGGCCGTGGCCACACAAAGCAAGGCCTGACGCGGGGATTCACCGCGGGTGTATATTGACCCACCTCAGGGCTGAACAAGCCCAACACAAAGGTATATGGCATGTCGAAAAGCGTGAGCGCCAAGCTCAAGATTGTTGGTTGGTTGTCGGTGGGTGCCATGGCTGGGGCCTTAACCACCGTTCAAATACAAGCCGTGGCACGGGGCTCGTTTGCGCCCTTGCCGATGGAAGAACTGCAGCAACTCGCGGCCGTGTTTGGCATGATCAAGACCGACTACGTTGAGCCGGTCGATGAAAAACAACTCATCACCGAAGCCATTGCGGGCATGGTCTCCAGCTTGGACCCGCACTCCCAGTACTACGACAAAAAGTCTTTCAAAGAATTTCGCGAAGGCACCAGTGGTCGGTTTGTGGGCGTGGGCATAGAAATCACGATGGAAGACGGCTTGGTCAAAGTCGTCTCGCCCATTGAAGGTTCGCCCGCCTTCCGTGCGGGCCTCAAAACCGGTGACCTCATCACCAAAATCGACGACACCGCCGTCAAAGGCCTGACCATCAACGATGCCGTCAAGCGCATGCGCGGCGAGCCCAACACCAAGGTTTTGCTGACCGTTTTGCGCAAAAGCGAAGACCGCAGTTTTGCGGTCACCATCGTGCGCGAAGAAATCAAAACCCAGAGCGTCAAGTCCAAACTCATTGAGCCGGGTTATGGCTGGATTCGGGCCTCCCAGTTCCAAGACCGAACCGTGGACGACTTCACACGCCACTTGGAAGACCTGGCCAAAACCAGGCCCAAACTCAAAGGCTTGGTGCTGGATTTGCGCGGCAACCCCGGCGGCTTGCTCGAAGCCTCGGTGGCCATGTCGGCGGTTTTCTTGCCCGCCAATGTGACGGTGGTTTCCACCAACGGTCAGTTGGCCGACAGCCAATTTATTTACAAAGCCTCACCCGAGTTTTACGCCCACCGCCGCAACGACGACCCCGTCGCCCGTTTGCACAAGAACACTGGGGGCATTTACAAAACCGTGCCCTTGGTGGTGCTGGTCAACGAAGGTTCGGCCTCGGCCAGTGAAATCGTGGCCGGTGCGCTGCAAGACCACCAACGCGCCACGCTCATGGGCAACCAAACCTTTGGCAAAGGCTCGGTGCAAACCGTGCGCGCCTTGGGGCCAGACACGGGCCTAAAACTCACCACGGCCCGCTACTACACACCCAAAGGCCGCTCAATTCAAGCCAAAGGCATCGTGCCCGAATTGCTGGTGGACGAAACCGCACAAGGCAACGTGCTCGCGGGCCTGCGCACCCGAGAAGCCGACCTGCAAAAACACCTCAGCGACGGCAGCGCACCCGCCTCCGCCCCCATGACCGACGCCCAACGTGCCACGGAACAGGCGCGCGAAAACGAACGCGAACAAACCCGTCAGCGCTTGGAAGAAGAAGCCCGCAAAAACCCCGGCCAACGTTTGGTGCCTGAATTCGGCAGCGAACAAGATTTCCAGCTTCAGCAAGCCCTCAACCAGCTCAAGGGTCGCCCGGTCATCACCAGCAAAACCCTCACCGTGCGCCCCGAGGAAAGCAAAACGCCCTGAGTCGCTTGTGGACGATAGCCAGCTGCTGCGCTACTCGCGCCACATCTTGCTCGACGAGATTGGTGTTGAGGGGCAAAACGCCCTGCTGGCGTCCCATGTGCTGATCGTGGGCGCGGGCGGCTTGGGCTGTCCCGCCGCCTTGTATTTGGGCAGCGCGGGTGTGGGGCAGATCTCGGTGGTGGATGCCGACACGGTCGAACTCTCCAACCTGCAACGCCAAATCGCCCACACCCTAGCCCGCGTGGGCCAAGCCAAGGTGGACTCTTTGGCCCAAGCCCTTGCTGCCATCAACCCCGAGGTGCGTGTGCACACCCACCGCGTTCGCGCCGATGCCGCTTGGCTCAACACGGCAGTGGCCCACGCCGACGTTGTGCTGGACTGCACCGACAACTACGCCAGCCGCCAAGCCATCAACCGCGCCTGTGTGCAGCACCGAAAGCCCTTGGTCAGCGCAGCGGCCATTCGCATGGACGCGCAGCTCAGCGTGTACGACACGCGTCAACACGGCAACGCCTGTTACGCCTGTGTGTTTCCCCCGCACGAAGCGGCGGCAGAGGCACAGTGCGCCACCATGGGGGTGTTTGCGCCCTTGTTGGGCATGGTGGGCAGCCTGCAAGCGGCGGAAGCCATCAAACTTATCACCGGCATGGGCTCGGGCTTGGTGGGTCAGCTGTGGATGCTCGATGGGCGCGACATGCGAACCAGCACCATCCGTGTGAGCGCCAACCCACACTGCCCCGTGTGCGGCGCAGTGCAGGCTGGCTGAGCCTCACTCACATGGGCCGTGGCGACGCCGAAAGTCGTAAGGCCGCTCAGGGCGGGCTTGGGCAAACACGCCGCGCTTGGCCTGTCGGGCCGCTTGCTCTTCGCGCACATAAGGCCCCGGGTCGCCCTTAAAACGGTAGGACCACGCCAAGCCTTGCGACACCATAAACGCCCCCACGTCCTTGCCCTGCAAACGGATGCGGGCCAAGCCACGTTGGTAATCATCCTGCCCACTCACCGCCACCGCCACGGTTTGGTTGAGCACCAACTCGCGCAAAGCCCGCGTGGCCTCATCACCTCCGGGCTGGCAGCGTTCGGGGGCGTCCAAGCCCTGCAAGCGCAGCTTCATGCGCCGCTGCGACTGCAGCGGGGTGACCCACACCGTATCGCCATCGGAAACCGACACCACCCGTGCCGAAAAATCCTGTGCCCAAGCCCACGGCACGCCGACGCATGCCCAGGCCAGCCACACCCCCACAAAAGCCCGTCGAAAATGGTTCATGGGCACGATGATAAATTAGCGGCATGAACGCACCCACCCCATACGCTTTGCACCACCACAGCGGCGACCCACGCATGGACGAAACCCACGCCGAATTCACCGACCTCGTCAACCGCCTGATCGACACGCCAGTGGACCAACAACTCGCCCTCTACCGCGAATTCATTGCCCACACCGAAGCGCACTTTGCGCAAGAAGAGCGCTGGATGTTGGCCACCGGCTTTTCCGCCGACAACTGTCACGCCAGCCACCACGCCACGATTTTGGAAACCATGCACGCCGTGACCGAGCACTTTGAGCAGGGCGACACCGAGATCATCACCCGCATGGCGCACGCCATGGTCGAGTGGTTCCCGGGGCACGCCGACAGCATGGACGCCGGTTTGGCCCAGCACCTGAAATCGGTCGGTTTTGACACCCTCACCGAAACCCTGGCCGACCCCAGCCGGGTTCGTCCCGCCAGCATGTCGGGCTGTGGTAGCGTCACCTGCAGCTGACCCCTTCACACAACAGGAGACATCGCCATGACCGTGATCACCCACATCGAAGACCTGCGCCGCATGGCCCAGCGTCGCGTGCCCCGCATGTTCTACGACTACGCCGATTCCGGCTCGTGGACCGAAAGCACCTACCGCGCCAACGAAAGCGATTTTCAAAAAATCAAATTCCGCCAGCGCGTGGCGGTCAACATGGAAAACCGCAGCACCGCCACCACCATGGTCGGCCAATCGGTCGCCATGCCGGTGGCGATTGCGCCCACCGGCCTCACCGGCATGCAGCACGCCGACGGCGAAATTCTGGCCGCCCGCGCCGCCAAACAATTCGGTGTGCCCTTCACCCTCTCCACCATGAGCATCTGCTCCATCGAAGACGTGGCCAAGCACGCTGGCGAGGGGTTTTGGTTTCAGCTCTACGTGATGAAAGACCGCGCCTTCATTGAGCGCTTGATCGACCGCGCCAAAGCCGCCAACTGCGCGGCCTTGGTGCTCACGCTGGACCTGCAAATCTTGGGGCAGCGCCACAAAGACCTGCGCAACGGCCTGTCTGCGCCGCCCAAACTCACGCTGGCCAACATGATCAACATCGCCACCAAGCCGCGCTGGGCGTTGGGCATGTTGGGCACACCGCGCCGCCAATTCGGCAATATCGTGGGCCACGTGACCGGCGTGGGCGACATGAGCAGCCTCTCCAGCTGGACCGCCAGCCAATTCGACCCCGCGCTGAACTGGGGCGATGTGGAATGGATCAAGAACCGCTGGGGCGGCAAGCTCATCCTCAAAGGCATTCAAGACGTGCGCGACGCCGAGCTGGCGGTGCAGTCGGGTGCCGATGCGCTCATCGTCTCCAACCACGGCGGGCGGCAACTCGACGGCGCACAAAGCAGCATCGAATGCTTGCCCAGCATCGTGCAAGCCGTGGGGGACCGCATTGAGGTGCACATGGACGGTGGCGTGCGCTCGGGCCAAGACGTGTTGCGCGCCCGCGCCTTGGGCGCTCGCGGCGTCTACATTGGTCGCCCCTTTTTGTACGGCTTGGGCGCCATGGGGCAAGCCGGGGTGAGCAAGTGCTTGGAGATCATCCACAAAGAACTGGACATCACCATGGCTTTTTGCGGCCACACGCAAATGGACACGGTGGACCAATCCATCCTCTTGCCCGGCACCTTCCCGGTGGCGTGAACGCTCCGACGCGCCGCATCGCCCACCTCGACATGGACGCGTTTTATGCGTCCTGCGAGCTCATGCGCTACCCACAGCTCAAGGGCTTGCCGGTGGTCATTGGCGGCGGGCGGCGGCGCGAAGACGACCTGCTGAGCCAACTGCAAGCGGCCTACCCCAACGGCGACTGGGGCGTCGACACCTTTGCCCAGCGCTTGGACAAAATACCGCTCAGCTTCTTCCCGCGCTTGGCGGGCTACACCGGGCGCGGCGTCATCACCACCGCCACCTACCCCGCCCGGGCCTTTGGCATTGGTTCGGCCATGGGCCTGATGAAAGCGGCCAAGCTCTGCCCCGAAGCCATCTTGCTGCCGGTGGACTTTGAGCGTTACCGGCACTTTTCGCGCACCTTCAAAGCCGTCATCACCGACATTGCGCCGCTGATGGAAGACCGAGGGGTGGATGAGGTGTACATCGACTTCACCCACGTGCCCGGCGGCCAGCGCGACGGCGGGCGCGTGCTGGCACGCCTGATTCAAAAAAGCAT
This sequence comes from Comamonadaceae bacterium, assembly GCA_011391745.1. Lineage (GTDB taxonomy): Bacteria > Pseudomonadota > Gammaproteobacteria > Burkholderiales > Burkholderiaceae_C > Hydrogenophaga. The sequence goes on from JAABPX010000007.1 coordinate 17,915, forward strand.
CCAGCAAGCCACGGGGCTGACCTGCTCCATAGGCGTGGCCCCCAACAAACTCTTGGCCAAAATGGCCAGCGAATTCAACAAGCCCAACGGCATTTCCATCGTCCACGAGGCCGATGTGCAAAGCCTCATCTGGCCACTGGCCTGCCGCAAGATCAACGGCATTGGCCCCAAAGCAGACGAAAAACTCAAAGCCCACGGCATTGACACCATCGGTCAACTCGCCGCACGCGAGCCCGCCTGGCTGGTGCAACACTTCGGCAAAAGCCACGGCGCTTGGCTGTTTGAGGCCGCTTGGGGGCGCGACGAGCGGCCCGTGGTGACCGAGAGCGAACCGGTGAGCATGAGCCGCGAAACCACCTTCGAACGCGACCTGCACGCCGTGCGCGACCGCGCCGAACTCGGGGCCGTGTTCACCCGCCTGTGCGAACAGGTGGCGGCCGATTTGCAGCGCAAAGGCTACGAGGGCCGCACCATCGGCATCAAGCTGCGCTACGACAATTTTCAAGCCGTCACGCGCGACCACAGCATCGACGACCACACCGCCAACGCCCAGCGCATCCGCCAAGTGGCGGGCCAGTGCCTCAAGCGCGTGGACCTGGGTCGGCGCATTCGCCTGCTGGGCGTGCGGGTGGGTGCCTTGGTCAAAACCGGCCAAACGCCCCGCCCTGGCCCACAAACGCAAGCCCTCTTCACCGACGACTGAGCGCTGCGCGCCTCAGCGCTCGGTGTCCAAATCGGGAATGCGTGAAAACGCGATGCGCATGGGCGCGGCGTCCAGCGCGTGGTGGGCGCTGGCAAAGTACACCGCGTTCTTGCCGTGTTTGCGGTTGAGCGCGTCCAACACCGCCATCAACGGCCCCCGGTCACGCGGCGCATCAAACAAACCGGCGGTGTGTTGGCTGGCCAACACCAGGCCACACAATTGCACACCCACCGCCTTGGGGTGCAACAACCGGTGCAAGCCGCTGAACCACAGCACGTCCAGCGTGTGCAGCAAAAAGCCGGTGTCTTGTGTTTCGCCCACTTGGGCGTGGCGCTCGCCGCCGGCCTCGCGCTGCCAGCGGTGGTCGCAGCGCACAAACACCTGCATGGCCGTGGCGTAAACACCCTGCTTGCGCAGGCGCATGGCGGCCTTTTGTGTCAGGCGGTGCAGCACCTCGCGGGCTCCCTCGGGGTGGCGCAGGTCGGGCGGCAACACATGCGAATGCCCCAGCGAGCGGGCCACCGTGGCGCGTGGCGCATACCACTGGCCGCGCAGCTTGTCGTACATTTCCGTGCCCGCCACGCTGCCCCAAGCCGTGTGCAGCAAATCGCGTGGCGCGGCGTAGAGCTGCTGCATGCTGGTGATGCCGCACTCGGCCAGCCGCCGCTCAATGCGCGGCCCAATGCCGTTGATGGCCGACACCGGCAAATGCAGCAGCCGCTCGGGCAATTCGTGCTGCTCAATCACCGTCAGCCCGTCGGGCTTGTGCATGTCGCTGGCCAGCTTGCCCAACAGGGTGTTGGGCGCAATGCCAATGGAGGTGCGCATGCACACGCCGAGGTCGGCCAGCAGCGCCGCCTTCACCCGCTGCGCCAGCGCCACGGCGCGTTCGCGCTCGCGCCAGCGGCCCGTCAGCTCGCACTCCATTTCGTCAATGCTCACCACCTGGCGCACGGGGGCCAGCCGGTCCACCACGGCCACCGCCCGCTGGTGCACCTGCACATACTTGGCGTGCTCGGCCAGCACAAGCGCAATGCCGGGGCACAAGCGCCGAGCGTCAGACACCCGCGTGCCCGTCTTCACGCCAAAGGCCTTGGCCTCGATGCTGGCCGCAATGCAGCACGACGATTCGGCCATGACCGGCACCACCCCCACCGGCCGCCCGCGCAGGGCCGGGTTGAGCTGCTGCTCCACCGAGGCGAAGTAGCTGTTGAAGTCGATGAAGAGGGAGCGGAGCATGGCTTGATAAACTGGATATGCATACAGTATATTGCGTATTGTGTGGTTTAGGAACCAAGGGGCAGGGTCAGGCGGACCCCAGATATATTGTGCATACGATAAAATCATTTGAAGTCAGCTTCGATCCCGTTAAAGACGAGCGCAACATTGCAGAACGCGGCCTGTCATTTCAACAAGTGGCTGACTTCGATTTCGCATCAGCGCTGTTTTGGCTTGATCAGCGAAAGATCTATCCAGAACAGCGGGTCGTGGCGCTGGGTTTGCTCGGCGGCAGAGTGCATTCGCTGGTGTTCGCCGAGACGAGCACCGGCATTCGGGTCATCAGCTTTCGCAAGGCGAATTCAAGAGAGGTCAAACGCTATGAACAAGAAACGCCATCCTGAGCAAACGGACCAAGACAACCCCGAGTGGACATCGGAGATGTTCAAGCAGGCCGTCCACTTGAATGCATTGCCAGCCTCGCTGCAAACCAAACTGCGCGGTAGGCCCAAGGCCGTCGTCACCAAAGAACGCATCACCATCCGCCTGTCACCGGAAGTGGTCGGCGCGTTCCGCTCAACAGGCCAGGGCTGGCAAACCCGTGTGGATGCGGCGCTGCGCGATTGGCTCAAGACGCATTCGCCTGCTTAATGCGGCGAGCGACGGCATCGAAGATGGCCTGTGCATCGGCGTCATCGTTCTCATCCCCAGCTTCATAAACGCCATGCAGGGTAAAAAACGTTCTTTGCCAGATCGACACCAACGGTTACGATTGTCATGAGACCTCCCCCTTCCAAATACAAGTGAGTTGATGAAAAGTTTGACCTCTCCATCGTGGCACTCAGTTGCCTTCAACCGCAACCTTCACCGGGCGCGGATCACTTGGGACGGGGAAATCCCTTTCATTCGTTAGGCAGCACAATCCAGCCCCGTGTCTTTACCACTGCAACTTGCCATCGCCTTTGGTATCGGCTTCTTCTTTGGAGTCGCACTGCTGTGCAGGCGAGCTCGCTACAGAAACTACCAGAACGAGGGTGAGACGCTGGTCGTGAGTGCCATACGACGCTACTTTCCTTCGCCCGACTACTACCTGTTCAATCACGTGACCCTGCCACTGCGGAACGGAACTACACAGGTAGACCACATTCTTGTCTCACGCTTTGGTGTATTCGTCATCGAAACCAAGCACTACAGCGGCTGGATCTTCGCAAACCCAGAACAAGCCAAGTGGACACAAGTCTTGTACAGGC
>JAABPX010000008.1 GCA_011391745.1 Comamonadaceae bacterium
GAACCTCTTGGAGTTTTTGCCAGAGGAGACTGTTCAGTCTGCGGTTGTCTTTACGGGAGAGGCGGAGTTCAAGACTCCCGTGCCGGACGGAGTCTATGAACTGGCTGATTTCATTGTTCGCGTCAAAGACTGTACGACCGAGGTCATGAGTCAGAACAGACTGCAGTTCTGCGTTGGTCGTATTGAGACAGCTCGCCTTGCAGTCAGCGGCCAGACTGACATTGAACACATTCAAAGCTTGGAGAGGCGGCACGGTTCTGCCTAACTCGAACGTTAAATTTCGCCTTGCGTCACAGTATTTTGTAGATACAATTAAGCATGCTCACATGGGGCGAACCAAAGCGCAAGCTGAACATCAAGAGTCCCGGGCTTGACTTCGTTGGATGCGATGCAATCTGGGACCACTTCACAGTGACCCGTGAGGACAAACGGCAAGATTACGGCGAAGAACGCTTGGTTTGTTTTGGTCTTCTAAAGTCAGATGTGGTTGTGATGGTTTACACCGAGCGCCCGAAAGGGCCTCACGTGATATCGCTGCGAAAGGCAGAAAAACATGAAGCTCGCTACTATCGCCAAGTTGCCAAAGAAAACCTCGGCTAAGGTCAACGATGCAGACAATCCAGCATGGACTGAAGAAATGCTGGGTGCGCCGGTGCTCAAACGTGGGCGTGGGCCTCAAGCTGCGCCGACGAAGGTTCTCACCTCTGTTCGTTTGGATGCGGACATCTTGGAGTTCTTCAAGTCGAAGGGGGCTGGTTATCAGTCTCGAATCAACGCAGCGCTTCGCATGGAAATGGAGCGGAATTTAACGGGCAGGTTATAAGTATGTGCTGTGTTTCACCGAGACGAGGCCACGAACTTGGGGGCCATCAGGCGCACGGTGTGGCCAAACTGCGCAAACTCGCGAGCCCAGTAGTGAGCGCCGGAGCAGGCCTCCATGCCAATCAGGCAAAGCGGTAAAGTGGCGATAGGTTCGAGCAGCTTGGCGCGTGGCCCATTGGGACGAACGAGAGCAGGTTTGCCTGCCTCATCTACGCCATGGACGGTAAAAGCGTTCTTTGCCAGATCGATGCCAACCGTTACGATTGTCATGAGACTTCCCCTTCCGAATACAAGTGAGTTGATGAAAAGTTTGACCTCTCCATCGTGGCACTCAGTTGCCGTTAACCGCAACCCTCACGGGCTGCGGATTACTTGGGACGGGGAAGTCCCTTTCATTCGTTAGACCTCATGTCCGCACCCATCAATAGCTTCCAAAAGTTGCTTACAGGCTACTTCCGTGAGTTGGTTTTGGCCACCGCCTACCTAGAGATTGGTCAGCAAGCTATCAAGCAGTCGTCTCCCAGTGCTTCTGTTGCGCTTACGCTGGCCGACGGTGTATCTACGGAGCCCATGTTCCTACGCGAACTACAAGCGCACAGTTCCTCCGTGACATTCGGAATTGCAGAGCTATTTCAAACGAAGGCTATAGCCGCCTGGGCTGATCTCCTAAACGCCCTGTTCGAGCAGTTCGTTGAAATGCACATTAGCGGCAAGCGTCAGTTCACCGCGTTCAAAAAAAAGACGACGCGGTTTGACTTCTCCTCTAGCGAAGATGTCGTAACGCAGGTCCGGCTGGGCCTTGTGGCTGACTTTGCGTTTGCGAAGTACGCAGACAGGATTCAAACGATTGGCCGCGTACTTGTCCCCAATGCGATGCTTTCACAAGAGTTGTCGGTCGTTCGTAAGCACGTTTTCATTCGAAATTCCACTCAGCACCATGCCGGGCAGGTGTATGACGAAATGCTCCGAGAACTAGGCACCGGTTCGCTTGAACTTCTGAATCAAGCTGGACACACTATCTCGCTGAACCAAGGCCAGTCAATAGAGCTTTATGTTCCGGAACTTGATCGCCTGAAGAGCTCACTCTTCATGATCACCAACGAATGGAGAAGTCAGCTTGCCTAGCATACAGATGGAAGTAATACCTGAGCCCGAGAAAGGCACGGCCTCTGTGCTCGTTAGCTCGAACATTTTGTTCGCAACGAAGAACCCTTACGCAGTCATGTCTGGGACGGGTGACACCGACTACGTCTGTGGCGCATGTAAAGTGGCGCTCGCCGCTAAGGTAACCCGCGGCCAGATCGCAAACATGGTTCTACGATGTCCGGCATGCAAATCATTCAATGCAATCAGAGGCAGCTGAGGTCTAACCCCTCCTATATGGACTCCCCCACAAACGCAAGAGGCTGATCAATAGTTTGGCTTTGTGGGAAATTCCTGCAGTCGTATATCCGGCATCTAAAGTGGACTCTGGTGTGGTCCGTGCCGACATGGAATCTGCGTTACCGACGCGCCAGTCGCTACGAACGGCAGGCAAGCTGCCGGAAGGGTTATCGGCGTCTGTCAGTGGGGGGTGAACCCGGTTGGCCATGATGGTCGATCAATCTCGTCGCAAGCGTGGATGGGTGTTGTCACTTCTTCTTGATAACGGCTGTTTTTGTGTGTCTGCAGCTTATGAGCCCCGCAAGTCAAGCCCGTCGAAACACCCAGCGATCTGCGCTGGATGCGGCAGGGGCAAATCGGTAGCCGTCGGTGTTAAAGGCTTGCAGTTGCTCGGGCTGGCTCACGCGGTGTTCAACGGCGTAGCGCATCATCAAGCCGCGGGCGCGTTTGGCCATGAAGCTCACCACTTTGTGCTGCTCGCCTTTGCGCTCTTCAAAGACGCAGGTCAGCACGGGGCTTTGTAGGGCTTGGCGGTCCACCGACTTGAAATACTCTTCGCTGGCCAAGTTCACGATGAGTGGTTCGCCCACGGCGCGGGCGCGTTCGTCCAGGTGTTGGGCAATCGTGCGGCCCCAAAATTGGTAGAGGTTTTTGCCGTGGGCCGTAGGCAGTTTGGTGCCCATTTCCAAGCGGTAGGGTTGCATGAGGTCCAGCGGGCGCAACACGCCGTACAAGCCGCTCAAAATGCCCAAGTGCTCGTGCAACCAATCGAGGTCGGCCTCGCTGAGGGTTTTGGCGTTGAGGCCGTCGTACACGTCGCCGTTGAACGCGAGCACGGCTTGCTTGGCGTTTTTGGTGGTGGGTTTGGCCGCCCAAGCTTGGTAACGCGCCACGTTCAAGCCCGCGAGCTTGTCCGACAAGTCCATCAGCTCAGCGATGCCTTGCGGCGAGTAGCCGCGCAGCACATCGATGAGGGTTTTGGATTGCGCCACGAACAGCGGCGTGGTGTGCCGGGGGGTGACGGCGGGAGTTTCGTAGTCCA
>JAABPX010000096.1 GCA_011391745.1 Comamonadaceae bacterium
TTTGTTGGTGGGGGCTTCGGCGATTCAATTGGGCGTGCCTTTGCGGGCCGAGGCCCTGACCGTGATGGTCTTGGTGTCGGCGCTGCCCAGCGCGAGCAACGTGTCGTTGCTCGCTGAGCGATTGGGCGCGGACAACGGGCGCATCGCGCGCATCATCTTGGTGACCACGGCCATGGCGTTTGTGAGTTTTTCAGCGGCGGTCAGCCTGTTGACCTGATCGTTGGTCAAACCGACACGGGGTCAACGTCCACCGCATAACGAAGCAAACCTTTGGCTTGCGGAGCGCTTCGGGTGTGCAGCAAGGTGCTTTGCCAAGCGTGCAAGAACCGCTGTAAGGTGCTGCGAGAGGCCGACTCCACCAAGAGCTGCGCCCGCTCGACATTGGCCACACGCTGAATCGTCAAGGGCACGGCGGGGTACAGCGTCACGCCGCTTCGGTGTGGCAGGCCGTCGGCGGCGGCGGCGGCCAAGTTCAAAAAGGCTTGGGCAGCGTCTTGTGTGCGGGCATCGGCACGCACCAGGGCTTGGTGGCCCAGTGGCGGCATGCCTGCGGCGGCGCGTTCGGCCAACTGTTCTGCGGCAAAGCGTGGGTAGTCATGGGTTTTGAGGACCTGAAAAACCGCGTGTGTGGGGTGCCACGTTTGCACCCACATTTCACAGGCCACGCCTTGCGCGGCGGCGAAGGCGGCGTCCCGCCCAGCACGCCCAGCGGCTTGCATCAAGAGGGCAAACAAGCGCTCGGGGGCTTTGTAGTCGCTGGCGAACAGGGCTGCGTCGGCGTTGATGCTGGCCACCAAGCCGATGCGCCGAAAGTCGTGCCCTTTGGCGATCATTTGGGTGCCCACCAAAACGTCGACCTCGCCGCTGTGCAGGGCGTCGAGCTGGGCTTGCAAACTGCCTTTGAGGCGTGTGCTGTCGGCGTCCATCCGGGCCACACGAACCGGGCCGCCGTCGGGGCGGCGCACGTCGGCGAACAAGGCGTTGAGGTGCTCTTCGATTTGTTCGGTGCCCCGACCCACGGGCGCGATGTCCAGGTTGCCGCAATCGGGGCAGGCCCGAGGCACACGCTCGGTGAAGCCGCAGTGGTGGCAGCGCAGGGTGCGGTCGAATTTGTGGAACACCCGGTAGGCGCTGCAATTTGGGCAGCTGCTTTTCCAGTCACAGGCGTGGCACGACAACACCGGTGCATAGCCGCGGCGGTTGAGCAGGACCAAGCACTGCTCACCCCGCGCGATGCGGTCTTGCATGGCGCTGAGCAAGGGCGGCGCGATGACCGCGCCTTTGGGCTGGTGGTTCATGTCGAGCAAGCGCCACTGGGGCAGTGCACCGCCACCCATGCGCGTGGGCATGTGTAGGCGTTGGTAGCGGCCTTGTTCGGCGGCGTGCCAACTCTCGATCGAGGGCGTGGCCGAACCGAGCACAACGGGGCATCCCAAGCCCCGTTCGTTGGTGATGTGTTGGGCGCGGTAAATCGCCAAATCCCGCGCGGAGTAACGCGCCCCGTCTTGGCTTTTGTAGCTGGGGTCGTGTTCTTCATCGACCACGATCAGGCGCAGGTTGGGCAGGCTGGCGAACACCGCCATGCGGGTGCCGAGCACAATGCGCGCCTGGCCCATGTGCGCCGACAGCCAGCTGCCCAGGCGCTGGGCGGGCGTCATGCCGCTGTGCAGGCAAACCACGGCGGCGGGGCCAAGCAGGGGTTCGAAGCGTTCGCGAAAACGGGCTTCGAGCTGCGGCGTGAGGTTGATCTCCGGCACCATCACCAGAACTTGCGCCCCTGGGGTTTGCAAGGCCGACTCGGCGGCGCGCAAATAGACTTCGGTCTTGCCGCTGCCGGTGGCCCCAAACAACAGCACCGGTTGTTTGGCGTGTGCCAAGTCGGCCAAGACCTGTGCTTGTTCGGCGCTGAGCTCGGGCCGCCGGATGGTCTGCGGTTCATGGGCGGGCGGTTTTTGCGCGGTGTGTTTTTTGAGGCGTCGGGCCCATTGCGCTTCGTCCAAATCTTTGAGGGCGGCCGGTAAGGCGCCCAAGGCCACCTCGCCCAAGCTGCGCTGGTAATAACGGGCCGCGAATTGGACCAATTGCAGCCATTCGACGTTCAGGGGGGGCAGTCCTGCCAACACGGCGTGCACCGACTTGGTTTGGGCCTCGCTCAAGTTGGCGGGGGCGTTGTCGGCACCGTCTTGGACGATGCCCAAGACGGTGCGCTGCCCCAAGGGCACACGAACCAGACTACCAGGCGCAAGCGTTTGCTCACTTCGATAGCTCAGTGCCGCCCCCACACCGCTGTGGGCCGGGGTGGGGACGATGACGCTGGGCCAATAGGGCATCTTAGGGCGCGTTTCTCAGTGTTGGCATTGGAAGTGGACGTAAGTCCTTGATTTAGAAGCCCTTATCGGGCTATCCCAATGTTCTGTGGATAACTTTGTTGATAGCTTCTTCGGTTGGGCCACAAACCCTTAAAAATCAAGGCCTTTGGAGACATTGCTTCAAGAAAAGGCAAATCGATGAAATCCTTATGAATCAACGACTTACCTCAATTTCAGGCTGTGAAAATTCGGGTCTTGGGGGCAGGGACATTGTGTCATTGAGGGGCACGGATTTTGTGCATAACTGGGGTTTGTCAAGCTCGAAAAAACCCGAAATTTGTGTTATGCGTATGGTCTCAAATGAAAAAAGTGTGCCGACGGTGCTTCAGTGTGCCCCCGTTTGACGGATGCGTTTGGAGTGGCGATGCACCGCATCGACCAAGGCCGAGACGTTCTCGGGCGGGGTGAATTGGCTGATGCCGTGGCCGAGGTTGAAGATGTGGCTTGCGCCCGTGCCTGCGCCTTGGTGGGGGCGGCCGAAGCTGTTGATGACGCGGGCCACTTCAACGTCGATTTGTTCGGGTGACGCGAACAACACATTGGGGTCGATGTTGCCTTGCAAAGCTTTGCCTTGCGGCCCTTCGCCCACCAGCGCACGGGCTTTGCCCAAGTTGACCGTCCAGTCCAAGCCCAAGGCGTGGCAATCGAGGTCGCTCATGTCGTCGAGCCACAAGCCGCCGCCTTTGGTGAAAACAAGCCGCGGAATGGTCACACCGGCGTGTTCGCGGTGCAGCTGCGACAAGACCCGGCGCGTGTAGGCCAAGCTGAAGGTTTGGAAGTTGCCATCGGCCAGCACGCCGCCCCAGCTGTCAAAAATCATCACGGCTTGAGCACCGGCTTCGATTTGGGCGTTGAGGTAAGCGGCCACCGAGTCGGCGTTGATTTGCAACAGGCGGTGCATCAGGTCGGGGCGGCTGTACATAAAGGTTTTGACGGCGCGGTAATCGTCGCTGCCGCCGCCTTCGACCATGTAGCACGCCAAGGTCCAGGGGCTGCCCGAGAAGCCGATCAGTGGCACGCGGCCTTTGAGCGCGCGGCGGATGCTGGTGACGGCGTCAAAGACGTAACGCAGCTTGTCCATGTCGGGTACGGCCAAGGCGTTGACGGCGGCTTCGTCGCGCACGCGGTGCGCGAATTTGGGCCCTTCACCTTGGGCAAAGCTTAGGCCCAGGCCCATGGCGTCGGGCACGGTCAGGATGTCGCTGAACAAGATGGAGGCGTCCAAGGCGTAGCGTTCCAAGGGTTGCAGGGTGACTTCGGTGGCGTAGTCCACGTTGGTGGCCAAGCCCATGAAACTGCCGGCTTTGGCGCGGGTGGCGCAGTATTCGGGCAAGTAGCGACCGGCTTGACGCATCAGCCACACGGGCGTGTGGTCGGTGGATTGGCGCAAGCAGGCGCGCAAAAAAGTGTCGTTTTTTAAGGGCTCAAAGGACATCGCGCGATCTCTTTTTTTGTTAAGGGGTGAGGGGTACGGGTCATTGGGGTTGTTTGGCGGTTGGCGCGACCATGGGCCAACCGCGGCGAGCCCACTCGCTCATGCCGCCGTTCACGTAGCGCACATTGGTCCACCCGGCTTCGCGCAAGGCTTGGATCACGGCACCTGAGCGGTTTTGGGTGTTGCAAATCAAGAGCACGGGTTGTTGGGGGTCTTTGGGGATTTCTTGCACGCGCTGGTTCAAGGTGGACATGGGCAGCAGGCGTGCGCCAGCCGCCACGCCGGTGGCGTGTTCGTCGGGCTCGCGGATGTCGAACACCACGGCCTCATTGGACTCCAACAAACGGCGTCCTTCGTCCAGCGCCACACCCCAGCTGGGGTCGATGGGGGCTTCTTTGGAGCAGGCCCACAAGGCTGAGACGGTGCCAAGGACGGCGGCGCTGCGCAAAATTTGTCGTCGGGTGGTGGCAATGACTTGGTGTTTCATGAGGGGTTTGGTGTTCATCGGGCCAGGGCGGTGCGTACCTCGTCGACCGAGAGCACCTCAGACAAAATCACGGGCGCTGCGTTGGGTCGGAACAAGGCATAAACCGGCACACCGCTGCGGCCCAATTCGGTCAGTGCTTGGGTGACGGCGGGATCGCGGCGCGTCCAGTCGGCACGCAGCAAAGTGACTTGGCGTTGGGCGAAGTCTTGCAGCAAATCGGCATCGGACAAGGTGGTGCGCTTGTTGTACTGGCAGGTCACGCACCAAGCGGCGGTGAAGTCCACGAACACCCATCGGCCTTGCGCCAAGGCGCTCTGTTGGCGCTCGGCCGTCCAAGCTTGCCACGACACACCTTGCACCGCAGTGGCGGTTGGCGCATCCGGCGCAGGGGCTGGGCGTGTGATGTGCGGCCCCGCGCTCATGAGCGTGAGGATCAACAGCACGCCGGTGATGGCCCCAGCGACCCAGCGCCCACGACCGCTCAGGCCCCAAGCCCAAACCGCTGCGCTCAGCGCCACCAACACCATCAACAAAGCCGCAGCACCGTCAATGCCGCTTTGCTGACCCAAAACCCACAACAACCACACCACGGTGGCGAACATGGGGAAAGACAAGCCATGGCGCAAGGTGTTCATCCAAGCGCCGGGGCGTGGCATGGCGCGCGCCACTGCGGGCCACCAACTCGCCAAGAGGTAGGGCAGGGCCATGCCCAAGCCCAAGGCGGCGAACACCGACAAAGCTTGTGCGGCGGGCAGCGCAATGGCCACGCCGAGCGACGCACCCATGAACGGCGCGGTGCATGGCGAAGCGATCGCTGTGGCCAACACGCCGGTGAAAAAGGCGTCGACGGTGGGGTTGCGGGCTTGCCAACTGGCCACACTGCTGGGCAGGACGCTGCCAAATTCAAACAAGCCGACCAGGTTCAAGCCGATCAAGGTAAACAGCACGGCCAATGCCGCCACCACGGCGGGGCTTTGCAGTTGAAAGCCCCAGCCCAACTGTTCGCCCGCCGCTCGCAAACTGAGCAAGAGCGCACCCAAGGCCACAAAAGACAGCACCACCCCAGCGGTGTAGGCCAAACCTTGCCAGCGGTGCGCACGGGCCGAAGCCGCTTCGTTCGAGAGCTGAGCGAACGACAACACCTTGATGGCCAAGACCGGGAACACACACGGCATTAGGTTGAGGATCAGGCCGCCCAAGAGCGCACCCAAGACGGCCAACCACCACGAGGCGGAGGGGCGACTGGGGTTTGAGGCACTGTCTTGCAACGCCTGATTCAAGGCATCGGGGATGGCCACGGGCAAGGCTGCCACGGGGGGCCATGTGCCCTCCACGGGGGCTTCGAAGCGCACACCCGCGCCACCGGCCGCGGGCGCGACCACCCAAGCCATGCGCGTTGGGGCCTCGCTGCGTTGCGCCGACAAGGGGATTTCGGCTGACCACGTGCGATTTGTCCAAGTTTGGGTCCACGGTGCGCCCGGTTCAATCACCGCAGGGCTTTCGGGAAACACCTCCAAGGTCTGCCCCCGCCAAGCGCTGGGTAAGGTGCTCAAGGTCAAGCGCATGCCCTGAGCCGAGACGGTCACGGTGGGATTGCCGTCGGTCAATGGCACGGGGCGCAAGGCCCAAGCGGATTCGAAGACCTCGCGGTGGGCGCTGGTGGCGGTGTTGACCGGCAGGCGCAGCTTGAACTGACCCTCTTCGGGGATGCATTCGGTGCGGCAGGCCAGCCAACTGGCGAACAAACCCACGTCAATGTGCGAACCCTGAAAACCGGACTCCACCGTCAAGCGCACGGGCAACAGCACACGATCGCCGTAGCCGTAATTCGCCAAAGGCCCGAGCGGAAACTTGCTTGGCGTGGGCCATTCAATCGGTCCGGCGGTCACGCCCGCAGGGAGCGTCCATTGCAGTTCGGTGGGCAGGCCAGAGTCGCCCGGGTTTTGCCAATAGGTGTGCCATTGGGGGGCGTGATCCAAGAGCAAGCCCAACCACACCGTTTGACCCGGTCCAGCGCCTTGGGGCGCATGCGCCAGCAATTCGGCGCGTACCTGTCCGGTGTCGACCACCACGGCGCTGGCTGTGGTGGCGGTGAACCCGTTTTGCGCAGTCGCAGCAGGGGCCACACACAGAATGCTGGCGGCCAATGCAACTGCAGGCCAAGCACGTTGAAGAAGGGCTAAAGAAGCGTTGAACATGGGGTCTTAAATATAAGCGAATGCTGTTTGATTCCACACCATCCAAGCCGCCGTCAACACCAAGGCCAAGGCCATGGTTTGGTTGAAGCGGCGCAGGCGGCCGCCGGTGGCTTGGCCATCCACGATCGGCCCCGCCAACCAGTGGCGCAGCACCGAGCCCACGCTGGCGTAGGCCAAGTTGCTGAGCAGGGCGTAAGCCATGAGCACCGGCAACACTTGAATGAACCGAGACACGGCGTCGGCTTGGCCGCTGATCCAACCGCCCACAATCGACAAGGCCATCATCCAAGCCTTGATGTTGAGAAACTGCAAACCCACACCCTGCCAGAAACCCACGCGCAAGGGGGCTGTTGACAGGTCTTGTAAGCGGTGGCTGTTCGCCAAGCGCCACGCCAGCCAACACAAATAGGTTGAGCCGGCCAACACAATCACCCAGCGCAACGTGGGCACGGCCAGCACCAAAGCACCAAACCCCAAGCTGCCGATCAAGAGCAGCAGACCCCAGCCCACCGGCACAGCCAATACAAAGCGCAGCGCCGAGCGCAGACCCCCGTTGGCGGCCAAAGTGGCCGACAGTGTGGTGTTGGGGCCGGGTGTGAAGCTGGTGGCCGTGGCCAGCACCAGCAAGGCCCACCATTCTTGAATGCTCATGCGGCGTTGGTGCTCAGCGCGTCGAGCCGCTCCATGGCCGTGAGCCATTGCGCTTCGACCTCGGCGTGTCGGGCTGAGAGTTGGGCGGCTTTGGCGGGATCGGTGGCGAAGAGTTGGCCGTTTTCCAGCTGTGCAGCGATCTCGGTTTGTTCTTGTTCCAGCGCCGCGATCGTTTCAGGCAAGGCGTCGCGTTCACGTTGCTCTTTGTAACTGAGCTTTCGCTTGCTCGCGCTGTTGGCCGGTGAGGTGATCGTTGGGGTGCCGGGTTGGCGGACCGCAGCAGTGGCCGTGGTGATGGGCGCAGGCGCGTTGTTGGCGCGGTTGATCTGAGCACGCGCGGACTGGGTCATCCAGTCTTCAACGTCGCCCACGTATTCGCGCCAAGCGCCGTCGCCCTCCGATACCAAGGTGCTGGTCACGACGTTGTTCAAGAAGCGTCGATCGTGGCTGACCAAGAACACGGTGCCTTCGTATTGCTGCAGCAAGTCTTCCAACAACTCCAAGGTGTCGATGTCCAAATCGTTGGTTGGTTCATCGAGCACCAAGACGTTCGCCGGACGCGCGAACAGACGCGCGAGGAGTAAGCGGTTTCGCTCGCCACCAGACAAGGTGCGCACAGGCGCATTGGCGCGGGCTGGAGAAAACAAAAAATCGGCCAAATAACTTTTGACGTGGGTGCGTTTGCTGCCGATCTCGATCCATTCGCTGCCTGGGCTGATGAAGTCTTCGAGCGTCGCGTCCAAATCGATTTGTTCGCGCATTTGATCGAAATACGCCACGCTGATTTTGCTGCCTTGGCGCACGGTGCCGCTGTCGGGTGCCAGCTCACCCAAGATCAGTTTGAGCAGGGTGGTTTTGCCCGCGCCGTTGGGGCCGATCAAGCCGATCTTGTCGCCGCGCAGCAAAGTGGCCGTAACCGATCGCACCACGGTTTTGCGTGTGCCATCGGCTTGCACAAAGGCCTTGCTGACGCTGTCGAGTTCGGCCACGATCTTGCCGCTGCTTTGGCCGCTGGAGACTTCCAGTTTGACGCTGCCCACCGCGTCGCGCCGTTGTGCGCGTTGCGAGCGCAGTTGCTCCAGTCGCGTGATGCGCCCCTGCGCACGGGTGCGACGAGCCTCAACGCCTTTGCGGATCCAAACCTCTTCTTGTGCAAGCAATTTGTCGGCCCGGGCATTGATCACCGCCTCTTGCGCCTGCTGTTCTTCCTTGAGGGCTTGGTACTGAGCGAAATTACCGGGGTAGCTGAGCAAGCGGCCACGGTCGAGTTCCACCATGCGTGTGGCCACGCGGTCCAGAAAGGCACGGTCGTGGCTGATGGCGATCAAGCTGCCCTTGTATTCCAGCAGCAGGTCTTCCAACCAAGTGATGCTGTCCATGTCCAAGTGGTTGGTGGGCTCATCCAGCAAGAGCACATCGGGGCGGCTGACCAGGGCTTGCGCCAAGGCCACGCGCTTCTTATTGCCGCCTGAGAGAGCGCCAATGGATTGGGCGGGGTCCAAGTGCAAACGGTGTAGGGTCTCTTCGACCCGTTGCTCCCAATTCCAAGCATCCAGCGCTTCAATGCGGTTTTGCAACGCATCCAGATCAAGGCCATCCTCGCCGCTGAGGTAGAGCTCACGAGCTTCAATGGCATCGGCCAAACCCAAACTGGCGGCTTCAAACACGCTAGACGCCGCGTCGAGTATGGGCTCTTGAGGCACATAGGCCACGCGCAAACCGTTTTGGGTGTGTAGCGTGCCGTCGTCGGGCTTGTCGATGCCAGCCAAGATTTTTAGCAAAGAAGACTTGCCTGTGCCGTTGCGTCCAATCAAGCCCACACGCTCCTGTATTTCAAGAGCGAAATCTGTGTGATCCAAGAGGGGCACGTGGCCGAAGGCCAGTTGTGCGTTTTGTAAAGAGAGCAGCGCCATGAGGTCCTTATCGGTCAACCCCCGATTATGGTGGACAGGGAGCTCCATATAGAGGGTTCGCGCTTTCCAAGAGCACACCTAGTGCGTGAGATCGGTGCGGGTGAAAAAGATAGAAAAATTTTCCAGGCATTTGACCCGGGCTCAAAATCTGTTGTATACTGCAAGGCTTCGCTGCTCACAACGCAGACGGCAAATGCCAAAGCCAAAAAGCAGTGAAGGGTCAGAAAAAATCAGTACAAACCCTGAAATAATTTGACCAGACGCAAAAATTTGTGTCATAATACGAGGCTCTGCTGATCGCGGCGGAGTGAGGCAAACGAAGAGAGGCTTGGTGCTTTTCGAGTGTGCTGGGATCATTAAAAACATACAGCCGATAAGCGTGGGCGTTTAAATGTGGTTGCCGAAGAGTTCTTCGGAACGACAAATAAACGCTCATGGAAGTAATATGAAGTGTTTACACTTCAATTCCGTTTATGAGTCTGTAGCAGACCTTCTAGGAGGTCGGTTGCAGGAAAAATTCAAGATCGAACTAAAGAGTTTGATCCTGGCTCAGATTGAACGCTGGCGGCATGCTTTACACATGCAAGTCGAACGGTAACAGGCCGCAAGGTGCTGACGAGTGGCGAACGGGTGAGTAATGCATCGGAACGTGCCCAGTCGTGGGGGATAACGCAGCGAAAGCTGCGCTAAT
>JAABPX010000097.1 GCA_011391745.1 Comamonadaceae bacterium
GTGTACGTTCTGCCCTGTGGCTGGGGTTTATAGACTGAATGTGCAAACCGCTAGGTTTGCCGTTCGTCGGCCTGGTGGCCCCGGGCGATTAACCGCAACAGAAGGAGAAACGTATGTTCAAACGCATGGTGGTATTGGGCTTGGCTTTGGTCACTTCATGGGCCATGGCCGCGGTGGATGTGAACAAGGCCAGTGTGGCCGATCTGGACAGCATCAAAGGCATTGGGCCTGGCACCAGTGCCAAAGTGCTCAAAGCCCGCGAACAAGCGGCATTCAAAGATTGGGCCGACTTGATTCAGCGCGTGGGGGGCATTGGCCCCAAAAAAGCCGCCCAGTTGTCCGACAACGGCTTAACCGTCAATGGGCAAACCTATGGCGCAGCCGTGGGCAAAGAGCCCGTCAAGAAACCGTGATCAGCGGTTCAACGGAATGTTGAACTGAAGCATCAAACCGGCGGCAGCCAGCACATTGAGCTGCACACCAACCCCGTGCAGCTCATAACCCAGCGATGGAATGATCGCCGGCGAGAAGCCATTCACGTTTAAGGGCACTTTGTCTTTGTACTGGCCCACGTAGCCGTACAAAAGGCCCGCAGACCATTTGGCGTACAACCCTTCAATACCGCTCACATTTCTGTAGACCTTGCCCCATGGGTAAATGAAGGTGCTGGGCTGACCAAAGGAGTTGGAGAAATACGTGATGCCCGACAGCCGATGGTCGGCCCGTTCGCGCTCCAAGCCCACCAGCCAAACGTAGCGGTGCTCGTCGCTGGGCGAGTAGTGCACGGTGTAAGGTGAAAACATGACGGACAAGCGGTCGCTGGGCTGTAGACGCAAAGAAAAACCGTCGCGCCAATCGCCGCTGTCGGCGTGAGAGAGCGTGGGCATGAAGCCAGCGGCCAGCACGATCAGACAGGCTGCGCACAGGCGTTTGCCCACACGGTGGGCGAGTGTCAACACATTCATGGGAGTTAGGCGTAGCGTTTGCTTCGCAAGTTGTTTTTCATTTCTTTGAGGAGCGGCTGCAGCTTGGTGCCGCCGATGCGCAAGGCCAAACAGGTGGCGACCACGTCAATCACCATCAGGTGCATCAAGCGCGAGGTCATGGGACTGTATTTGTCGTAGCCCTCGGGGTGGTCGGCGGCCAAATGAATGTGACCGACCTGGGCCAAGGGTGAGCCGCTGGCCGTGATGGTGATGACGGTGGTGCCGTGTTTACGCGCAATGTCCGCCGCGTCCATGAGGTCGCGGGTGCGTCCGGAGTTCGAAATGATCACCAAGCAATCGCCCGGCCCCAACAAAGAGGCGCTCATGACTTGCATGTGCCCGTCGCTGTAGGCGATCGCATTGATGCCCAAGCGGAAAAATTTGTGCTGGGCGTCTTGCGCCACGATGCCCGAGTTGCCCGCCCCAAAAAATTCAATGCGTCCGCGGTGTTGGTAGGTGCTGACCAAGGCGTCCACGGCTTTTTCGATGGCGTGGGTGGAGGCGTCGTTGCGGTAGCGCAAAAACGCGGCCACGGTGTTGTCGATCACCTTCACCAAGATGTCGCCAACCTTGTCGTCCACGTCCACGCTGCGGTGAATGAAGGGCACACCTTCGCTCACCGTGCCGGCGAGTTTGAGCTTGAAGTCCGACAAACCGTCGTAGCCCATGCTGCGGCAAAAACGCACCACGGTGGGTTTGCTCACGTGCGCTCGGTCGGCCAATTCCGACACGGGTAGCGAGGCGAATGTGCGCGGGTCGAGCAGCACCAATTTGGCCACCCGTTGTTCGGCAGGGGCCAAAGAAGACAAGGAAGCGGTGATGCGGTCGAGCATGAAAAAAGCCTTGGGGGAGGGAAACAAGCCGAAACATTATTACATTGGATAATTCGGCACATGAACCAACTCGATGCCCTCAAATCTTTCACCACCGTGGTGGCCGACACCGGCGACTTTCTGCAACTCGCCCAGTTTCGCCCGCAAGACGCCACGACCAACCCCTCGCTCATTCTCAAAGCGGTGCAAAAGCCCGAATACGCCCCGCTCATGCAGCAGACCCTGGCGCAGCACGGCGCTGGTGACTTGGCGCTGACCATGGACCATTTGCTGGTGCGCTTTGGTTGTGAGATTTTGAAACACGTGCCAGGGCGGGTGTCCACCGAAGTGGACGCTCGCTTGAGTTTTGATACCGACGCTACGCTGATGCGCGCCCGGCGCATCGCCGCGCTGTACGCCGCGCAAGGCGTTCAAGGCGACCGCGTGTTGATCAAAATTGCCGCCACCTGGGAAGGCATTCAAGCCGCCGCCGCTTTGGAGCGCGAAGGCATCCACACCAACCTCACCCTGTTGTTTTCGTTTGCCCAAGCCGTGGCGTGTGGCCAAGCCAACGTTCGGCTGATTTCGCCGTTTGTGGGCCGCATTTACGACTGGTACAAAAAGCAAGCCGGTGCGGCTTGGGACGAGGTCGCCATGGCGGGGGCCAACGACCCCGGCGTGGTGTCGGTGCGCCGCATTTTTAACTTTTACAAAAAACACGGCATTGCCACCGAGGTGATGGGCGCGAGTTTTCGCAACGTGGGCCAAATCACCGCCTTGGCGGGCTGTGATTTGTTGACCATCAGCCCAGAGTTGTTGGCCCAATTGGCCGCCAGTGAAGCGCCCCTGAGCAAAGCCTTGGATGCCCAAGCCGCTAAAGCCATGGACATTCCCGCCGTCGGCCACAACGAAGCGGGTTTCCGCTATGCCCTCAACGACGATGCCATGGCCACCGAAAAGCTGGCCGAGGGCATCCGAGCGTTTGCGGTGGACACGGCCAAGTTGGAAACCTTAATGCTGGCGTAGGCGAACGAGGCGCGGCACCACCATCATCAGCACCGCCACCGCCAATAGGCTGGCCGATATGGGGCGTGTGACAAACGTGCTCCAGTCGCCCATGCTGATGGTCAAGGCCTGGCGCATCGACTGTTCAGCCATGGGGGCCAAGATCAAGCCCACAATCAGCGGTGGGGCGGGAATGGCAAAACGACGCATCAAAAAGCCCAGCAGGCCAAACACGTAAAGCAAACCCACATCGTGCAGGGAATTGCTGGCACCGTAAACGCCCAAGGTGGAGACAACGATGATGCCCGCCCACAGCCAAGGTGGGGGGATTTTCAGCAGTTTGACCCACAAGCCAATCAAGGGCAGGTTGAGCACCAACAAAATCACGTTGCCAATGTACAAACTGGCAATCAGCGTCCACACCAAAGTGCCGTTGGAGCTGAAGAGCCCCGGACCCGTTTGTATGCCGTAGCCTTGAAACGCTGAGAGCATCACGGCGGCGGTGGCCGATGTGGGAATGCCCAAGGTCAGCAAAGGCATCAACACCCCGGCGGCGGCGGCGTTGTTGGCGGCCTCTGGGCCAGCCACACCCTCAATGGCACCGTGACCAAATTCCTCGGGGTTTTTGGCCAGTTTCTTTTCGGTGTAATAGGACAAGAGCGTGGGCACATCGGAGCCACCAGCGGGCATCGCCCCAATGGGGAAGCCATAGAACGCGCCGCGCAACCAGGGTTTCCAAGAGCGGCCCCAATCGGCTTTGCTCATCGTCACCCGACCGTCTACTTTCAAGACCGCGCTGGGTTTGGACTCACGGCCTTGCCAAGCCATGTAGGCCGCTTCACCCACGGCAAAAATACCCACGATGGCGGTGGTCATGCCAATGCCGTCGAGCAACCAAGGTTGATGACCGAACGTGAAGCGGGCCTGACCGGTTTGCAAGTCAATCCCCACCATGCCCAAGAGCATGCCCAGCGACAACGCCAGCAAGCCCCGAATGAGCGATTGCCCCAACACCGCGGTCACCGCGACAAGCGACAACACCATCAGGCTGAAGTATTCGGCAGGGCCGAAGGTCAAAGCCAAGTCCACCACCCAAGGCGCAATGAACGTCAAGGCCAGTGTGCCAATGGTGCCCGCCACAAAGCTGCCAATGGCTGCTGTGGCCAAGGCCGGTCCGGCCCGGCCGCGGCGTGCCATTTGGTAGCCTTCAAGCGCCGTCATCATGGAGCCCGCTTCACCGGGGGTGCGAACCAAAATGGAGGTGGTTGACCCGCCGTAAGCGGCACCGTAGTAAATGCCCGCGAACATCACAAACATGGCCGTGGCGGGCACTTGGTAGGTCAGGGGCAACAACAAGGCAATGGTCAAGGCGGGGCCTATACCGGGCAAAACACCCACCAAAGTGCCCACAAAGCAGCCCACAAAGCCCCACATGAGGGTGTTGGGCTGCAGGGCGTTGGCAAAGCCGCCCATCAACGACGAAAAAGCGTCCATCGGATTTCCTAAAAACCAAACGGTGTGGCCGGGCCCAAGCCCACACCCAAAAGTTTGGCAAACACAGCCCAAAGGACGACCGAAATGGCCGCACAAATCAGCAGCGATTTGGTGTTTAAGGGCGCATCAAACGCACGCGCCACGCACAGGCCACAGGCCGTGGCCGCAGCCACGAACCCCAACCAACCCACGCCCGCAATAAAGAGCACACCACCACCAAACACGCTGATCAGCCGCTTGCCCGAGCCGGGCAGCGCCGACTGCTCGGGCTCGGTGCTTTCGTCCACTTGCCGACCGCGCCAAGCACTGACGGTGTACAGAACCACCGCCAGTGCAAAGAGTGCGGTCAACGCCTTGGGGACTGCTGTGGGGCCCACCGCCATCTGGATCGTGGACTCGGCAATGGCACCCAATTGCCAATACGCCACGACACAGATGACCGCAAAACCCAAACCCAAGCGAAAGGGCGTCATGCCAAGCCCAGTTCTTTCAACACGGTCTCGGTGCCGTCAATGTCTTGGTTGATTTTTTGACGGAAATCGCCATCGGCCAAGAACACATCGGTCCATTTGCGATCAGCCAACTCGGCTTTCCAAGCGTCCGACTTGACCACCGCGGTCACAAAATCAACCAAGCCTTTGCGCTGAGCGTCCGTGATGCCGGGAGGGGCAAACACGCCGCGCCAGTTGGACATGTTCACCTTGAGACCCAGCTCGGTCATGGTGGGCACGTTGGTGCCAGGAATGCGCACGCTACCCGAGGAAGCCAACGCAATCATCTTGCCCGACTTGATGTGCTCTTCAAATTCCGAGTAACCCGAAATGCCAGCCACCACTTGGTTGCCCAAAATCGCTGCGGTGGCTGCGCCGCCGCCAGCAAAGGCCACGTAAGCCGCGTCCTTGGCGCTACCGCCCAAGGCTTTGATCATCATGCCCAAAATGATGTGGTCCGTACCACCGGCGCTGCCACCGGCCACCGAAACGGCTTTGGGGTTGGTTTTGAGGGCGTCGGTGAGTTCTTTCCAAGTCTTGATTTTTCCGCCGGCGGGCACCACCACCACACCCGCTTCTTCGGTCAGGCGGGCAATGGGGGTCACGTCTTTCATGGTCACGGGGCTCTTGTTGGTGATGGCCGCACCGACCATGACCGAGCCGCCCACCATCAGGCTGTTGCCTTGGCCTTTGCGCTGAGACACAAAACGGGGCAAGCCCACCATGCCACCCGCGCCACCCACGTTTTCAAATTGCATATTGCCCACCAAGCCAGCGGCCTTAGCGGCTTTTTCGAGGGCACGTGCTGTGCCGTCCCAACCGCCACCGGGGCCTGCTGGCACAAACATATTGACCGTATCGAACAGTTGTTTGGCTTGTGCCCAACGGGGCAAGGCCAAGCTGGCACCACTCAGGGCACTGAGTTTGAGGAAGTCGCGTTTGGTGAAAGGCATGAAAGTCTCCTGTGTCAAAATTTGAATGTCCGGCCAAGCAGCGATCTTCGCCGTTGGTGTTGTGATTATTGGTTCCAAGCGCTGCCACAGGCTGTCAATTGCCTTTCAAAAAATGCTGGTGAATACCCTAGGCCCACACGTGCTCTTGGTTGAAGACACGCCCGAGTTGGCGTTGTGGGTCGGCACGGCATTGCGACAAGCCGGTATGGAGGTCTCGTTTGCCCAGGATGGTTGGAGCGCCCAACGCATGTTGGTGCCCGATCATGGTTTTGACGTGGTCGTGATGGATGTGCAAATCCCAGGCCCCGATGGGTTGACCGTGTTGGGTGAGTTGCGCCAAGCCGGTGACGGCGTGCCGGTGCTGATGCTGACCGCACGAGCCGGTGTGCCCGACCGCGTTCAAGGCCTCAATCTGGGTGCAGACGACTACCTCACCAAGCCGTTTGAGCTGGCGGAACTGGAGGCCCGTTTGGCGGCTTTGTTGCGCCGCCAAGGCCGACAACGCTCGGGTCAACTGGCCTTGGGCGACTTGAGTTTGGATGTGCACGGCGAGGTGCGTTGGCGCACCGAGCCATTGGCCCTGTCCAAACGCGAAACCGCCGCCTTGCGTGAACTGCTGACCTCGGCCAACAAAACGCTGAGCAAAGACCGCTTGCACCGGGCGGTGTTCAGCGACGAAGACGCGGGGCTGGAGGCGGTGGAGGTGCTCATTCACCGCCTGCGCAAGAAATTGGAACAACACACGCAGTCCAGGGTCTGCATCACCACGTTTCGGGGCTTGGGCTATATGCTGACCTTGGCCAAACCATGAAGCCCGCCCGTTGGTCGTCGGTGTCGTTGCGGCGACGGCTGTTGCTCTGGCTGCTGCTGCCTTTGGTGGGTTTGATTGCGCTGAACGCTTGGTGGACCTATGGTCGAGCGGTTCAGGTGGCCAATGAAGCACACGACCGGTCTTTGTACTTAACGACCCGAACCTTGGCCGAAGAGTTGCAATGGGTCAACGGCGTGTTGCGCTTGGATGTGCTCAAAGGAGCGGGTTATTTGTTTGAAAACCACACCGGGGCACGGCTGCTCTACCGCATCGACAGCCAAGACGGCCATTTCTTGGCCGGCAATACCGATGTACCCCTGTTGCCCGTCAAGCGCCAGCAGTCGGTCAAATTTTTTGCGCTGGTGGATTTTGACGATGGGCTGTACCGAGGCGAGGTGGTCCGGTTGGCCCGCTTGCTGCACGTGGTGGACAGCACGTCCGCGCCGCCGCCCATGGTGCAAATCACCGTCATGGAAACCCGTGAGGTGCGCGATCAGCTCATTGCCCAAGTGTTGCGGGAAACGTTGGTGGGGCAAGCCTTGGTGTTGATGGCGGCGGCGTTGATGGTGGTGGCGGGGGTGCAGCGCGGTATTCGCCCATTGGAGGCCTTTCGGCGTCGTTTGGCGGAGCGAAGCGATGACGATTTTTCGCCGGTTCATTTGCCTCAAACACCCAAAGAACTGCGCCCTTTGATCGACACCGTCAACGCCCATTTGGCTCGCTTGGGGCGTTTGATTGGCATTCGCAAGCGGTTTTTGGACAACGCCGCCCACCAGCTCAGAACGCCTTTGACGATTCTAAAAACCCAAGCGGAGCTGCTCCTGCGCGGCGCACCTGGCCCAGAGCAAACCGCCTTGATTCAGGCGGTTCACCGAACCGCGGGCGATGCGGCGCGGCTGTCCGAGCAACTGTTGGCTTTGACGCAAGTGGAGCACGCCGCCGACATGCAGCGTTGGGAGGCCGTGGACTTGGTGGCTTTGGCTCGGTCAACCACCGAGGCCCGTTTGCTCCAAGCCCATGAGCGGGGTGATGATTTGGGTTTTGAGTCGCAGGTGTTGCGCTGCGAGGTGCAAGGCGTGCCCTTGTTGTTGGGCGAAGCCTTGGGCAACCTGATTGACAACGCCATGGTGCACGGCGGCCCGGGCGTTCACATCACCGTTCGTGTGGGCTTGGCGTGGTTTGAGGTGGAAGACAATGGGCCTGGCATTGCTTCAGTGCATCAAGCGCATGTGTTTGAGCGCTTTTACCGTGGGGCCAGCGACCCGGCCGTCAAAGGCAATGGATTGGGTTTGGCCATCGTGCGTGAGATTGCGCTACAACACCAAGCCGATTGGCATTTGCACAGCCCCGTGGCGCAAGGGCGGGGCACACGCATTCGCGTGTCGTGGTCAACCGGGGTGAACAGGAGCGTGTTTGGATGAACGTGTTAATCAGCGAAGTGGGGCCGCGCGACGGCCTGCAGTCCATCACCGCCGTGATGACCACCGAGGCCAAGTGCCGCTGGATCGATGCGCTGGCCGCCGCTGGTCTGCGCGAAATCGAGGTGGGCTCATTCGTCTCGCCCAAGCGGCTGCCCCAAATGGCCGACACCGCGCTCGTGGTGCAACACGCTCGGCGACACACGGGTTTGCGCGTCATGGCTTTGGTGCCCAACGTACAGGGGGCCGAAGCGGCGCTGGCTGCGGGCGTGCACAAAATCACCGTGCCGGTCTCGGCCAGTGAGGCGCATTCTTTGGCCAACGTGCGCAAGACCCATGAGCAGATGCTGGCCGAGCTGCGTGCCGTGGTGCAGCGCGTGCGTGAGCACAACGCGGCGCACCCCGGCACGGCGGTCGGCGTGGAGGTGGGCCTCTCCACGGCATTCGGTTGCACCTTACAAGGTGTGGTGCCCGAAGACGACGTGATGCGTTTGGCCGTGGCCTGCGCCGAGGCTGGGGTGGACGAGGTGGGTTTGTCCGACACCACCGGCATGGCCGACCCCGCGCAGGTGCGGCGTTTGTTCAAACGCTTGTTCGCGGAGTTGGGCGTTCGGGCCGGTGCGGCCCACCTGCACAACACGCGGGGCTTGGGCTTGGCCAATGCGCTGGCCGCACTCGATGTGGGTGTGCGTTCGTTTGACAGTTCGCAGGGTGGTCTGGGTGGTTGCCCTTACGCGCCGGGGGCCTCGGGCAATGTGGTCACCGAGGATTTGGTTTTTATGCTGCACGCCATGGGCTGCCACACCGGCGTGGACTTTGAGGGCTTGATGCGCGCCCGCGAGGTGCTGCATCAAGCGCTGCCGAATGAGCCGCTGTACGGCATGGTGCCCGAGGCCGGTTTGCCCAAAGGATTCGATTGGACAACGCGATGAACAAAACTTTGCCCTATGCGGGTTTGCGGGTGGTTGAATTCACCCACATGGTCATGGGCCCCACCTGCGGCTTGGTGCTGGCCGATTTGGGCGCCGAGGTTATCAAGGTGGAGCCCCCGGCGGGCGACAACACGCGCCGTTTGCTCGGTTCGGGCGCGGGCTTTTACCCGCTCTTCAACCGCAACAAAAAAAGCCTGGTGCTTGACCTGCAAACGCCCGAAGGACACGAGGCCGCGCTGCGCTTGATCGCCACGGCCGATGTGGTGAGCGAGAACTTCAAAGACGGCACCATGCGCAAGCTCGGCTTGGACTTTGAGACCCTGAGCGCGCGCCACCCGCGACTGATTTACGTGAGCCACAAAGGCTTTTTGCCCGGCCCTTACGACCACCGCACCGCGCTCGACGAGGTGGTGCAAATGATGGGCGGCCTGGCTTACATGACCGGTCGCCCCGGCGACCCTTTGCGCGCGGGCTCGTCGGTCAACGACATCATGGGCGGCTTGTTCGGTGCCATTGGTGTGATGGCCGCGCTGGCCGAACGCGAGCGCACCGGGCTCGGCCAGCGGGTGCAAAGCGCCCTGTTTGAGAACAATGTGTTTTTGGTGGCGCAGCACATGATGCAGTACGCCATGACGGGCAAGCCCGCCGCGCCCATGCCCGCGCGCATTTCGGCCTGGGGTATTTACGACGTGTTCAGCGTGCAAGGCGGCGAGCAGATTTTCTTGGCCGTGGTCAGCGACACGCAGTGGGGGATTTTTTGC
>JAABPX010000098.1 GCA_011391745.1 Comamonadaceae bacterium
CATCCAAGAACCCAAACAACAGGCACGCCAGAAACGCCGCCACGGGATTCCAGCGACCAAAGATCAGGGCCGCCAAGGCCATAAAGCCGCGCCCCGCCGTCATGTTTTGCGAGAACATGGCGCTTTGTGCCAACACCAAATAGGCACCCGCCAAACCACACAGCAGGCCATTGAGGGTCAGCGCCGCATAGCGCAAGCCTTGAACCGAGACGCCCGCCGCATCCACCATTTGCGGGTTTTCGCCCACGGCACGCAAACGCAAGCCAAACCGGGTTCGGAACAACAGCCACCACACTGCTGGCACCAGCGCCAGCGAGAGATAGACCAAGGCGCTGTGCCGCAAAAAACCGTCGGCCAGAATGACCCCCACCACGGGCCAAGAGCCCACCCAGTCGGCCAAACTTGGCATGAAGGCTTGCAGGCGCACCTCGTTGGGCAGTTGGGGTGTTTGTCCGCCTTTTTCAAACAGCGCAATGCCCAACACCACGGTCATGCCCGCCGCCACGATGTTGATGGCCACGCCAGAGACCACCTGATCGCCGCGGTGGCTCACGCAGGCCACACCGTGCAGCAGCGACAAAGCCACCGCCACCAGCATCGCCAGCAACAAGGCCAAGGGCAGAGAGCCATACAGCGCTCCGCCCGCGCCTGCGGCGAACGCCGCAAACAACATCTTGCCCTCCAGCCCAATGTCCACCACGCCAGAGCGCTCAGACAACAGACCGGCGAGGGCGCACAAAATCAGGGGGGTGGAGACGCGCAGGGTGGAGGCCACCATGCCCGCAATCAGGCCTTCATCCATGGACTTCCTTTGAAGAGCCGCAGCACTCGGGCCAGCCATGGGGCAATCACATAAGCCATCGCGCCCGAGAACAAAACAATAAAGCCTTGCAGCATCACCACCATGTCTCGGCTAAAGCCGCGTACCTCAAACGCCACTTCGGCACCGCCTTGAAACAAGGCACCGAAGAGCACGCTAGACAACACAATGCCCACCGGGTGGTTGCGGCCCATCAAGGCCACTGCAATGCCCGTAAAGCCCGCGCCGCTGACGTATTCCAGCAGCAATTTGCCGTTGACACCGGCAATCTCGTTCATGCCCACCAAGCCAGCCAAGGCCCCAGAGATCGCCATGGCCACCATGATTTGGTGTTGGGCGTTGATGCCCGCGTAGGTGGCCGCGCCCGCGCCGCTGCCCACCGCCCGCAAGTGGTATCCGGCGCGGGTGTACCACAAAAACAGGTACACCGCCAATGCCGCCAACAGGGCCAGCAGCAGGCTGAGGTTGAGCGGAGAAGAGGGCCAGTCAACCCCCAACCAGCCCATGGCCGTCTGCATGCTCGGCAGGGTGGCCGCGGGCTCAAACGGATGGCTTTCGACCGCCATGGTGCCCTCGGGGCGAATGTGGTTGACCATCAGATACACCAGCAGACTGCTGGCGATGAAGTTGAACATGATGGTGGTGATGACCACGTGGCTGCCACGGTAGGCCTGCAAATACGCGGGCACCGCCGCCCACACCATGCCAAACAGCGCCCCGGCGATCATCATGAGCGGCAACAGCACCCAAGCCGGCAAACTGGGCGAGAGCCACAAGGCCATCAGGCCTGTGCCCAAGCCGCCCATGATGGCCTGTCCTTCCCCGCCGATGTTGAACAGGCCGCCGTGAAAGGCCACCGCCACGGCCAAGCCGGTCAGGATGAAGGTGGTGGCGTAGTACATCGTGTAGCTCAGGCCACGGGCGGTGCCAAAAGCGCCGTGCAACAGCACCGCGATCACCTCGCTCGGGCTTTGGCCCACGGCGGCCACCACGGCACCCGCCGCCAGCAGCGCCACCAACAAACAGACCGCGGGCAAGAGCACCACATCGGCCCAGCGCGGAAGGGCGTCTGGTGCGCTCATGCGATTTGCCCGTCGGTCATGAGCACGCCCAATTGGGTTTCGGTGCAGTCGTGGATGGGCAACTCGCCGCTCACGCGGCCTTGGCACATCACCAACACACGGTCAGACAAAGCCAAGATCTCGTCGAGCTCGCTCGACACCACCAGCACAGCACAACCCGCGTCGCGCAAACGCCGCAGTTGGCCGTAAATGAATTCAATGGCACCAATGTCCACGCCGCGTGTGGGCTGCCCAACCAACAACACGCGGGGCGACTGCCCCAGTTCTCGCGCCAGCACCAGCTTTTGCTGGTTGCCACCGGAAAACTGGCTGCTGCGCAGCAGGGCGTTGCGCGGGCGAACGTCAAAGCGTTCCATCATCTCGCGGGTGGCCGCTTGAATGCGCCGGCGCAACAACCAGCCCCAGCGGCTGTAGCAAGGCAAGCCCTCGTAGCCCAGCACCGCAGACTCCCACGCCGCAAAGTCCATCACCATGGCGCGGGCATGGCGGTCTTCGGGCACATGGGCCAAGCCCAGCGCACGCGCTTGGGCGGGGTGCAGCCAGCGCGGCGCGGTGAAGGCGGTTTGCCCCAGTCGCAATTGCCCCGATTGTGGTGCCAGCAAGCCCGACAAGACCTCCAGCAACTCGCTTTGGCCGTTGCCCGACACGCCCGCCACCCCGACGATTTCGCCCGCCCGCAGCGCAAGGCTGACCCGATCCATGCGGGTGACCCCTTGCGCGTCTTGTACGGTCAGGTCGGTGGCTTGGAGCAGCACCTCGCCCGGTGCACGCGCCGCGCTGCTGGGGCGATCCATGTTGACCTTGCGACCCACCATGGACTGCGCCAAATGGTCCACCGAGGTTTGGCCAATGGCCACGTCTTCCACCACCCGACCCGCTCGCATGACGGTGACGTGGTCGCACAGACGCATGACCTCTTTGAGCTTGTGCGTGATCAGCACCACCGTGGTGCCTTGGTCACGCAAAGCCCGCAACACGGTGAAGAGTTGGTCGGCCTCTTGCGGCGTGAGCACGGCGGTGGGCTCATCAAGAATGAGCACACGCGCACCGCGGTACAGGGCCTTGAGAATTTCCAGCCGCTGTTGATCGCCCACGGGCAAGGTGTGGATGGGCACATCCAAAGCCACCTTCAAGCCGGTGGCTTGCATGAGGGCCTGCAGGCGTTCGCGCACATGCGCTTGGGCGCGGTTGAGCAGCACGTGCGGCTCCGCGCCAAGCATCACGTTTTCAACGGCCGTTAGGGTGTCAACCAGCATGAAGTGCTGGTGCACCATGCCAATGCCGCACGCAATGGCGTGGTGGGCGTTGGCGATGTGCACGGGCTGGTCAAACACCTCAATCTGGCCGCTGTCGGCGGTGTAGAAACCGTACAAGACCGACATCAGGGTGCTTTTGCCGGCACCGTTTTCACCCACGATGCCGTGCACCGTGCCCGCTCGAACCGCCAGGTCAACACCATCGTTGGCCAGGACCGCGCCAAAACGCTTGTGAATCCCGCGCATGCGCACCGCCCAAGTGGGGGCGGCTGTCATCAGTATTTGCAGGCGTTGTCGGCCATGTAGTCGGCCACTTTGATCTTGCCGCTGATGATGTCGGCCTTGGCCGCTTCCACCTTTTTCTTCATCTCTGCGGTCACGAGCTTGGCGTTGTGGGTGTCCATGGCGTAATCAACACCGCCTTCTTTGAGGCCCAACACCGTGATGCCTGGCTTGTGTCCTTTGGCCACGTTGTACACCGCCACATCCACGCGCTTGAGCATGGAGGTCAGCATGGTGCCGGGGTGGATGTGGTTTTGGTTGCTGTCCACGCCAATGGCGAGTTTGCCGCTGTCCTTGGCGGCTTGGTAAACCCCCATGCCGGTGCCGCCAGCGGCGGCAAACACCACGTCTGCGCCTTTGGAGAATTGGGCTTTGGCCAATTCACCGCCACGGGCGGGGTCGTTCCAAGCGGCGCCGGTGGTGCCGGTCATGTTGGCAAACACCTCGGCCTTGGGGTTGGCGAACTTGGCACCCTGTTCATACCCGCATTGGAAGCGCCGAATCAGGGGGATGTCCATGCCGCCCACAAAACCCACCTTGGCGCTCTTGCTGGCCATGGCGGCCATGGTGCCGACCAAGAAGCTGCCTTCGTGTTCTTTAAACACCACGGATTGCACGTTGGGCAAATTCACCACCATGTCGATGATGGCGAATTGCAGCTTGGGGAATTCTTTGGCCACTTTTTCCAAGGCGGATGCTTGCCCGAAGCCCATGGCGATGATGGGAGAAGCGCCGCGTTCGGCCATGCGGCGCAAAGCCTGTTCGCGCTGCGACTCGTTGGAAATCTCGAACTCAAAGTATTTTTTGTTGGTTTCTTTTTTCCACTTTTCGATGCCGTTGTAAGCCGCCTCGTTAAACGACTTGTCGAACTTGCCCCCCATGTCAAAGACGATGGCGGGGTCTGCCATGACATGAAAACTCGCCACGGCAGCGGCGGCCAGAACACCTGAACGAAGCACGGATTGGATGGTCATCATTTGCCTTTACGTTGAGTTGAGAAAAAACCGCATGTTAGCGTGCGGCCAAACGCGTCGCCATTGTTTTTAACCCGATTCCGCCAAAAACCCTTGGTAGGCTAGGGCAATTGCGGCGGCCAAGCGGGCGTTGTTCAGCACCAAGCGAATGTTGGCCGTCAAGCTGTCGCCCCCCGTGATTTCACACACGCGGGCCAGCAAAAAGGGGGTTGAGGCTTTGCCCGTGATGCCTTGCGCGGCCGCTTCGCTCAGCGCTTGCTCCACGGCGGCATCCATGGTGGAGCGGGGCAGGGCAAATTCGGCGGGGATGGGGTTGGCCACCACCACGCCGCCCGCCAAACCCATGGCCCACTTGGCCCGCATCACGCGAGCGATGTCGTGTGCCGAATCGAGCCGGTGCTCCAACCGGTACGCGCTGTCTTGCGTAAAGAACGCGGGCAGATGGTCGGTTTGGTAGCCCACCACGGGCACACCATGGGTTTCCAAATACTCCAGCGTCAAGCCCAGGTCCAGAATCGACTTGGCCCCGGCGCACACCACCGCCACTGGCGTTTGGGCCAGCTCTTGCAAGTCGGCCGAAACATCAAAACTCTCGCTTGCGCCCCGGTGCACGCCGCCAATGCCACCCGTGGCAAAGACGCGGATGCCCGCCATGGCGGCGAGCATCATGGTGGCGGCCACCGTGGTGGCCCCGGTTTGCCCTGCGGCCACCACAAAGGGCACATCGCGTCGGCTGACCTTCATGGCTTGGGTGCCAAGACGCCCCAGGGTTTCAATGGCCTGCCGATTGAGCCCGACCACCAAACGGCCGTTCATGATGGCGATGGTGGCGGGCACCGCCCCGTTCGCCAGCACCTCGGCTTCCACGGCCAAGGCGGTTTGCACGTTTTGCGGGTAGGGCATGCCGTGCGAAATGATGGTGGACTCCAGCGCCACCACGGCACGCCCCTTCGACAGGGCCTGTTGCACGTCGGGGTGAATGTCGAGGTAAGGGTTCACAAGGGGGTTCCGATTCAGAGGGTTGGGGTGTTTTCAAGCAGATGTTCGACGGTTGGTACCGACAGATTGGGGTGATTGGCCTGTGCGCTGGACAAGGTCAGGGCGGCGCAGCCAGACCCAAAACGCACCGCTTGGGCCAGGCTGTGGCCATGGAGTACGCCGTGCACCAAGCCCGCCATCAGCGCATCGCCCGCGCCGTTGGCGTTCATCATGGGGGTCTTCAAAGCGGGCGCCCAGCCGCCATGGCCTTGGGCATCGCGCCAACACACACCACCGTCCCCCAAGCTGAGCACCACCCGTTGCACCCCAAGCGCGCACAACGCGCGGGCGGCGGTGTCGGCCAGCGCCGGGGTGTGCGCTGAGCGACCCGTCAGCGCTTGGGCCTCTGCGCGGTTGACCTTGAGGGTATTCACGCGAGAGAGCCAAGGCAGAATGCGTGTGCATTTGTGTGCGGACACCCCATCCACAAAAACCGGTGAAGCCGCGCCCACTTCAAACAAGCTGGCCAGGGCATCGGCGCTGAGGTTGCAATCGAGCAGCAGGGCGGCTGCGCGGTGAATGTCTTCGGTGTGAACGGCCAGTTGCGCTGGGGTGATGTGTTCCAAAATACCCATGTCGTTGACGGCGGCGGTCAATTCGCCATCGGGGCCGTGCAGCGACACGTAGGTGGCGGTGTTCCGCGTTGGCCACACCCAGCAACGCTGCACATCAACACCCGCTTGCTGTGTGCAGCTCAGCAATGCACGACCATGTGCATCGTCGCCCACCGCGCTGAGCAAACGCACGGACCAACCCAAGCGGGCCAGGTTTTCGGCCACGTTGCGTGCCACGCCGCCGGGCGAGGTGCTAATGCGGCCGGGGGCGGAGTCACCCGCGCTCGGCTTGGCATGGGTTTGCGCCACGATGTCCATGTTGGCCGCCCCCACTGCCACGATGAACTGGGCATTGTTGGGCACATGAAACATAGCTTTGGGGTGCTTACAATGGTTTTTCAATCAGGCATTTTGCATGATTTTTTTCCACAGAAAGTACCCTTCCCATGATTCTGGTGGCCGGCTCTGCCAACCTCGACTTTGTGGTGCGAGCGCCGAACATTCCTGCGCCGGGCGAAACGGTCTTGGGCGGCGATTTCAAGACCTATCCGGGCGGCAAAGGGGCCAATCAGGCCGTGGCTTGTGCTCGGGCTGGCGCGGCAAACACCCAGTTTTTGCTCGCCTTGGGCGACGACCCCTACGCCGCCACCTTGGAGCGATCGCTCCAAGGCGCGGGTGTGCGCATGCATGTGGTGCGTGACCCGGTTCAACCCACGGGCACGGCCTTCATTTGTGTGTCCGACGACGCAGAAAATGCCATCACGGTGGCCCCCGGGGCCAACCTCGGCCTGCGCCCGCAGCACCTGCCGTCGTTGGCTGGTGTGAGCCACTTGCTGATGCAACTGGAAACCCCCACCGAGACCGTCGCCGCGTACGCCCAAGCCGCTCGTGCGCAGGGCGTGCGGGTGGTGCTCAACGCCGCCCCCGCGCGCCCCTTGCCCCCAGCGCTGTTGGCTTGCACCGACGTGTTGGTGGTCAACGAAGGTGAGCTGTTTGCTCTGGCTTCGAACCCACAGAGCATGGGCGCGTGTTTGGATGAATTGAACGTGCCCGTGGTGGTGGTCACCTTGGGCTCACTGGGCTGCTGCGCGCGCGCACACGGGCAGATGCTGTTTCAAACCGCTCCCGACATTGACGCGGTGGACACCACCGCCGCGGGCGACACCTTTTGTGGTGTACTCGTGGCCGCCCTCAGTCAGCAACACGACTTGGCCATGGCCATGAACATGGCCACCGTAGCGGGTGCCTTGGCTTGCACACAACCCGGCGCTCAAGACAGCATTCCCACACACGCGCAAATCAACGCATTTATGCAACAACACCCATCGGTCAACCCCGCCAAAGCACAAGCGCTACAGGACCGTTTTTTAACCCCACGCCACACCAAACCATGAACCCATCGAACCCATACAAAGTCATTTTTGACACCGATCCCGGCGTTGACGACGCCATGGCGCTGTACTACGCGCTGGCACATCCGGCCATCGACGTGGTGGGCATCACCACCACCTTTGGCAACGTCACGGTGGACCAAGCGGCCACCAACGCGCTCTACCTCAGTGCCATCGCGGGACGTCGCATTCCCGTGACCAAAGGCGTGGCCACGCCGTGGGTGAAGCCCGGTGAGCCACCCCCAGCCTTTATTCATGGTGACGATGGACTGGGCAACCTCAATTCGCGTGCGCCGATTGACCACACCCTCGACCCCCGCGCCTCGGCGCAGTTCATCGTGGACATGGCGCGAGCGCACCCGGGCGAAATCACCTTGGTGGCGGTTGGCCCTTTGGGCAACCTCAGCTTGGCGCTCAAAATCGAGCCCAACTTGCCCCGTTTGTTGCGTGAGGTCATTTTGATGGCCGGCACCGTGGTGGAGCCTGGCAACGTCTCGCCAGTGGCCGAGGCCAACGTTTGGAACGACCCGCACGCCGCCGACCACGTGTTTGGCGCGGGCTGGAAGCTCACCATGGTGGGCCTGGACGTGACCCACCGGGTGATCGTGCCCTTGGCCATGATCAAGGCCATTGCCGATCACCATCGGCACTTGGCGACCGATGTGCTGCACCACGCCGTGGCCTTTTACGCCAACTTCTACAGCGGCATTTACCCACACGTGGCAAAAATCCACGGCTGTTTTGGGCACGATGTGCTGGCTTTTATCTACCTCACCAACCCGGCGTTTTTCACCTGCGAGCATGGCACCGTTCGGGTGGCCACCGAGGGCATTGCCAACGGCCAAACCATGATGAAGCGCAAAGACATTTTTCACCCGCAAAGCGGTTGGGAAGACCGGCCCACCACCCAAGTCTGTATGCACGTGGATGCCGCGGCCTGCAACGCCACCTTTGAGTCGGTGTTGATGAGCGACTGGCTGCACCACTGAACCACCCTTGGGAGACCTTGCCGTGCAATTTCACGTTGTTGATTACCGCAGCCCCACCGCCGCGCAGGACTTTTGCCAAAGCCTGCGCGAAACGGGCTTTGGTGTGTTGTCCAACCATCCGCTGGATCAGAACCTGGTGGAGGGCATTTACGCCGAATGGCTGGCGTTTTTTGACTCAGAGGCCCGCTGGGCTTACGCACACGACCCCGTGCGCCACGATGGGTATTTCCCCCCGACCGTCTCAGAAACCGCCAAAAACCACACCCAGCGCGACCTCAAGGAGTTTTTTCATATTTACCCTTGGGGCCGCTACCCCACCGAGGTGTCCGACGCCGCTCGCCGTTACTACGCGGCGGGCAGCCAATTGGCGGCAGAGTTGCTGGGTTGGGTGGAGGCGCATTCCCCGCCCGAGGTGCGTGCCCGTTACAGCATGCCCTTGCCCCAAATGATCCAAGGGTGTGACCAAACCCTGCTGCGCGTGTTGCACTACCCGCCGTTGCGCGGCGATGAGCCCGCCGATGCGGTACGGGCGGCGGCGCACGGTGACATCAACCTGCTGACCCTGTTGCCCGCCGCCACCGAGCCCGGCTTGCAGGTACTGGGCCAAGACCAGCGCTGGTA
>JAABPX010000099.1 GCA_011391745.1 Comamonadaceae bacterium
GCGACATGCTGCAAGAGGCCTCGGGCCACTACTTCCCATCGACCGTGCACCGCGTGCTCAACCCCACGGGTGCTGCGGCCCAAAAATCGCGCATCTCTATGCCGCTGTTTTTGCACCCGCACCGTCACGTGGTGCTGTCCGACCGCTACACCGTGGGCAGTTATTTCGAGGAGCGCATGCGCGAGTTGCGTGGCCCCAAAACCGCGGCCCCGTACCAATACCTCAACACCGAACGCGCCGCCGAGTTTGTGGGCGAAGGCGCAGAAATGAACGCCTTGCTCACCACACTCAAGACCACCTTGGATGCCGATTTGCCCGCGCTGCGTCGGTGTTTGGTCGATGGCGACACCCAAGGCGTGAGCAAGTTGCTCCACCAGTTCAAGGGGTTCGCACCGATTTTTTGTGTGGACAGTCTGGTTGAGGGGGTGGTGCAGGCCGAAGCCTTGAGCAAAGAGGC
>JAABPX010000100.1 GCA_011391745.1 Comamonadaceae bacterium
GCTGTGGGGCCGGCGGTTTAATCGAGGTGGGGTTTTGCTTACAGCATTGCCTCTCGTCCGCCGGGGACAGAGAACCAAAAATAAAAGCCAAAAAAGACAGTGCTTTGCATGGGTTTGACTGTATCACAAGCGAATCTGGGCGTTCACGCCGTGCCGCCGACCGTGAGGCCTTCGATGCGCAGGGTGGGTTGACCCACGCCCACGGGCACGCTTTGGCCCTCTTTGCCGCAAGTGCCCACGCCTGAGTCGAGCTTCATGTCATTGCCGATCAGGCTGACTTTTTTGAGTGATTCTGGGCCGCTGCCGACCAAAGTGGCGCCCTTGACTGGGTACTGGATTTGACCGTTTTCCACCCAGTAGGCTTGGCTGGCTGAAAACACAAATTTGCCCGAGGTGATGTCCACTTGACCACCGCCAAAGTTGGCCGCGTACAGGCCTTTTTTGATGCTGCCGATGATTTCTTCGGGGCTTTTGTCGCCGCCGAGCATGTAGGTGTTGGTCATGCGCGGCATGGGCACGTGGGCGTAGCTCTCGCGGCGTCCGTTGCCCGTGGGCTTCACGCCCATCAAGCGGGCGTTGAGTTCGTCTTGAATATAGGCGCGCAGAATGCCGTCTTCGATCAACACGTTGCGCTGCGTGGTGTTGCCCTCGTCGTCGATGTTGAGCGAGCCGCGGCGATCGGCGAGGGTGCCATCATCAAGCACGGTCACGCCCTTGGCCGCCACGCGCTGGCCAATACGCCCAGCGAACGCGCTGGAGCCTTTGCGGTTGAAGTCACCCTCCAAACCATGGCCCACGGCCTCGTGCAACAAAATGCCGGGCCAGCCCGCACCCAAAACGACTGTCATCTCACCCGCTGGTGCGGGGCGAGCGTCCAAATTGGTCAATGCCGAGGACACTGCCTCGTCCACATACGACTGCACCATGGCATCGTCAAAATAAGCCAAACCATAGCGCCCACCACCACCCGCCGAGCCCACTTCACGGCGGCCAGCCTGTTCGGCAATGACCGTGACCGACAAACGCACCAAAGGCCGAACATCGGCGGCCAAGGTGCCGTTGGCGCGGGCAATCAACACCACGTCGTGCTCTGCGGCCAATCCGGCCATGACTTGCACCACGCGCGGGTCTTTGGCTTTGGCTAAACGTTCCACGCGTTCAAGCAAAGCCACCTTCTGTGTACTGTCCAGTGTGGCGATGGGATCCACGGCGGCGTACAGCGAACGCGAGGCAGCGACCCGCGAACGGGGGATTTTGACGCGGCCTTGCTGGCCTTGGTTGGCGATGGTGCGAACGGTGTGAGCCGCGTCAAGCAAGGCGCTCCACGACAAATCGTCGGAATAGGCGAAGGCGGTTTTCTCGCCGCTGACGGCGCGCACACCCACGCCTTGGTCGATGCTGAAGCTACCGGTTTTAACGATGCCTTCTTCCAAGCTCCAGCCTTCGCTGCGCGTGGTTTGAAAATACAGGTCGGCGTCGTCCACGCCACGCGCCATGATCTCGCCCAATGCGCGCTGCAACAAGTCGGGACTCAAACCATAAGGTTCCAGCAAAGCGGCTTGTGCAACGTCAAGGCGGGACTGGGTGGAAGCTTGATTGATCATGTTGCCATTGTAGATAAGGCCATTGGGTCGGCCACTCACGACTGCATCAAGCGTTTGGCCTTGGCGACGGCCAGCAAAACGCCCAAGCCAAACCCGATGGTGACCATGGCCGTGCCGCCATAACTCACAAAAGGCAAGGGCACACCCACCACGGGCAAAATGCCGCTGACCATGCCCATGTTCACGAACACATACACAAAAATGTTCAGTGCCATGGCCCCCGCCAACAGGCGGGCAAACAAGGTCGGGCCATCCAACGCGATCGTCAAAGCGCGACCAATCAAAAACACGTACGCCGCCGCCAAGACCACAAACCCGATCAAGCCAAACTCTTCGGAAAAGGCGGCAAATATAAAGTCGGTGGTGCGCTCGGGGATGAACTCCAAATGGGTTTGGGTGCCCTGCATATAGCCCTTGCCCCAAGTCCCTCCCGAACCGATGGCGATCATGCCCTGAATGATGTGGAAACCCTTGCCCAATGGGTCTTGAAAAGGGTCCAGCAAGGTGCACACCCGAATGCGTTGGTATTCGTGCAACACCACCCAGTCCACGCCCGGTGCACACCACGCATCCTCCATCACAATCAACACCGTAACGCCCACCAAGCCCAAGAGGAGCGGCGGGATGATGAGCTTCCAGCTCAACCCCGCAAAAAACAAAACGAACAAACCCGAGGCCAAGACCAGCAAGGACGTGCCCAAATCGGGCTGCAAAAATATCAAAAACCAAGGTGCCAAAAGCAAAGCGGCTGCAATCACATAGTCAAGCGCCCGGATCTGCCCCTCGCGTCGCTGAAACCACCAAGCCATCATCAAAGGCAGCGCCACCTTCATCAACTCGCTGGGCTGAATCACCACGCCCAAGTCAAGCCAACGCTGGGAGCCTTTGCGCTCAATACCAAAAAATTCCACGGCCAAGAGCAAGACCAAACCCACGGTATAGAGCGGCAAGGCCAGCGCCATGAGTCGCTGCGGCGGAATCTGCGCCACAACAAACATGACCACTGCGGCCACGCCTAAGTTGCGTGCGTGCCCATAAAAGCGGGTACCGTGGTCGGCCCCGACCGAATACATGGTGATGAGCCCAATGAGCGACAAGATGAGTGCGCCCAACAACAAAGGCCCATCGTAGCCTCGGAGCAATGCCACGATGCGTTGATAAACAGAGGGTTTGTCGAAGGTGATGGCCATGGACACCGATTATCCTTGCTCTGGCCCGGCCACCCCTGCCGTCATGGGACAATTGGGCCATGCACTTATTGTTTGACGATGCCGGTAAGCCCATGACCGGTCGAATCCTGTCCGAATCCGACAACGCCTTGCAGGTTGAGCTGGATTCGGGCAAACGGGTCAAGGTCAAAAGCGCCAACGCTTGGCTGCGTTTTGACAAACCCGAGCCCAGCGCCATGATGGCCCAAGCCCTGTCCCTGCAAGCGGCGATGGAACTGCCTTTGGCCTACGAATTTGCTCCCGAGGACGAGTTCGATTTTGCGGCACTGGCCAGTGTGTACTTTGACGATCCGCCAAGCGCTGTGCAGCAAGCGGCTGCTTTGTTGTGTTTGCAATCGGCCCCCCACTACTTTCGCCGACTGGGCAAAGGGCGCTTCAAAAAAGCCCCCGCCGACATCCTGGCCCAGGCCCTGCTGGCCATCGAAAAAAAGCAACAAATCCAAGCGCAAATCGACGCGTGGGCAGTCGAGTTGATCTCGGGCATTTGCCCCGAAGCGGTGCGCGCACAGCTCTACAAAATCCTCTTTAAACCCGACAAAAACAGCGCCGAATACAAAGCCGTGGTGCAAGCCGCGCGCGACAGCCACACCGCCCCCTTGGCCCTCTTGTTGCAAGCCGGGGCGATTGGCAACGCTTATGAGTTCCATTGGCAGCGCTTTGTGTACGAACACTTTCCCAAAGGCACCGGCTTTGCGGAACTGGCGGTGCCGAGCTTGGGCGAGGAACTGCCCTTGGCCAACGTGCAAGCGTTTTCCATCGACGACTCGCAAACCACCGAGATCGATGACGCCTTGTCGGTGCAAGGATTGGGCAGCGGGTGTGTGACCTTGGGCATCCACATCGCCGCGCCGGCCTTGTCCATTCACCCCGACAGCGCCTTGGACCAGATTGCGCGGCAGCGCCTCTCCACGGTGTACATGCCGGGCCACAAAATCACCATGCTGCCCGATGCGGTGGTGCAGGCCTTTACCCTACAAGCGGGCCAGGCTTGCCCGGCGGTGTCTTTGTATGTGCGCATCGACGAACACCGTTTGACCATCTTGGACAGCCACACCCGCTTGGAACGCGTGCCGATTGCCGACAACCTGCGCCACGACCAAATCGACGACATCGTCACCGAAGCTTGGCTGCAAGGCGAGCCCAACCCCAAGGCACCGCCACCCGTGCAGCGCTGGCAAGCCGCATTGGCTTGGTTACACGGCTTGGCCAAACACCTCAAGGCCGCCCGCGAAGCCGTGCGCGGCAAACCCGAAACCTTCAACCGCCCTGACCACACCTTCCGCCTGGAGGGTGTGGGTGAGCGCGGCCCGCTAGGCAACGAAACCGTGGTCATGGGCCTACGCCAACGCGGTGCCCCACTGGACTTGATCGTGGCCGAAGCCATGATCGTGGCCAACAGCACCTGGGGCCAATGGCTGGCGCAGTGCGGTGTACCCGGCATTTACCGAAGCCAAGCGAGCCTAGCACCCGGCATCAAGGTACGCATGGGTGCCAAGGCCTTGCCTCATGCGGGCATTGGCGTGCCTGCATACGCTTGGAGCACATCGCCGCTGCGGCGCTACGTGGACATGGTCAACCAGTGGCAAATCATCGCTTGCGCTCGCCACGGTGCCACGGCCGCCTTGGTCGCCCCATTCAAACCCAAAGACGCGCAGCTGTTGGCCGTCATTGGTGCGTTTGATGCGGCCTACAGCGCGTACAACGATTTCCAACGCGGCATGGAGCGCTACTGGACACTCAAGTACCTTGAACAAAACGGAATCACCGAACTCGACACCACCCTCATCAAAGAGTCCCTCGTTCGTGCCGACACGCTGCCCTTGGTCTTGTCGGTCATGGGCACCGAGGGATGGCCGCGCGGGGCTCAAGCGCGTGTTCGTTTGGGTCGCATCGATCTGATGGCGTTGGATGTGTCGGCCACGGTGGTGGCCCGACTGGACCACCCCGACCACGCCAACGACGCGCCGCTTGACCCGGATGAAGACGAAACCCCCATGGCTGCACCGCTCACGCTGGCCATTGACGTCAACGAAGCCGAGGCGCCCGCCGACAGCAACGGCCCATAATGCACCCGTGCAACCCATGGCGCGCCATTTGATTCGGTGGTTTCAGCGACGCAGCACCCTGCAATGGGCGCTGGGTTTGTCTTTGGCTTTCCACGGGGCCTTGTTGACCATTCGTGCGGTGGACCCGGCGGGCTTTCAACGACTGCTGGAAAGCACCCCGTTGGAAGTGATCTTGGTCAACGCCCAAAGCAACGAAGCCCCCGAAACAGCGCAGGCGATTGCACAGGCTGCGTTGGCCGGTGGCGGTGCTGCGGATGCGGGGCTGACCAGCTCGCCGCTGCCGAGCTTGTTGGCTGATCAAATGGGCAACGTGGCCGAGCCGAACCAAGCGACACTCGCGGCGTTGCGACAGCGCCAACAGGCCCTGCTGGCGCAAGTTCGCCAACAAGTATCGCAATTGCCCCCCTTAGACACACAAGCCACCGCCAACAACCCGCAAGCCCTTGAAGAAGAACGCCAACGACAAGCCTTGCTCAACCGGCTGGTGCAAATTGAAAAGCGCATCCAAGAAGACAACGCACGCCCGCGAAAACGCTACATCAGCCCCGCCACACGTGAGGCGACGTACGCACTCTATTACGATGCCCTGCGCCAACAAATTGAAGAAGAAGGCACCCGACAATTTCCGCAACAAAACGGCCAAAAACTCTACGGTGAACTGACCATGGTGATCACCATCAACCACACCGGTGAGGTGCTCGATACCGAAGTCGCGCAACGCTCGTCTTCGCCCGCGCTGGACCGTCAAGCGCAGGCGATTGTGCGGTCACAACGCTTTGGCCCGTTCAACGCTTCGCTGCGGCGTCAGGCCGATCACCTGGTGGTCGTGTCGCGTTTTCGTTTCACCCGCAACGAAACCCTGCAAACCCAACTCAGTGGTGAATAACATGAAACGGTTGTGGCGTTACTTGTCTTGGTGTGTGTTGGCGGGTCTGGCCTTGCAGGCGTTTTTTTTGTTTCGCATCGCCACCATGACCGTGGTCCCACCCCACAGCACGGCCTTTATGCGATCGGAGATTGCGCGGGTCGGCATGAAAGCCATCGGCGGTCAACGCCCTTGGCGGTGGTCACACGAATGGGTGGAGGCAAAAGACATCAGCGACCAGTTGCGTCGCGCGGTCATTGCTTCTGAAGATGGTGGGTTTATTGACCACCCAGGGGTGGACTGGGCGGCCATTGAATCGGCCTGGGACAAAAACCAACGCCGCCAGGCACAAGCCGAAAAGCGTGCCGCTGCTGCAGCCGCTCGTGCCGCGCAACGGCCCCAAG
The DNA here is from genome assembly GCA_011391745.1 of Comamonadaceae bacterium. Lineage (GTDB taxonomy): Bacteria > Pseudomonadota > Gammaproteobacteria > Burkholderiales > Burkholderiaceae_C > Hydrogenophaga. The sequence goes on from JAABPX010000100.1 coordinate 6,169, forward strand.
CGGCAACACCCGCGGTGCGCCCAGCCAAAATCATCGGTGGCTCCACCATCACCCAACAGTTGGCGAAGAACCTTTTTTTATCGGGAGAGCGCACCTTGCTACGCAAAGGTCAAGAATTGGTGCTGGCGCTGATGATTGAGGCGGTGCTCGACAAAGACCGCATCTTGACCATTTACCTCAACAGCGTCGAATGGGGGCATGGGGTGTTTGGGGCACAAGCCGCCAGCCAGCGCTACTTCAACAAATCGGCAGCACAACTCAGCCGCGCCGAAGCAGCTCGCTTGGCTGTTATGCTGCCCTCGCCAAAATTCTTTGAGAACCGCACCGCGTCGGCCTATCTGAACAACCGCGCAAACACCACATTGGCGCGCATGCCCTCTGTGCAACTGCCATGACACTGGTACCGCAGCCCTTGCGCATTTTGGGTCTTGACCCGGGTTTGCAATGCACTGGCTTTGGTGTGATTGATGTCGTGGGCTCAGCCTTGCATTACGTGGCCAGCGGCACCATTCGCACCGAACCCGATCACCCCCAGCTTTTGCCTGGGCGCTTAAAAATTCTGTTCGACGGCATCACCGAAGTTGTTCAGCGCTACCAACCCACCGTGGCGGCTTGTGAAATCGTCTTTGTCAACGTCAACCCACAAGCCACGCTGTTGTTGGGTCAGGCGCGCGGGGCTTGCGTCACGGCGCTGGTGGTCAATGGTTTGCCCGTGAGCGAATACACGGCGTTGCAGCTGAAAAAAGCGGTTGTGGGTTATGGCCGGGCGGCCAAGCCACAAGTCCAGGAAATGGTCAAACGACTGCTTAAACTGCCCAGTTTGCCGGGCAAAGACGCCGCCGATGCGCTGGGTTTGGCCATCACCCACGCTCAGGTGAGCAAGACCAAACACGTGATTGAACAGGTCAGCGCCCTGCAAGGCCGAACACACGCAAGCTACAAAGACGGTCGTTGGTATTGATCACAGCCATGACGTGGCTGGGTGGGGCTTCACCAAGCCGGTGCCAAGGCGGCGAATCCAGTGGGCGCGTCGCGCTCTTTATCGAAGCTCACGATCTCGTAGGCACGCTCATCGCTGAGCAAAGCGCGCAGCAATTGGTTGTTCAAGGCGTGGCCTGAGCGGTAGGCGCTGTAGGCCGCCAGCAATGGTCGGCCCACGACGTAGAGATCCCCAATGGCATCGAGGATTTTGTGCTTGACGAACTCGTCGTGGTAACGCAGACCATCGGCGTTGAGCACCTTGACATCGTCCATCACAATGGCGTTGTCCAAACCACCGCCCATGGCCAGACCATGGGAGCGCATCATTTCCACGTCACGGGTGAAACCAAAGGTGCGGGCACGGGCGATTTCGCGGGCGTAGCGGCCGCTGCCGAAGTCAAACGTGACCTGCTGTCCTGTGGAATTGACCGCAGGGTGATTGAACTCAATTTCAAAACTCAAGGTAAAGCCGTGATGCGGGTCCAACCGCGCCCATTTGACCTGGCTGCCTTCACCTTCACGCACCTCCACGGGCTTGAGCACACGGATAAACCGCTTGGGCACACCCTGTGTTTCGATGCCTGCGCTTTGCAACAAATACACAAACGAGGCCGAGGAGCCATCCAGAATGGGCACTTCTTCTGCGGTGATGTCAACCATCAGGTTGTCGATGCCCAAACCAGCACAGGCGCTCATCAAGTGCTCAATGGTATGAACCTTGGCACCGCCGTTTGAGATGGTTGAGGCCAAGCGGGTATCGGTCACCGCCAAGGCGTTGACCGGAATTTCCACGGGCTCGGGCAAATCGACGCGTCGAAAGACAATGCCGGTGTTGGGTGCTGCGGGGCGCAAAGTCAACTCAACCCGCTGCCCACTGTGCAGCCCGACCCCCACGGCGGTGGTCAGCGATTTGAGGGTGCGTTGAGCAAGCATGATGAAATTTTATTTCAATCGGCCTGTTTGCGCAGAAAGGCTGGAATTTCGAAATCGTCCATGCCACCCGACGACAAGGCATCCACCTTGGCCGCGGCTTGTGTGCGGTTGGGGGTGCGCCAGACGGCTGGGCCTTGCAGATTGGCGTAGTTGGGTTGCGCCATGGCCGCGGCTCCTGGGCCATCGATGGCGGCATTGACCGTTGGAATGTCAAACGGCACGTTGTCGGTGCCGGTTCGCAGGCTTTGCACCATTTGGATTTTGGGTGAGTGACGGCGTGCTCCTTGGCGAGACAAACCGGTGGCCACCACCGTCACGCGCATGTCATCACCCAAGCTCTCGTCGTACGCCGCGCCGTAAATCACATGTGCATCGGGTGAGGCATAGGTGCGAATGGTGTTCATCGCTTGCTTGGACTCGGCCAGTTTTAATGAGCCCCTGGCGGCGGTGACCAACACCAATACGCCTTTGGCTCCGGACAGGTCAATGCCCTCCAACAAGGGGCAAGCCACGGCCTGTTCGGCGGCAATGCGGGCGCGGTCGGGGCCATTGGCAATGGCCGTGCCCATCATGGCTTTGCCAGGCTCGCCCATGACGGTGCGCACGTCTTCAAAGTCGACGTTGACGTTGCCGTACTCATTGATGATTTCGGCAATGCCGCCGACGGCGTTTTTCAACACATCGTTGGCGTGGGCGAAGGCTTCTTCTTGGGTGATGTCGTCGCCCAAAACGTCTTGCAGCTTCTCGTTGAGAATAACAATCAGGGAGTCCACATTGGCTTCCAATTCGCTCAAGCCGTTGTCGGCGTTGGACATGCGACGCCCGCCTTCCCAGTCGAAGGGTTTGGTCACCACGCCGACCGTCAAAATGCCCATTTCTTTGGCCACACGAGCGATCACGGGCGCTGCACCCGTCCCGGTGCCGCCACCCATGCCCGCGG
>JAABPX010000101.1 GCA_011391745.1 Comamonadaceae bacterium
GCAATGCTCTCGCGAATTTCTTGCTCCGCTTGCTCAGCGGCATCGCGTCCTTTGTCGGGTTTGCTGCCCGCCCCCAAACCGGTGCCACCCAATTGAATGCGTTTGTCTGCCGAGCTGCGCGACAAGGCCTGTGCATCGGTATTGGCGGCAATGAACTCAACGCCTTGCACGCCGCGCACGATCATGTGCTCCACGGCGTTGCTGCCGCCGCCGCCGACACCAATCACTTTGATTTGGGTGCCTTGGTTAAATTCTTCAACTTCAATCATCTCGATGGTCATGGTGTTCTCCTGTGTGAGTGCCGCTGGGCTCGGCGTTCGGGTCAATGGTTAAAAAAATG
>JAABPX010000102.1 GCA_011391745.1 Comamonadaceae bacterium
CAAGCTGCGCAGCACCTCAAGACAGACCTTGAGGGTTTCAAGCGTTTTGGGCTTTTTTGTCGCCATGTTGACCCCATGCGTTAGGCGTCAAGTTTAACGGTGTTGATTCACAGAAAACCCGCATGGTTGCTGTGGTTGGGCTTGAGCTGGCATTCCTCTTTCAACGCACCAATCCAGTGATCGGGGCTCGGCAAAGGAAGCAGCCGTTGCCGACGCGCAACCGCAGCAAAGTCACCGGGGGTGAGTTGCTTAATGGCTCCCAGCCGGGCCATGTCGGCCACGCTGGGCGCAGCCAAACCAAACTGTTGGCAGTATTGGGCCAAGAGGGTGGCCGCTTGGTCGGGGCGCAAGGCCAGAAAGTTCAGCTTGATGTCAAACCGCCGCAAAGCCGCGGGGTCCATGCCCTGCATCAAATTGGTTGAGGCCAAAAATACGCCCTCGAAGCTTTCCATTTGGGTGAGCATTTCATTGACTTGCGTGACCTCCCAACTGCGCTGAGCGCCCTCGCGCTGTTGCAAAAAGCTGTCCACCTCGTCAATCAACAAAACGGCGTTGTCGGCCTGCGCCTGTTCAAACGCATGCGCAATGTTTTGTTCGCTCTCGCCAAGATACTTGGAAAGCAGGTCGGAAGCGCGTTTGACCAAGAGCGGCATATCGAGTTGGTCGGCAAGCCAACGGGCAAATGCGGTTTTGCCTGTGCCGGGTAAACCGTACAAACAAATTCGGGCCGAACGAACATCGGCCAAGTGGCGGGCCAGTGTCGATAAAT
>JAABPX010000103.1 GCA_011391745.1 Comamonadaceae bacterium
GCTCTTCCGATCTCGAACATCGGCCAAGTGGCGGGCCAGTGTCGATAAATCGGCTGTGGTGTTCACAAACCGTGGGTCGTAAAGCTCGGGCAAGCCGGTTTTGTAGCGGCTCAAGTCACCGTGTTGCTGCGCTTTGAGCGTGTTGTTCACCAGCATGTGCAACGCTTCGCTTTGTTGATGTGCTGGCAGCTCGTGGTCAATGCTTTGCACCACACCCATGGCTCGGGTGAGCACGGCGGGTGCCAGATGTTCACAGTCGGCGAATTGCTTGGCGTGTGCTGGCGTCAGCAGATGCCCCGCCAATTGCTGTACCAAGCGCAGTCGCTGGCCCAGCGGCGGCACGGGCAATTCCAGCACCATGTCAAATCGGCGAACAAACGCTGGGTCCATGCCGTTGAGCGAGTTCGACACCCAAACGGTGGGCAGCGCGTTGGATTCGAGTTGCCGGTTGATCCAAGCTTTTTGGCTGTGCCCGCCCCCCGAATGAGATCTCCGATAGCCCGTCAGAAAAACAAAATTTGACCCTTCAAAGAAAATTTCTTCCACCTCATCGACCAAGGTCATGCCTTGGCTGTTGGCCAAAATATTGTTCATCGCGCCCATGGTTTTTAGCCGCTTTTCGGGTCCGATGGGCCTGTCATTCTCGTCAACCAAGCTCAGTTCATAAAGCTGGGTCTGTAGGTCTTGCGCCAACAAACGGGCCAACTGGGTTTTGCCTGTGCCGGGCACACCATAGACAAACACGTTCACGCCAGTTCGTTTGTGGGTCAACGCTTGGCGTAAGTAGGTGCGCAGCACGGCCAATGGCTTGGCCACATGGGCGAAGTCTTCCCAAGTCAGCTCGGCGGCTTTGCCAGGCTCAATGAGGCCCATGAGCCAATCCATTGGCTCGCACGGCTGTTCAACCAAATGCAAGGCGTTCTCGTTGTTGAGCAGTTCAATGCTGTTGGCCATGTCGCTGAGCGAATTGAAACTGAATGTCACCAAACCGGTTTGGTGCAGACGTCCAGTTTTGGCCAGCGCTTGAGCGACTTCCACCTCCGGACAATCAATGAGCTTGGATATGCGGTGGGCCAAGTCTTTACGGCCATTGACCTTGATTCGGTCGGCGGCTTGATACAGCGAACGGTAGGCCTGGAGCAGCACAGCAAAGGCCAAAACCCTTTGCTCTACTTCGTTGAGCCCCACGGCCTGTCCCATCTTGGACACGTTGTTGTCGAAGGTCGCGGGCAGGATGTATGGTTCGCTCAGTTGTTCTTTGAGCTTGTGCTGCAACAAGCTCACCACGTGCTCTGGTTTGGGATCGCCAAACTCGTCAACAGGGATTGAATCGATGGCATCGCCCAAGAGTTCGGTCACCTGTTCCATGTCAATCTGGCTGGCAATTGAACTTTTTTTGAGGGTTACGCCGTCCAGCATGAGCTGTAAAACCCAGCGATTAATCAGCGCTGGCAGGTTGGATAAAACGATTTGACGTTGATTGCGCAACTCACTTTTGAGACCCATAAAACCTCCGAAAGAATTTGGAAGTCTGGATCTTCTGACCCCGGGCGACAAAATGCGTCGTGTACGGCCTGAGCGTCAACCCCGTTGCACTTGGAACTAAAAACCGCCGTAGTGAAGGACTATACTTTGCACTACATTGCAATCAACCGACCATGAACACCATGACTGCTGCCACAGTTCCTATGTCCATCCGCCTGGATGTGACCGCACGGGAAAAGCTCAAGGCGATAGCGGCGCGCCAAAAGCGCACCCCTCATGCACTTGCTACCGAGGCTATCCATCAGCTTATCGCGCAGAAAGAGCGTGAATACGCATGGTTTGAGAGCTGTGATGCTGCCCTCAAGCACTTCGACGAAACAGGGCTACATGCCACGCACGATGAAGTCATGGCGTGGATGGATTCATGGGGCGCGGATAAAGAATTGCCTACGCCCTTATGCCATCCATAAAGTATTCAGCACAAGCCATCGCAGACCTCAAACGGCTTCATGACTTCCTGGCAACGCAAGACAAAGAGGTTGCCAAGCGGGCAGTTTTGGTGATTCGTGACGCGCTCCAAAAAATCGCCATCATGCCCGAACGGTTCCGTCCAGTAGAGGGCAAGATGTACCACCGCGAAGCGATCATTGATTTTGGTAGTAGTGGCTACATTGCTCGGTTCCGTCATTTGCTCAATGGCGATATCACGATTGCCAGAATCAAACATCAAAAAGAAGACGATTTCAGGTAGGTCATGTCCACGAGCAGACCGGTGCATTGGTTGATGGACCGTGCCTAGTCCAAGCGCTATCAGCAACTTCAGCCGCAAGAACGTATGTCGCCCAGAACCTTCGCAATCAATTCCAGGCCATCGGTCGCGCCCATTGGCAGCCCCACGTCCAGCTGAGTCGGTACATCGCACTCGTTGGGGTTGATGCGAATCAGGCGCCTGCCCAAATGACGAATCACACGCTGGCTGAAATGCCTGACTGAGGGGATCGCCGTTCCGGCACCCAACTCGATGACGATGGGCCGCGTTACCGCAGACAACCAAGCGTCTTGCCGAAGTCCCTGAGCCGCGCTGCGCCGATCAATCCAACCCCAATCGTCAAACATCAACACGTTTGGGCGTGCCAAGCCGCCGCAGTGTGGGCAGAAGGGGGGTGAATTGCGCAGATGGCATCTTTGTTCATCCACGTCCGGCTTGAAGTTGTCAGCAACCCATACCTCCTCGCAACAGGGTTTGAGGCACTGCAGGTGATGAATAGACCCGTGGCATTCATGGATGTGCGCTTGGTCGAAGCCCGCTTTCTGAAATTGGCCGTCCACGTTGCTTGTGAAAACGCTCAGCCCATGGCGCATGCGCTCACCCCAGCGCTTTAGGAGGTTGTAGCCGTGGTGCGGCACCGTTTCACGGTACAAGGCCAGCCGATGGCCATAGAACCCCCAGGCACGTTCGGGTGACGAGTGAAATGCTGGGGGCGACGCGATTTTGTAGAAGTCGATCTGCGCCTCTTGCAGGGCCGGGTAAGCCCGCCAAAACCCATCTTTGCCGCGAAAGTCCGGCAAGCCAGAGTCGATGCCCATGCCTGCGCCAGCCGCAACAATCAGCGCGTCGGCTTGCTCGATCAAAGATGCCGCCCGCTGCGCTGCGGACGCGTCGGGTGGTGAGCTGGCGTGGGTGTTCATGGTGTGTATTCCAATTTCAATCTCGCTGCAAGAAATCGGCGTGGTGGGCGACGGTGGCGCACACGCGCAAATCAGGGCCTAGGCGGTCCACGCTGTTCCATTGCAAAGACACGCCGTCGCCAATGGCGCTCAGCGGTCCCAAGCGGGCCATGCCCGCGCCTTGGCCCAGCAGTTGGGGGGCGAGGTAAATCAGGCACTCATCGACCCAGTCGCCGCGCAGCAGCGAGGCGTTGAGCGCTTGGCCGGCCTCAACGTGCAGCTCGTTCACCCCGTGGCGACCCAAGGCGGCCATCAAATCGGCCAGGTCAAGTTTGGCTTGGGGCGATGGGTCCTCGGCCTGCAGGGCCCAGGTGCGCGCACCCACCGCCGTCAACGCGGCCAAGCGTTCGGGGTGCGCTTGGGCTTGCCCGTGGGTACCCACGATGTGCACGGTGCGCGGCTGCGCGTCGGGCAAGGGCCGAAACAGGGCGGCGCTGGGCGGTGTTTCAAAGCGGCTGTCCACCACAAACACCTCGGGCTGGCGCGGTGTGCTGAGGGCGCGCACGTCCAAGCGGGGGTTGTCTTGGCGCACGGTGCCGATGCCGGTGAGCACGGCGCAGGCCCGCGCCCGCCAAGCGTGACCGTCGGCGCGGGCGGCCTCACCGGTGATCCATTGGCTCACGCCGTTGGGCAAGGCGGTGATGCCATCGAGCGAGGCGGCCATTTTTAGGCGCACCCAAGGCCGACCCCGCCGCATGCGGCTGAAAAAACCGATGTTGAGTTGGCGCGCGGCCACCGATTCGGGGCTGCTGACGGGCAAAACCCGCACACGCACACCCGCGGCGCGCAAGCGTTCGGCGCCTTGCCCGGCCACCAAGGGGTTGGGGTCCAAGGTGGCGATCACGACTTCGGCAATGCCCGCCGCCACCAAGGCGTCGCAGCACGGGGGTGTGCGGCCGTGGTGCGAACAGGGTTCTAGGGTGACGTGGGCGGTGCCGCCGCGCACGTCGTGACCCCGCGTTTGTGCGTCGCGCAGCGCCATGACCTCGGCATGGGGGCCACCCACCGCTTGGGTGTGCCCCTGGCCCACGACGCGCCCGCTGGCATCGGTCAGCACACAACCCACGCGGGGGTTGGGGTTGGACAAATAAAGGGCTTGTTCGGCCAAGCCTTGGGCGGTGTGCAGGTGGGTCAATGGCATGCTGGAGGTTATAGCGCACTCAGCGCGACCAGCAGCGTCGGGTGAGCTCGGCGCGGCTGTCGAGTACCCCACCCGCGCCACGCACCAAGCGGTGGTCCAGCATCACCACGCCGCAGACATCACCGCGCTGCGCCCCCAGCGGCTCGGCCAACAGGGTGTGTTGTTGCGCTTGTGGCGAGCCATCCAAAAAGCGAAATTGGTAGCGTGCTTCGCCTTCGCTGGCTTGGGTGGGCCAACGGTCGAGCCCTTGATCGCGCAGCCAATCGTCGTTCACATCGTCTTGTGTGGCATCGGGTGTGCGGGCGTAGCTGCCCGAGAGGCTGTGCTGATGCGCCAAGCGTTGGTTGATGGACAGCAGTTGCTGCAGCGCTTGGCTGCGGTGCACCCGTTGCAGGTGGGCATCGTAGCGGGGCAGGGCCACTTGGCTGAGCAAGCCCAAGATCGCCACCACCAACAGCACCTCAATCAGGCTAAAGCCTTGTGACCGGTTCATGGCCAGACCTCCCGCAACGACAGCCGCTGCGGGCTGGCGCTGGCGTGTCCGTGCTCGTCCAAGGCCTGCGCCCATGTGCTTTGTAAGACCACTCGGCTGCCCGCGTGCCAGCCAGTGGCGGTGAGGCGAACGATGCGCTGCGGTGCGCCGGTCCAGCCCAGGTCGGTGCTGAGCACGGTGTGAACCTCAGCGCCCGCAGGCACAGAGGCGCCAGCGAGCCAAGCCGCTTCGAGGCTTTGCAACTCGGCGTGGGCTTGCTGGCGACTGCGTTCGTGCGCCCAAGCGTGACCAAAACCCGCCGCGCCCTGATGCGCTTGCCGCCAAGCGCTGGTGGTCAGGCCGCTGACCACGGCGAGCCCCAGCAGCGCCAGTGGCAGCACCCAGCCGCGTTCTGTTTGTGGGTGTTTCATTCGGTGACACCGGGGGTGTTGAGCAAGGCCAGGGTTTGGGTGTGCCGTTGCCACAAACGGCGGTCGCCTGCGGCACGCAACACACCGGGCAACCATTGGCCGTCTGAACCGCGCTGGCAGGTGGGCCGTGTGCTTTGGATGCGGTGGGCTTGGCTGCCGCCACGGCCCTGTGCGCTGCTGCTCAGCACCCAACACACCTCCAAACGCACCACGCCTTGCCAACGCGGGTCGTTGGCTGGCCCCATGTCGGCTGTGTAAAACCATTGTGTGTGGCCGTTGGGGTGTTGCACCAAAAACCGAAACACCCATTCTTCAACCCCCGCGACCAAGGCTTGGCCGCTGGGGTTGCCCGCGCCCGCGCACAGCAATTGGCTGCCCAAGCTGCCGGTGCTGACGTACCAACGGTCCACCACCCAAGGCCCGCTGACGCTTTGCTGCAGACAGTCTTTGTCCGCACCTTGCCGCACCACTTGCAGGGTTTCGCGGCGTGCGCGCACCGTGCCGCAGCGCGGCCAGTCGGTGGGGGCCGCGCTGGCGTGTTGACGTGCACTGCCCAACATATCGCCCGGGCAAGCGAAGAGGGCGGCACCGCCCGGAAGCTGCGGGGACGATGCCCCAAGGGGGGCGACGGTCCAATCCACAAAACCCGCTGGGCTCAGGCTGTGGCGCAGCACCGTGCTCAGCAGTTGGCTCGATTCCCTGAGTTCCGTGCGGTCTTCGTTTTGGCGCTGTTGGTCCAACTGGTCGGTCACCGACTTGAGTAAGCCCAGCATCAACAGCAGGCCCAAGGCTTGGGCCACCAACAGCTCCAGCAAGCTGACGCCTCGGCTCGCCATCACAGCCACACCGTCAAACGCAAACAATTGAATTCGCTCGGCCACGGAGGCGGGCAGGGGCTGACGGGGGGGGTGCTGGGTGACGCCCACATCACCACCAACTGCCGCTGCTTGGGGCCTGTGGCTTGCAACACGCCATGGCCCGAGGGCAAGCGCTCGGCCAAGCGTTCTCGCCATTGGGCCACATCGTGCTCGGCGCGTGCGCTGGCCGAACACGCGCCGTGTGTGCAGGCGGAGGCGGTCGCTTGGGTGCCCGGCCCACCGGGTTCGCTGGCGGTGTAGCCCCCGAGATCAAACGCGGGGGCGTTGCTGCGCATGGCTTGGGCCATTTCTTGGGCGCTGTGCAAGGCCAGGTGTTGCCAATGGGCGTTGTTCGCGGCGCCCTGGGCTCGGACTTGCATCGCGGTGGCCCCCAGCAGGCCGACGCTGAGCACCACCGTGCTGATGAGCACGTCGATCAGGCCCAAGCCGTGTTCGGGTTTCATGGACACCCCTGCGCGTTGTCCCAACGCGTGCGGCCCGCCTGGTTGATGATCAGCGCCAAAGAAGCGTTCGGGTGGGCCGACACACACAGGTTGATCTGGCGCAAGCCCACACCTTCAACCAGCCCATTGGGCGCAAACGACAAGGGCAGGGTTCGGTGGGCGTAGACGGTGCGGATGCCCGCCACGGCGCTGGGCGACCCGTCGCTGACCAGGGTGCCAGCGTCCGCTGGGCCCAACAGGGTGATCCACCCCTGTTCGAGCCCCGTGGCCGTGCACCGCTGCCCATCGCTGCTGGGGCAAACGGTCGTTGTTTGTCCGCTGCGTATGGCCAAGCCGCGGGCCGCGTGCAGGGCACTGACGTAGCGCACGCCCAAGTCCCGAACCGCCCAACGCTCTTGCATGCCCAGCCAGGCGGGCGCTGCCAACCCCAGCAACACCCCCATGAGCCCCAACACAAACAGCACCTCGAGCAAGCTGTGCCCGTGGGATGTGCGGTGTGGACGGCGAAGAATGCAGCGCATGCCCCATGCTAGAGGGGCGGTGAGCGTCTGCGGGGTGTTTGGGCTTGCGGTGGATGCGCCAACCGTGCGGCCTTGCACAGGTGCGTTGCGCGGTGGGCTCGCTTCAGCGACGCACTTCCTCGACCATGGCGCGAAAGTCGTCGATGTCTTCGAAGCTTCGGTACACGCTGGCAAAGCGGATATAGGCCACGGTGTCGAGTTTTTTGAGCTCACGCATAACCAACTCGCCCAATCGGCTGGAGGCCACTTCGCGCAGCGCTTTGGAGAGCAGTTGTTCTTCAATGCGCTCCACCGCCGCATCCACTTGTTCGGTGCTCACAGGCCGCTTTCGCAAGGCCAAGCGTAGACTGCCCAAGAGTTTGTTGCGGTCGTATTCGGTGCGGCGACCGTCTTTTTTGACGATGGTCGGGAAGTTGACCTCGGGCTTTTCGTAAGTGGTGAAGCGTTTTTCACAGGCGCCGCATTGGCGCCGCCGACGAATGAAACCCCCGTCTTCGGCCAGTCGCGTCTCCACCACTTGGGTTTCGGCGTGAGCGCAGAAGGGGCATTTCATGCGGGGAAGCGATCAACCGTAAACAGGGAAACGGCTGGTCAGGGCGTGCACCTTGGCGCGAACAGCGGCCAGATTGGCTTCGTCCGTGGGGTTGTCCAGCACGTCGGCAATCAGGTGAGCGGTGGCGCGGGCTTCTTCGTCTTTGAAGCCGCGCGTGGTCATCGCCGGGGTGCCGATGCGCACACCGCTGGTCACAAACGGCTTTTCGGGGTCGTTGGGGATGGCGTTCTTGTTGATCGTCATGTGGGCCGCGCCCAAGGCGGCTTCGGCCGCTTTGCCGGTGATGCCCTTGGCTCGAAGGTCCACCAGCATCACGTGGCTTTGGGTGCCGCCACTCACGATGCGCAAACCGCGCTGGGTCAAGGTCTCGGCGATGATTTGGGCGTTTTTGATCACTTGGGTTTGGTAGGCCTTGAACTCCGGTGCCATCGCTTCCTTGAAGGCCACCGCCTTGGCCGCAATCACGTGCATCAGCGGGCCGCCTTGCAGGCCGGGGAAGATGGCGCTGTTGATGGCCTTTTCGTGCTCGGCCTTCATCAGGATGATGCCGCCGCGGGGGCCGCGCAGGCTTTTGTGGGTGGTGGAGGTCACCACGTCGGCGTGGGGTACGGGGTTGGGGTAGACGCCTGCGGCGATCAGACCCGCGTAGTGGGCCATGTCGACCAAAAAGATGGCGCCAACTTCCTTGGCAATTTTGGCAAAACGCGCAAAGTCGATGTGCAGCGAGTAGGCCGATGCGCCAGCGATGATCAGCTTGGGGCGGGTTTCGCGGGCCTTGGCTTCCATCGCTTCGTAGTCGATGGCTTCGTTCTTGTCGAGGCCGTAGGACA
>JAABPX010000104.1 GCA_011391745.1 Comamonadaceae bacterium
AACCGCGCAATCGCTCATGACTTCGACCTTGGGTGTGGCCTTAATCCTGACGGCCATGGCCCTCATGTTTAAAGCCCTACGCGGTCAACAATTGCCCAGCCAGATGGACGAGGCGCACGCAGCGCAGGCCACGCAGGCGAGGCACTGGTCATTGCCCGTGCTGTTTGGCAGCGTGATCGGTGTGCTGGTGACGCTGACCTCGGTGGGGGCCGGGGCCATTGGGGTGTCGGTGCTCATGCTCTTGTACCCCCTGCTGCCACTGCCCCGCATTGTGGCGGCCGACATCGCATACGCCGTGCCGCTGACCTTGGTCGCGGGATTGGGACACGCCAGTTTGGGTTCGGTGGACTGGCCCATGTTGGGCCAGTTGCTTGCCGGTTCTTTGCCCGGTATTTGGCTTGGCGCACGCTGGATGCGACACACACCCGAGCGTTGGGTGCGTGGGATGTTGTCCGTCTTACTGGCCTTTGCCGGCACCAAACTGCTCACGATCTGAACCCGTCCTGCCCCTGACCCCAATGGGGGGGTCGGCAAAACTTTAAAATGTCTTATTTACCCACCGACCGCCACACACCATGACCCACGTTGTCACCGAAGCCTGCATCCGCTGCAAATACACCGATTGTGTTGACGTCTGCCCCGTTGACTGCTTCCGCGAAGGCCCCAACTTCTTGACCATTGACCCCGACGAGTGCATCGACTGCGCGGTTTGTATTCCGGAGTGCCCCGTCAGCGCCATCTACGCCGAAGAAGACCTGCCCAAAGACCAACTCCACATGACGGCCCTCAACGCCGAGCTCGCTGCCCTGCCCGGCTGGAAAAGCATCACCAAACGCAAACAGCCCATGCCCGACGCCGACGATTGGAAAGACAAAACCGGCAAGCTCGGCGAACTCCTGCGCTGATCCGTGCACCAGCACACCCCAGAGCCCATCCGCACCGACGCCTTGGTCATTGGCGCGGGGCCGGTGGGCCTTTTTGTGGTGTTTCAACTAGGGCTCTTGGGCGTACACGCCCATGTGGTGGACAGCCTGCCGCACCCCGGAGGCCAGCCCGCCGAACTCTACCCCGACAAACCCATTTACGACATCCCCGGTCTGCCCGTGAGCACCGGCGCGGCGTTGACGCAAGCCCTGTGGCAACAAACACGGCCCTTTGCACCCACCGTACACCTGCAAGACCAAGTGGCCGAAGTGCAAGCCCTGCCCGATCAACGCTGGCAAGTGCGCACCGCCGCGGGCCTGTGCTTTGACTGCGCCACGGTGTTCATCGCCGCTGGCGTGGGGGCCTTTGTGCCCAAAACCCTGGCCCTGCCGGGCATCGACGTGTTTGTGGGCCAACAACTGCGCTACCACCGCCCAGCGCAGATGCCCGCCCCTGGCCAAACCCTGCTCGTCATGGGCGACGGGGACGCCGCCGTGCAAGCCGCCATCGATGCGGCCCAAGGCGGCGCGATCGTCACACTCATGCACCGACGCGACGCCTTCAAAGCCGATGCACACCGCACGGCACACCTTCAAGCCTTGCGAGAAACCGGCCAAATTCGGTTCTTGGCCGCTCAAGCCGTGGGGTGGCAAGGCATGGGGGGTCGGCTCAAAGCCCTGCGTGTGGCCCTGCCCGATGGCCGCGAGGAGCATCTGGCCGTGGACCAGGTGTGGGCACTGACCGGCCTGTCACCCAAGCTCGGGGCGCTGGCGCAATGGGGTTTGGCCATGGAACGCAAACAGTTGGTGGTCAACACCGAAAACTTCCAAACCGGGCTGCGCGGCATATACGCCGTGGGCGACATCAACACCTACCCCGGCAAAAAGAAACTCTTGGTGTGCGGCTTTCACGAAGCCACCTTGGCCGCCTACGGCGCGATGGCCATCATCAGCCCAGGCCAAACCGTGCACCTGCAATACACCACCACCAGCACCCAACTGCACGCACGCTTGGGGGTGTGAGGCTGTCTGTCCGCCCATCAAATGGCTTTGCGCAGGGCTCGCGGAGACAGACCAAACCGCTGCTTGAACCGCACGGCGAACCGGGAAGCCGATGCGTAGCCACACGCATGTGCAATGTCATCGATGCTGCGACGCGTGGTTTGCAAGTGGTTCAGGGCTTGCCCCATTCGCACGCTGTCTAGGATCTCTCGAAAGCTCTGTCCTTCTGTCGCCAGACGCCGACGCAATGTGGGGCTGCTCATATGAAACGCGTCTGCGACTGCGTCCTGCGCCCAATCAGAAGCCGGGTCTGACATGAGCAACTGCTGCACACGCGTCGAAAGCCCGCCCTTGCCTTGAGTCAACAAAGGCCGCAGATGCCCCGCAAGTCCCAAAATTAAGAGCACTTCATGAAAAAGATGCCTCTGCAAAACCAAGTCCTCTTGCTCTGCCAAGCTTTGCAAAAGGCGATGCCACGCAACATCTAACCTCGGTTGGCGATTGATGCACCAATCTTGTAAGCCCGGTTGGCCGGTTGCATGCGGTAAATATTGCGCAAACCCTTGATGGAATTCAGAGACCAGCCGATGAGGAAAACTCAACACTTGGGCGAAATAACCATTGACATCAGGTTCATTTTCTATGTCGATGGCCACGTTACACGGCAAAAGCAACCACTGGCCTGCACCCACCGCTACCGCCTGCCCACCCCAGAAAACCCGTTTGATGCCGTGGTTGACTCGACACAACCCCGGGTCAAGCATGTTGACCCGGTGTAAGCGGTGCGCCTGCCTCGCTTGAATCAAACTGATCTGAATGGACAGGGGTGCAGGCGGCAGCATGTGCATCAACGACCGTAGCGGGCGGTCAAATGAGCTTGACCAATGGCATGCGCATTCAACATAAAACCGACCATGGCACCACTGGCCTGTTCATCAAGAGGCAATTGTTCGGTGTTCAGCGCCCAAACGGTCAACTGGTACCGATGCGGTTTGCGACCCGCGGGCGGACAGGCACCACCAAAACCCGCCGCGCCATAATCCGTGCGCCCTTGAACAGCACCAGCGGGCAGTTGTTTTGAACCGGCAACACCCGCGCCTTGAAGCAAACTGTTTTCGGTGGCTGGAATGTTAAACACCGTCCAGTGCCACCAACCGCTGCCCGTCGGCGCATCGGGGTCATAAAACGTTACAGCAAAACTTTTGGTGCCGACTGGTGGATTGCGCCATGCAATCTGAGGCGATATGTTTTGCCCCTGACAACCGAACCCACTAAACACCTGGGCTTGTGTAAGCAAGCCACCATCGCGCATGCTGGTGCTCGTAACCTCAAACGCATGGGCCTGCAAGACAAACAGAGCAACAAAAGACAAGAACCAAGACTTCATAAAAAACTCCTTGTGTGTAGAAAGTTAGCAGTCTAGAGATTGCCTGTCGTGAATTTGTGCAACTTCGATCAAGGTATGTGCTGCATAGATCGATTTTGAGCGAACCCAAGCGTTTATCGATTCAACCCCGAAGCCCAAGCGGCAAAAAGAAAGGCTTGCAGCGTTTGCGCTGCAAGCCTTATGCTTTTTGCTGAATTTTGGCTCCCCGACCTGGGCTCGAACCAGGGACCTACGGATTAACAGTCCGGCGCTCTACCGACTGAGCTATCGGGGAATATTTCGATCTCTCGAAAGACAGTTATTGTAGCAAAGAAATGGCCGGGGTCAGTTCGCGGACTGAATCGCAGTACCAATTGGGTTTGGGCTTTGGGAACGGTTGGCAGACGAGGGCTTGAGGCGCAGGAGTGCGCCGTCGGGCGAATCGGTGAGCAGGTACAGCCAGCCCTCGGGACCCACGCGCACATCGCGAATGCGGCCAACGGCCTGGGTCAGCAAACGCTCTTCGGCCACCACCGCGTTGCCCCGCAATGTCAGGCGCACCAAGGTTTGGCCGCGCAAGGCCCCCACAAACAAGCTGCCGCGCCAAGCGGGGAAGGCGGCGGCATCATAAAACGCCATGCCCGAGGGCGCGATGGACGGCACCCACACGTGCAGGGGTTGTTCCATGCCGGCTTGCTGGGTGCCCACGCCAATGCGCGTGCCGGTGACGTAATTCACGCCGTGGGTGATGGTGGGCCAGCCGTAGTTGCGCCCGCTGCGGATGATGTTGATTTCGTCGCCGCCTTGTGGGCCGTGTTCGTGCGCCCACAGCTCACCGGTTTGCGGGTGAATGGCCGCGCCTTGGATGTTGCGGTTGCCGCGGCTGAAGGACTCGGGCAGTTGTTGTGGGTCATTCACGAAGGGGTTGTTGGCGGGTATGCGCCCGTCGTCGTGCAAACGAATGACCGCGCCAGCGTGGTCTTTGGGCCGTTGGGCGCGGTCTTCGTCGCCGCGGTCGCCCAGCGTTAAAAAGACGTGGCCTTGCCGATCGAATGCAATGCGCCCGCCAAAGTGCCGCCCACCGCGCGAGGCGGGCCGCATGGTGAACAGGGTTTGCCAGTCAACCAAACGCTGGCCTTGCAAACGCGCCCGGGCCAGCGCGGTGGACGTGCCGCTGGCTTGCCGCTGGGCGTATGACAGGTAGATCCAGCCGTTGCGGGCGTGATCGGGGTGCAAGGCGATGTCAAACAAGCCGCCCTGGCCCGACACATCGATGTCTTTGGGCAGGCCTTCGATGGGCTTGGGGTCCAAACGAAAATCGCGGTCAATGCGGCGCAATTGCCCTTCGCGCTCGGTGACCAGCAGCTCGCCGTTGGGCAGCCACGCCATGGACCACGGGTGGTTGAGGCCTTGCACCAAGGTTTGGGTCTCGAATGCCCAAGCCGGGACGCTGAAAAAAACCAAAAGCAAAAAGCGTTTCATGCTCACTCCCAAAGGTGAATGGATGGTACGCAAGCGCCAATACCCCCACACTCACTTGGGGCCGGGGCGCTTGGTTTAATCGTTTGATGACTTTGCCCCTCGATTGGTTCAAGCGCTTGCCCAGCCCCCAAGGACTGGCCGCTGGGCTCATTACCGCCAATATCCAACGGCTCACGGGCACACGCGACACCCGAATGGCCTACGCACAGCCACTGGGTGACCCTGGGCTGTTTGGCCCTGCGTCGATGGTGTGGCGGGTGCATCGGCAGTTTTTGGCGATGATGGCCGGTGGCATGTCGTCGCTGCTGCTGCAGTCGCTGCACCCGCAGGCCTTGGCTGCGGTGTGGGATCACTCCCGCGTACAGACCGATTTGCGCGGACGTTTGGGCCGCACCGCCAGCTTCATCGCCGCCACCACCTACGGGCCAACGCACATGGCCGAAGCGGTCATCGCACACGTCAACGCCATTCATGGGCGCATTGAAGGCCATGGGCCGGATGGGCGACCTTACCGGGCCAACGACCCCGCCTTGCTGATGTGGGTACACGTGGCCGAGGTGCACGCGTTTGTGCAAGCGCACCAATGGTTGGTGCACACCCCACTGAGCCCGCGCGAGGTGGACACCTACGTGAGCGAAATGGGCCTGGTGGCCGAGCGACTGGGCGTGCAAGATCCGCCACGGGATTGGACGCGCTTGACACAGGTGCTGGCGTCCCACCAAGTGGACTTGCGCTTTGACGAACGCGCGGCCACGGTGCACCGCTTGTTGCTGAACTTTCCGGTGAATGGGTGGGAGCGACCGCTGATGCAAGCGCTGTTGGCGACGGCACAAGACCTCTTACCCCATTGGGTTTGGCCGATTCTTCAACAAACACCGGCCCCGGCTTGGCGTCGGCAGTGCCAGCGCCGGGTCATACAATCGGCCGCCTTGGGCATTCAATGGGCTTTGGAGCGCGAAGGCGTGAGCGCCTTTGCGGCCCGGCGCTTGGTTTAATCTTTCAACACACACACAGGAGACACGCATGTTCACCACCGCCATCGCTGGCAGCTTGCCCAAACCCGCTTGGCTGGCCGAGACCGAAAAACTCTGGCCCGAATGGAAAAGCCAAGGCCCTGAACTGTTGCAAGCCAAGGCCGACGCCACGCTGCTGTGGATCAAAGCCCAAGAGGACGCCGGCTTGGATGTGGTGGGCGACGGCGAGCAAGCGCGGCAACACTTTGTGCATGGTTTTGTAGAGCAGGTTGAGGGCATCGACTTTGTGAACAAGGTCAAGATGGGCATTCGCAACAACCGCTACGACGCCATGGTGCCGCAGGTGGTGGCGCCGCTGCGCCTCAAGGGCCGGGTGCATGCCTTCGAAGCCCAACTGGCCCGCGCGCACACCCTCAAAAAGCTCAAGTTCACCCTGCCCGGCCCCATGACCATCGTGGACACCGTGGCCGACCGCTACTACGGCGACAAAGTGCAAATGGCCATGGCTTTTGCAGAACTGCTCAACCAAGAGGCCTTGGCGCTGCAAGCCGATGGCGTGGACATCATCCAGTTCGACGAACCCGCGTTCAACGTCTACATGGACGAGGCCGCCGACTGGGGCGTTAAGGCGCTGGAGGTGGCCGCGCGCGGCCTCACCTGCACCACCGCGGTTCACATTTGCTACGGCTACGGCATTGAGGCCAACAACAACTGGAAGAAAACGCTGGGTCAGGAGTGGCGTCAATACGAAAAGGTGTTTCCCGCGTTGGCCAAGAGCAGCATCGGGCAAGTCAGTTTGGAATGCATGCATTCGCACGTGCCGATGGAGTTGATGGCATTGCTCAAGGGCAAGGACGTGATGGTGGGCGTGATCGATGTGGCCAACCCGGCCATCGAAACGCCCGAAGCCATTGCACAGACCATTGGACAAGCGCTGCAATACGTGCCCAGGCAACACCTGATTGCTTGCACCAACTGCGGCTTGGCCCCCATGAGCCGTGAGGTGGCGGTGCAAAAACTGCAAGCCTTGGCCCAAGGTGCCCAACTGGCTTGGGCGCGCTACGGCGGTGCTTGACCCTCAGCACCTGCGTGCACGTCAGACTCCCAAATAACGCTGCCAGCACTCGGGGTCGGCACGCAAAGCGCTGGAGTGGCCAGACCACACCACCTGACCACGCTCCAGCACGGTGTGGTGGTCGGCGAGGTTCATGAGGCGTTGCACGTATTTGTCGATCACCACAGTGGTCTGGCCTTCGGCGCGCAGGGTAGCCAAGCAACGCCAAATGTCTTCTCGAATGAGGGGCGCCAAGCCCTCGGTGGCTTCGTCCAAAATCAGCAGATGCGGATTGGTCATCAGGGCGCGGCCAATGGCCACCATTTGTTGCTCACCACCAGAGAGTTGGTTGCCCATGTGGTGCAATCGCGGCACCAAGGCGGGCAAGAGGTCAAGCACCCGCGCCAGGGTCCATGGCTCGCTGCTGGCGCGGCGGTTGGCGGCAAAGGCCACTAGGTTTTCGCGCACGCTGAGGTTGGCAAACACCTGCCGCCCTTCGGGCACCACAGCCACCCCCATGCGGGCAATGCGGTCGGCGGCAAGGGCTTCTATGGACTCGCCCAACAAGCGAATGCGCCCGGCCTTGACAGGCGTGAGGCCCAAAATGCTGCGCACGGTGGTGGTTTTGCCCATGCCGTTGCGCCCCAAGAGGGTGGCCATTTGGCCAGCGGTCACCGTCCAGTTCACGTCAAACAGCACTTGGCTGCTGCCGTAAGCCGTTTGCAGGTCTTCAACCTCCAGCAACGCACTCATGCCGCCGCTCCCCACTCATCACCCAAATAAGCGGCCTTGACCGCGGGGTGTTGCCGCACCGCGTGGGGGCTGCCGGTGGTCAAGACACGCCCGGCCACCAACACGCTGACGGTGTCGGCCAATGCGAACACCGCGTCCATGTCGTGCTCCACCAGCAGCAGAGTGACACTGCCTTTGAGCGTTTGTAACCAAGTCAACATACGCTGGCTTTCGTCGGGGCCCATGCCAGCCATGGGTTCGTCGAGCAAGACCACGCGCGGCTCGGTGGCCAAGGCCATGGCCACCTCCAACTGGCGTTGTTGGCCGTGCGAGAGTGCGCCCGCTTGACGATCAAGCATGTCCGACAAGCCCAGGCGTTCGGCCCATTGCGCGGCCTGTTCAAAACGGGCTTGATCGGCCCGTGCGGGGGCCCACCAGCGCCACAAACCGCCCATGCGGGCTTGCAGGGCCAAGGCCAAGTTGTCTTGCACCGTCAAACGCCCAAACACACTGGTGATTTGGTAGGAGCGCACCAAGCCGGCTCGCACGCGTCGGTGCATGGGCCAGTGTGTGATGTCTTGGCCTTGTAAGGCCACGGTGCCTGCATCGCTGGGCAGGCTGCCGGCGAGTTGGTGAATCAGCGTGGTTTTGCCTGCGCCGTTGGGACCAATCAAGGCGTGGCATTGCCCGGTGGTGAGGGTCAAGTCAACGCCATCGGTGGCCAAAACCCCGCCAAAACGCTTGACCAAGCCCCGAACGCGCATAGCTTCGCTCATGGGCGCTCCCGCCGCTTGGGCCACAGACTCAGCACCCCGTTGGGTGCCACAAGCACCACCGCCAAAAGCAACGCGCCCAAGGCCAAGGTCCAATGAATGGTGTGGGCGACCAACACCTCTTCGAGCAGCAAGAACACCACCGCGCCCACCAAGCCCCCGTACAAGCGGCCCACACCGCCCAAAATCACCATGATCATGAGCATGCCCGATTGGTTCCACTGCATGAGCGAGGGGCTGACAAAACCGTTTTGGTTGGCCAACAGCGCCCCTGAGAGGCCGCCAATGGCACCGGCCAGCACAAACACCACCCATTTGATGCGAAACACCGAAAACCCCAAGGCGGCCATGCGGATTTCGTTGTCTCGGACGGCCTGCAGCGCATGGCCCAAGCGGCTGTTGAGCAGTCGCTGCAAGCCCACAAACACCACCACAAAAATGCCCAGCACCAAGAAGTAAAAGCCTGTGTCGCTGGCAATGTCCCAGCCCGACCAGCTTGAGCGCGTGGACAGCGACAAACCGTCGTCGCCACCATAGGCCTTTAACGAAACCCAGTAGTGTCCGGTTTATTTGATAGTCGCGTCGCTGCAAGCGAGTAAGAGCAAGGGTTTCAAAGGTTTTATGGGTGT
>JAABPX010000105.1 GCA_011391745.1 Comamonadaceae bacterium
CGAGCCCGGCGAAAAAGCCGAGCCCATCGCCATGGGTCGCCAAACCATTTGGGGCGGTGCGGGCAAGCCCCCCAGCCGCGAGGTCATGGCCGCTGCGGCCAAAGCCGCTCGCACCGAGATGCTCACCCGCGTGCGCGAGAAAAAAGCCAGTGATGGCGGCAACGCCGGTAACGGCGGCGGTGGTCGCGGTCAAAACCGCCCACGCCGCGCCGAACGCGCCGCTCACCCCGGCGCTGAAGGTGGTTTTGACGGCGGCGGCCAAGAGCGCCGCGACACGCGTCGCCCGAACGGCCCACGACCCAACCACAACGGCCCGCGCCCACAAAGCAACGGCGGTGGCCAACGTCCAGAACGCAGCGCCGACCGTGGTGATCGCGGTGACCGTCCTCCCCGCGCTGAGCACTTTGAGGGTGGCGACCGCCCCGAACGCCAGCCTGGCCCGAACGCCCACTTGGGCAGCTTGCGCATCCGCGAGCCACGCCCACGCACCGGCAACCCCGGTGGTCAACCCGACCCGCTGCGCACCAGCATCGACGCCATGCGCACCGGCAACCGCAACAAAGGCGGTAAAGGCGGCGGCGGTGGCCCCAAAGGTGGCCCAGCCGATCCGCTGCGCACCAGCTTTGGCCGTATCCGCTGATCACTGGAGCCCCACCCATGCGACTGCTGCACACCATGTTGCGCGTGGGCGATTTGGAGCGATCCATCGCCTTCTACACCGAGGTCTTGGGCATGCAACTGCTGCGCCGCAGCGAGAACCCCGAGTACCGCTACTCCTTGGCGTTTTTGGGTTTTGACGGGGGCAACCCCGGCCAAGCCGAGATCGAGCTGACCCACAACTGGGACACGCGCGAATACGACATGGGCACCGCCTACGGCCACATCGCTTTGGGCGTGCCCGATGCCTACGCCGCGTGCGAGGCCATCAAAACCCGTGGCGGCAACGTCACGCGCGAAGCGGGTCCGGTCAAAGGCGGCAGCACCGTGATCGCCTTTGTCACCGACCCCGACGGTTACAAAATCGAACTCATTCAACGCGACGCATGAACATCGCCGATCTGCGCAAAAGCTACGAAAAAGCCGAACTCAGCGAGTCGGCCTCTCACGCCGACCCGCGCGTGCAGTTTGAACAATGGCTGCAACAAGCCATCGACGGTCAACTGCCCGAGCCCAACGCCATGACCTTGGCCACGGTGGGCAGCGACTTGCGCCCGAGCACGCGCATCGTGCTGATCAAAGGCGTGGACGAGCGCGGCATCGTTTGGTACACCAACTACGGCAGCCGCAAAGGCCAAGAACTGGCCGGCAACCCATTTGCGGCGCTGCAGTTCCATTGGGTGGAGCTCGAACGCGTGGTGCGTGTTGAAGGCGTGGTGGAAAAAGTCAGCGATGCCGAGAGCGACGCTTACTTTGCCAGCCGCCCGCTGGACAGCCGCATCGGCGCGTGGGCCAGCCCGCAAAGCCAGGTGATCGATGGCCGCACCGTGCTGGTGAGCAACGCGGCCAAATACGCCGCGCAGTTCTTGCTGCAGCCGCCGCGCCCACCACACTGGGGCGGCTACCGCCTCAAGCCCGAGCGCTGGGAATTTTGGCAAGGCCGCAAAAGCCGCTTGCACGACCGTTTGCGCTACCGGCTCGACGCCGGTCAATGGGTTCGGGAACGCTTGGCGCCTTGAGTCAACAGCGAGCAATGGCTTGGTCTTGCACCGCTGCCAGCGCTTGGGCCGACACCCGCTCAGGGGCCAGTTCGGCCAAGGGCAAGAGTACAAACGCCCGGCCCCACAGGCGTGGGTGCGGCACCTCCAGGGTGGGTGCGTGGATGTGCGCATCGCCGTAGAGCAACAGGTCCAAGTCCAAGGTGCGCGGGGCGTTGCGGTAGGGACGTTCACGACCGGCTTGGTTTTCCAGCGCCTGCAGCAAGGCCAACACGTCCATGGCGCTGAGCGTGGTGCGCAGCTCGGCCACGGCGTTGAGGTAGTCCGGCCCCGTGGCGTCCACTGGGGCGCTGCGGTACAGGCCCGAGGTTCGGCACGCCAACACGCCCGGGGCTTGCGCCAAGCGGCTCAAGGCCGTTTGCAGCGCCGCGCCCGCATTGCCCCAATTGGCACCCAAGCCCACATAAGCCAAGACCGGCTCACGCGCTGACGCGTTGGGGCTTGGCACCAGGTCCATGGTTTTATTCGGCGGCGGGTGCCGCGTCACCACCGCCCGCGGCGGGCTTGCGGCGACGGCGGCGTTTTTTGGCGGGGGCGTCGCCCTCGGCTTTGGGGCTGGGCTGGCGGCGTTGGGCTTCGATCATCTCGTCGCGCTCGTCGTCGCTGGCGTGCTGAAAGTCTTCCCACCAATCGGCCAGTGACGCATCGATTTCACCGGTGCTCGCGCGCAAACGCATGAAATCAAAACCGGCGCGAAAGCGCGGCTGCTCAACCAAACTGTGCGGGCCGTTGCCCACGCGCTTGTCAAAGCGCAGTTGCATCATCCAAATATCGCGCATGTCCGCGCCGAGTTTGCCGCGCCCCGACACATCACCGATGCGCGACTCGAACACTTCGTCCACGGCTTCTTGCAGGGCCTGTGAGGTCGGCATGGGGCGTTGGTTGGGGCGGCTTTTGAGGCGTTTGGCCCAGCCTTGGCGCACGTCGGACCACAACACACAAGCCAGTAAGAAACTCGCCACCACGGGCTTGCCTTCGCCCACGCGGCGGTCGGTGTCTTCCAAAGCGGTGCGCACAAATGGGTCGTCGGCGCGCTGCACCACCACGTCGAGCAAGGGGTAAATGCCCGAGTCCAAACCCACGGCCTTGAGTTGCGCCACGCTGGCCAAGGCGTGGCCGGTTTGCAGCAGTTTGAGCATTTCGTCGAACAACCGGCTTTGCGGCACGTCGAGCAGCAAGCGGCGCGAAGACGCCAAGGGCTTCAAGGTGCCCGCGTCAAAGGTGAACCCCAATGGGCTGAGTTTGGCCGCAAAACGCACGGCGCGAATGATGCGCACCGGGTCTTCTCGGTAACGCGTGGCGGGCTCACCGATCATGCGCAAGACGCGCTTTTTGGCGTCGCGAATGCCGTTGTGAAAGTCCACCACGGTTTGGGTTTCGGGGTCGTAGTACATGGCGTTGATGCTGAAGTCGCGCCGCGCCGCGTCTTGCTCAATCGGGCCCCAAACGTTGTCGCGCAGCACACGACCACTGGCGTCCACCGCGTGCTTCATGCTGGCCAATGCGCCTTTGCTGGTGCGCTCGTTGCCCGAGACCTGTTCGGCGTCGGCGCTGTCGAGGTAGGCGCGCATGGTGGAGACTTCGATCACTTCGTTCTCGCGACCACGGCCATAGACCACGTGCACGATGCGAAAGCGCCGCCCGATGATGAAAGCGCGGCGAAAGCGTTGTTTGACCTGTTCGGGCGTGGCGTCGGTGGCCACGTCGAAGTCTTTGGGTCGCAAACCCAACAACAAATCGCGCACCGCGCCGCCCACGATGTAGGCCTCAAAACCCGCGTCTTTTAGGGTACGCACCACGTCGAGCGCACGCTCGTCCACCAGGTCGGGGTCGATGCGGTGCACCTTGGCCGATACGTCTTGCCGCAATCCAAAAATACCCGCGCTGTTGGTGCCAGCGCGGCGGGTGGTGCTGGACTTGCCCAGCAGCTTGTCGATGAAGTGTTTGATCATTCGAAGAGGTTCAGGATGCGCCAGCCGCGTTGGGTGGCGATGTCGCGCAGGCGGGCATCGGGGTTGGTGGCCACCGGTTCGTGCACACGCTCGAGCAGGGGCAGGTCGTTCATGGAGTCGCTGTAAAACACGCTGTGCGTCACATCGGCCCACGAACAAGACCGCTCAGACAGCCATTGTTCCACACGCGTGACCTTGCCCTCGCGAAACGAGGGTGTGCCTTGAATTTGACCGGTCGGGGTGCCGCTGTCGTCCAAAACCAAGTCGATGGCAATGAGCTCGTCCACACCAAAGGCTTGGGCGATGGGGCGGGTGATGAAGGCGTTGGTGGCGGTGACCATGAGCGTGGCGTAGCCTTGGTCACGGTACTGCGCGACCAAGTCGGTGGCCGCTGGGCGCATGGCGGGGCGAATCACTTCGCGCATGAAGCGTTCGTGCGCGGCGTGTGCGGCGGGCATGCCGTGTTCACGCAGGGCCGTGGTGCCAAAGCGGGTGTAGGCCGCGATGTCAAGCGTACCGGCAACGTACTGAGCGTAAAACGCGTCGTTGGCCTGCGTGTGCTGCTGGGCATCGCGCCAACCCAAGGTGATGGTGAATTGCCCCCAAGCGTAATCGGAGTCGATGGGCAAGAGGGTGTGGTCCAGATCAAAGAGGGCGAGTTTCATTCGTTTTCCAACATGGATTTGAGCAAGGGGATGGTGATGGCGCGTTGGGTGCGCAAGGCGTAAGCGTCGAGCTCGTGCAAAAGCATCATCAAACTGGAGAGGTCGCGCGAAAAGCGCTTGAGCATGAAGTCCATGACCTCATCGCTCAAGAACACACCTCGCGCATCGGCCTCTCGGCGCAACACGGCGCGACGCTCGGCATCGCCCAAGGCACTTAAAACAAACACATGCCCCCAAGCCAAGCGGGTGCGCAGGTCTTCGCGCAAGACCAAATCGGTCGGTGGCAAGGCCGACGAAGCCAACACCCAACGGCCCCGACCGTGAACGGGGGCCTGCGCGTTGATGAACCAATTGAAGGCCGCAGCCTGTTGACTGGCGGTGTAGAGGTGGCAGTCGTCGAGCAAGACCACGTCCCAACGCTCGTCAAAATGGGCTGGGTTGATGACCTGAGGATCGAGCCAACCAACTCGCCCGCCCTGTCCACGCACCGCCTCGGCCACGGCCAGCAGCAGGTGGGTTTTTCCGCAACCGCTCTCGCCCCACAACAAGGTCGGCACGGGCGAGCGCATGGGGTTGAGCGCCCACAAGCGCACGTGCTCGGCGGCGGCTTCGTTGCCCGCGTCAATGAAGTTGTCCAAGGTGGGCACGGGCGCCAAACCGATGTCCAGCGCCAGTTGCTGCATGGCGGGGGCACTCACGGGGCGGCGTCCTGGGTGGGTGCTGACTGACCATCGGTGTAAAGATCGCTTTGGCGGTAACGCTGCACCGCCAAGCGCAACACCACCAGCAGCACCGCGCTGGCTGGCAAGGCGATCAAGACACCGATAAAGCCCAGCAGGTGACCAAACGCCATCAAGGCAAAAATCACCACCAGGGGGTGCAAGCCAATCCGCTCGCCGAGCAAGCGCGGGGTCAGCACAAAGCTCTCCAAAAACTGGCCAACGCCAAACACCGCCCACACGGCCAAGACGCCCATCCAGCTTTGGAATTCGAGCACGGCGGCGAAGGTGCCCAGCACCAAACCCACACCAAAACCAATGTAGGGCACAAACACCGCCAAGCCGGTGAACACGCCAATGGCCAGCGCCAAGTTCAAGCCCACCAGCGCCAAACCCGCCGAATACAGAACCGCCAAGACCAGCATGACCAGCATTTGCCCGCGCAGGTACTCACCCAAAACGGCATCGGTTTCCCGCATGAAACCATCCACGCCCGCGAGCCAGCGCGGGGGTAACAAACGGCGCAAGCGCGCCGACAGGCCGTGCCAATCGACCAGCAAATAAAACGCCACCATCGGGGCCAACACGGCATTGCCCAAGACCGCCAGCAAGGCACTGCCCCCAATGCGCAGCGAGGCAAACGCCTGTTCGAACAGGTCCGCCCCGTGACCGCTGACCAGTTGCGTGAGCCATTCACGCACCATGGCCACATCGATTTCCAAGGGCACGCCCATGCGCTGCGCCCACGGCACCAGCATCGCATTGGCCCCCTCCAGCAAGGCCGGCACCTGTTCGCGCAACAAGGGGATTTGCTGCGTGATGACGGGCACGATCAGCAAGACCACCGCCAAAACCAGCAAAGCCACCAAAAACAAAGCCAGCAAAGCCGAAGCCCATCGCGGCAGCCCCCAACGCGTGCCCCGGTCCACCAACGGCAGCACGGCATAAGCCAGCACCGCGCCCAACACAAAGGGCGACAAAACCGGGGCGAGCAGCGTCAAGAGCAGCGCCGCCGTCACGGTCAGCGCGGTCCACGCAGCCAAGCGAATTTGGGTGGGGGTGAATGTCATGGATGGGTCCGAATGGGTCGGCGGCGCAAACCCTTAAAATCAAAGGCAAATTCTATCGGGCGCACTGGGTGTGCCTGTTTTTTTCGACCCCCGACGATACACCGCGCTGGCGCGGCGACTGGCATGAACCCCACCCCACCCCTTTCGTACAAAGACGCCGGCGTAGACATTGAGGCCGGTGATGCCTTGGTTGACCGCATCAAACCCCTGGCCAAAAAAACCCTGCGCGAAGGCGTCTTGGCCGGTATTGGCGGGTTTGGCGCACTGTTTGAAGTGCCCAAGCGATACCAAGAACCGGTCTTGGTGAGCGGCACCGACGGCGTGGGCACCAAGCTCAAGCTGGCCTTTGAGTGGAATATGCACGACACCGTGGGCATTGACTTGGTGGGCATGAGCGTCAACGACGTGCTGGTGCAAGGTGCTGAGCCCCTGTTCTTCTTGGACTATTTTGCTTGCGGCAAGCTGGACGTGGACACCGCCGCCGCCGTGGTCGGTGGCATCGCCAAAGGCTGCGAGATGAGCGGCTGCGCCCTCATTGGCGGTGAAACCGCCGAGATGCCCGGCATGTACCCCGCGGGTGAATACGACTTGGCCGGCTTTTGTGTGGGCGTGGTCGAAAAAAGCAAGATCCTGACCGGTGCCACCGTGCAGCCGGGCGATGTGGTGCTGGGCCTGGCCAGCCACGGCGTGCACTCCAACGGCTTTAGCTTGGTGCGCAAGTGCATTGAGCGCGCCGGTGCCAACACCCCCGCCACGCTCGACGGCATGCCCTTCAAAGAAGCCCTCATGCGCCCCACCCGCCTGTACGTGAAAAACGTGCTGGCCGCACTGGCGGCGCATCCGATCAAGGCCTTGGCCCACATCACCGGCGGTGGTTTGCTGGAGAACATCCCCCGCGTGTTGCCTGAGGGCTTGGCCGCTCACCTGCAACAAGGCAGTTGGCCACAAAGCGAATTGTTTGCTTGGCTGCAAACCACGGCGGGCATCGACCACATCGAGATGAACCGCACCTTCAACAACGGCATTGGCATGGTGGTGGTGATCGCCGCCCATGAAGCCGAGGCCTGCGCCAACACGCTGCGCGGTTTGGGTGAAACGGTGCACACCATTGGCCGCATCGCGCCCAAAGGTGCTGGGGCAGCCGTGGTCGTCGCTTAAGGCGGCTTTAACTCATCTCGCGGCGCAAGGCATCGATGCGCTGCAACATACGTTGACGGTCAACCGTGTCGTCGGTGTGGGCGCAGTAGTGCTCCAGATCAACCACCGCTTGGCGGGTGTTGCCCAGTTCGGCGTGCGCGAGCCCTCGATCACGACGCTCGGGCAAATGATCGGGCAGCAGCACCACCAAACGCTCCTGCACCGCCAACCAGCGCGGTCCATCGCCTTGGGCGCGGTGCAGGTCTTTGAGGTTGCGCAGCATCCGAGCCAACACGTCGCGCGGTGCCGCCGACTGCAAATACAGGCCCAGCGGCACGTCAAATTCACCCACCAAGCCTTGGCTGTGTTGATAAGGCATCAAACGCTCCGACAGCGCCTCTCGGCTCAGGGACTCGCCACTGAAGGGATCGATCACCACCTGCCCCGCAGGCAGATTGACCTTGACCAAAAAATGGCCTGGGAAGTTCACCCCATGCGCCTTCAATCGCAGCCCTTGCGCCAACTCCAACCACAGCACGGCCAAGCTGATGGGAATGCCACGGCGCGTGCGCAGCACCACGTGCAAATAACTGTTGTCGGGGTCGTGGTAGTGGTTGACGTTGCCAGCAAAGCCCAGGTCTTTGAAAAAAAACTGGTTGAGCATGCGCAGACGATGCAGCGGGTCGGCGTCGGGGCTTAAACGGCGGCGCAGGCGCTGGGCGAGCTGGTCAACGGAGTCCAGCACCTGCTGCACATCGCCATCGGGGTATTCGTCTTGGGCAATGCTGGCTGCGGCTTCGAGCAGGGGCAGGCCCTCATCCTGCGCGACCAAGGTGGCGAAGTACTGCAGCGGCGTGGGGGCTTCAAAGTGCACAGCCATCGCTCACTTTCGAATCAGGGCACGCCAGGACACACCCAAGGCGCGCAACAAGCCCAAATA
The DNA here is from genome assembly GCA_011391745.1 of Comamonadaceae bacterium. GTDB lineage: Bacteria > Pseudomonadota > Gammaproteobacteria > Burkholderiales > Burkholderiaceae_C > Hydrogenophaga. The sequence continues at coordinate 8,199 of JAABPX010000105.1, forward strand.
CACCACAGCCGCCCCCACCACACTGGCGGCCACCCACCCCACACGCGCCCAGCGCTGACCATCCACCTGCACCCAGTCAAAAGACCGCTCCACCCACCACAAACCCGCGGCCATGACCGCCGCGGCCACACCCACCTGCCACAACAAACGGCCCCAACCCGGCAGCGGCACAAAAGCCCCACGGCGCAACAAACCCACCAACAACCACGTGGCGTTGACGCATGCGCCCAAGCCAATGGCCAAGGCCAAACCGGCGTGCGCCAAATGCGGGACCAACACCAGGTTGAGCAACTGGGTGAGCACCAAAACCACGATGGCGATCGTCACCGGCGTGCGAATGTCTTGCCGCGCATAAAAACCCGGGGCCAAGACCTTGATGGCCACCAAACCCAACAAACCCACGCCGTAGCCCATGAGCGCGTGCGCGGTTTGAATCACGTCACGGGCAGTAAAGGCGCCGTAGTGGTAGAGCACGGCCACCAAAGGCTCGGCAAACACCAGCAGCGCCAAGGCTGCGG
>JAABPX010000106.1 GCA_011391745.1 Comamonadaceae bacterium
TTCATAGTGTTCATTCGCGTAATAGGCGGCAAAAAGTCCCAAGGCCGTTAAAGCCAAGCCACCCACCAAGTCTTGTGTGTCGCGGTGTCGCATGCATCCTCCAAAAGATGCGTTGATTTAACCCGCAAATCCCCAAGGGGCATTTACGTAATTGCACGTAGCGGGCTATAGGGGTAAGCACGGGCGGCGTGCAAACCTTGGGTTTAAGCGCTCACGCGGTCAAACAAACGCTCGAAGTTTTCGCTGGTGGCCTGCGCCACGGCTTCGACCGACACCCCTTTGACCTCAGCGATTTGTTGCGCCACCAAAGGCACCCAAGCCGGTGTATTGGTTTTGCCCCGGTGCGGCACAGGGGCCAGATAAGGGCTGTCGGTTTCAATCAACAAGCGGTCCATGGGCACGAGTTGAGCCACTTCGCGCAGGTCCGAGGCGTTGCGAAAGGTGACGATGCCTGAGAGTGAAATGTAAAAACCCAGATCCAGCGCAGCGCGGGCCACCGCCTGCGTTTCGGTGAAACAGTGAAACACCCCCTTGGAGACGGGTTCACCACCCGAGGTGGCGCACCCCCCCTCTTCTTTGAGGATCGCCAAGGTGTCGTCCGATGCGCTGCGGGTGTGAATGATCAGCGGCAAATCGGTTTGGCGACCGGCTTGGATGTGCACCCGAAAACGCTCGCGCTGCCAAGCCATCTCGGCCACGCTGCGGCCGTTGAGGCGGTAGTAGTCCAATCCCGTTTCGCCAATGCCCACCACGCGGGGCAACGCTGCGCGCTGCACCAAGTCTTGCACGCTGGGCTCGGGCGTGTCTTCGTAATCGGGGTGCACCCCCACCGTGGACCACAAATTGGGGTGATCCAGGGCCAATCGGTGCACGGCTTCAAATTCGTCGAGGGTGCAGCAAATGCACAAGGCCCGATCGACGCGTGCCACTTGCATGTCGGCCAAGATTTGAGGCAACTGGCTGCGGAGCTCGGGAAAATTCAGGTGGCAATGGGAATCGGTGAACATGTCGGTCCTTTTCAGCGGCGCGGGCTTAAGGCTTGTTGCGCTTGCGACACCCACGCTTCCCAACGCAGACCAGCGTTGACTGGGTGCTCCACGCTGCGCGCGGCGTGCATCAATTCTTGGCTCCAGCGCTGCAAACGAAACAAGTGGGCCTTTGGCGGCAAATGTGCGACCTCAAAAAAACGCGGTTCGGCACCGCTGGCCACGGCCATGGCGTCGTGACACACTTTTTGCATCACATCGAGTTGCAAGGCGGGTTCCCATTCGGCCATGGCTTGCGCTTGGCCATGGGCCAAGGCTTGGGGCAGTTGGCTCCAAGTCTGGGCGCTTAGGCCCATGGCGGCCCAGCGCAATGCGTCGTCGGGCCGACCGCCAGCGGCCCGCCACACCGCCCGGGCTTGTTCGGCGTTCATGGGTTGTGCGCCTTGTGCCATCAGCCAAGGCAAAGCCTCGGTTTCGCTCGGCCACTGCAGCTGGTGCGTGAGGCAGCGGCTGCGCACGGTGGGCAGCAACTGATGCGCGGCTTCGGTGGCCAGCACAAACCTCACCGAGCCCACCGGTTCTTCCAAGGTTTTGAGCAGGGTGTTGGCCGACTCCATGTTCATGCGCTCCGCCGGGTACACCAACACCACCTTCGTGTCGCCGCGCGAGCGGGTGAACTGGGTGAAGGTGACGGCTTGGCGCGTGGCCTCCACACGAATGAGCTTGCTGGGCTTACGGTCCTTGTCGTCGATTTTCTTTTGCGAGGCTTCGTCCAGCGGCCAACCCAGCGCCAAGCTCAGCGTTTCGGGCATGAGCATGCACAGATCTGGGTGGGTGTGCACGGCCACCGCGTGGCAACTGCCGCAGTGCCCACAAGCGCCCTGCTCGGTCGGCGCTTCGCACAGCCAGCTGCGCGCCAAGGCCAAGGCCAAATCGTATTGACCCAGTCCTGACGGTCCAGCCAAGAGCAAGGCGTGGCCGCGTTGTTGGCGCAGTTCCTTGAGTTGGCGTTGCAGCCACGGGGGCAAGCTTGGTGGGTTCATGCTTCGGGTGGCAGCCAAGCCCGTTCAACCAAGGCCCTGCGGGCCGACTGTGCCACCTGCTCCGGGGTTTGATCGGCGGCAATGCGAGCAAAGCGTTTTGGGTCGGCTTGCTGACGCGCCGCGTAGCCCGCAGCCACACGCTCAAAAAACGCCGCCGATTGGGATTCAAAACGGTCGGGTGTTCGGGCATGGGCCAAGCGCGCGGCCGCGACGGTGGGCGGCAGGTCGAACCACAGGGTCAGGTCGGGTTGGCGAACACCCTGCCCCGTGTTTTGTACCCAGCCCTCTAGGGTGCTCAACACCGCCAAATCAAAGCCACGACCGTGGCCTTGGTAGGCAAACGTGGCGTCGGTGAATCGATCACACAACACCACATCGCCTCGGGTCAGCGCGGGCTCGATGACTTGTTGCAAATGGTCGCGCCGCGCGGCGAACATCAGCAGCGCTTCGCACAGCGGGTCCATGGCGTCGTTGAGCACCAAGGCGCGCAGCTTTTCGGCCAAGGGCGTGCCGCCGGGCTCGCGCGTGAGGGTCACGCGCCGACCTTGGGCCTCAAAGGCGTGGGCCAAGGCACCCAAGTGGGTGGACTTGCCCGCCCCATCAATGCCCTCAAAGGTAATGAACAAACCGGTCACGGCGTATCAGCGATTCAAAATAAAACGTTGCACCGCCGCGTTGTGCTCGGCCAGCGTGAGGCTGAATTGGCTGGTGCCGTCACCCCGCGCCACAAAATACAAAGCCTTGGTGTCCGAGGGCTGCACCGCCGCCAACATCGAAGCCAAACTCGGCATGGCGATGGGGGTGGGCGGCAAACCGGCGCGGGTGTAGCTGTTGTACGCGGTATCGGTTTGCAAATCCACCTTGCGCAAATTGCCGTCAAAGCGCTCACCCAAACCGTAAATCACCGTGGGGTCGGTTTGCAGGCGCATGCCAATACGCAAGCGATTGACAAACACCCCCCCGATGTCGGCCCGGTCTTGCGGCGCACCGGTTTCTTTTTCGATGATGCTGGCCAAGATCAAGGCTTCGTGGGGCGACTTCAATGGCAAGTCACTGTCGCGCTGCGCCCAAACCTGCGCCAGGTTGCGGTCCAAGGCCAAGCTGGCCATTCGCAACACGCTGGAGGCCTTGGCGTATTTGGGGAATCGGTAGGTGTCGGGGAAAAACTGCCCCTCGGGATGCACGCCTGGCTTACCAATGGCGGCCATGATGGCGGGCACATCCATGCTGGCCGTGTCTTGTTGTACGTCGCGTGCCGATTCGATGGCTTGGAAGACTTGTCGGTAATTCCAGCCTTCAATCAGGGTAATTTGGCGAAACGCTTGGTCGCCGCGCACCAATTTGTCGAGCAAACGCTTGGGTGTGAGGCCTGGCACCAATTCGTAGCTTCCGGCTTGAATGCGACGCGAATCGCCAGACAGTCGGAAATACGCAAACAAGGCCCAGTCGGGTGTGTCGATGCCTGCGCGGGTCAATTGACCGACCAAGGCGCGTGCCGATGTGCCCGGGGCAATGTTCACGTCCAAGGGTTTTTCGGCGCTCACCGCAGAGGGCATTCCCAAGGGCCGGTCCATCCAAACCCAAGCGGCAGCGGCGCTGAGTAGCACCATCATCAAAAACAGGGCCAAAAGCCCCATCAGCACACGTTTCACAGGCATCATCCCAGTGAGGTCAAAGGCGTGCCAGGATTCGGCACCACCGAGCAATGATCATAATTCACCCCATGATCACCGAATCGACACCCAGCGCAGACAACACCCACCCAGCCCCCAGCAGCCTCAGCGGTGTGGTGGCCCTACCCGCTTGGGGCGTGATACGCGCCCAGGGCATCGATGCGCCGAAGTTTCTGCACGGCCAACTCACCCAAGACTTCGCTTTGTTGGGCCAAGACCAGGCCCGTTTGGCGGCGTTTTGTTCGCCCAAGGGCCGCATGCTCAGCAGTTTTGTAGGCCTCAAACTCGCCGCCGACGATGTCTTGTTGCTGTGCCCAACCGACACCTTGGCCGCCACGCTCAAACGCCTGTCGATGTTCGTCATGCGCGCCCAATGCCGCTTGAGCGATGCCAGCGCCGATTGGTCGGTGTGGGGCGTGGCCGGTGAGGCCGCTGTGGTTTCGGGCTTGGGTCAGACACCTTGGCAACGGCTTCGCGCTGGCGAACACGATTGGGTGCGTTTGTACCCAGGGGCAGGCAGGTCGCGCGCCTTGGTCTTGGCGCCGGTGGGCACAGCCGCACCCACTGGCCCCGCCCTGCCCTTGGCCGTGTGGAATTGGCTGGCGGTGCGCAGCGCCGTGGTGCCGGTGACAGCCGCCTTGAGCGACGCGTTGGTGCCGCAAATGCTGAACTACGAATCGGTGGGCGGTGTGAACTTCAAAAAAGGTTGTTACCCCGGCCAAGAGGTGGTGGCGCGCAGCCAATTTCGCGGCACGCTCAAACGCCGCGCCCACCTGTTTCACAGCGACAGCGCCCTGGCCGTGGGTTCTGAGGTGTTTCACAGCACCGATGCCGAGCAGCCTTGCGGCACCGTCGCGGCCTGTGCGCCGCACCCCAGCGGCGGCTTTGATGCCTTGGTCTCGCTGCAGCTCAGCGCACTCGAGAGCGGCTCGGTGCACGCCGGCTCGCTGCAAAGCCCGGCCCTACAGCCGCTGCCCCTACCCTACGAATTGCTCGCCGATATTTAATTGGTTAATTGGGGTCAGATCCCAAATACCCGACGCAAGGCCCGTGCCGCGTCGTTGTGAGCGGTCAAGGCCACAGGGATGGCGCGGCCAAACTGAATGAAGCCGTGCACCACACCGGCGTACACCTCCAAGTCAACAGCCACCCCAGCCATGCGCAAACGGTCGGCGTAGAGCAGGCCCTCGTCGGTCAGGGGGTCGCACTCGGCCAAGCCGAACCACGCGGGGGCCACGCCCTCCAAATCACGGGTCGCCCCCGTTTCATCGACACCATCGAGCGGCGCGAAGCGCCAATCGTTGCGATCGTTCGCGTCGCGCAGGTAGTGGCCAAAAAAGTAATCGATGTGTGCGTGTTCGAGCAAAAAACCTTGCCCAAATCGGCGGTGGCTGTTGGTGTCGCCATGGCCCGCACAGCCGGGGTAGAACAACAGCTGCAAGGCCAGCGGCCAGCCCGCATCGCGTGCGGCAATGGCGGTGACGGCGGCCAACGTGCCGCCAGCGCTGTCGCCGCCCACCGCGAAGCGCTGCGGGTCCAAGCCCCAAGCATGGGCACGCTCGCGCAGGCCCGCGAGGCTGTCCCACGCGTCGAACACGGCGGTGGGAAACTTCCACTCGGGCGCCAGCCGATAGTCCACCGACACCACCGCGCAGTGCGCCAGGTGGGCCAAGTGGCGGCACAGGGGTTCGTGGGTGGCGATGCTGCCCACGGTAAACCCACCCCCATGAAAATACAGCAACACCGGCAAAGGCTGGGCCGCGTCCCGTGGCGTTGGCGCGTACAGGCGCACGGGAATGGTGTGCCCATCGCGGGCCATGAGCACGTGGTCTTCCACCCGTGGCAAGGCGTGTGGCGCGATGTCCAGCACACCCGCCCCCGCTTCGTAAAACGCCTTGGCTTGGGCTGCGCTCAGCGCGTGCATGGGCGCATGACCCGCTCGCGCCATGCGATCCAGCACACCGCGCATGGCCGGCAACAAACGGCTTTGCGGGTGAACCGGGTGGTTCATGGCTGGCCGTGGCTGGGCATCTTCGCGCCCACGTGCAGCTCGCCACGCGCTTCGGCCAGCTCCACTTGGCGTTGGCGCTCAGCCAATTGGGCCTTTTGTTCGGGCGTGCGCTGGTCGTGGCAGTGGGCGCAGCTCACGCCTTTGACGTAGTGCGGCGACTGCTTGTCCTGAGCGCTCAGCGGCCAGCGGCAAGAACGGCACAGATCGTGGCTGCCCACCCCCAAACCGTGGCCCACGCTCACGCGCTCGTCGAACACAAAACACTCGCCCTCCCAGGTGCTTTGCTCGGGCGGGATTTCTTCCAAGTATTTGAGGATGCCGCCTTCGAGGTGGTAGACCTCGTCAAAACCGCGCATCTTCATGAGCGCGGTGGACTTTTCGCAGCGAATGCCGCCCGTGCAAAACATGGCCACCTTGGGTTTTTTGACGGCATCGCCTTGAAGCTTCTCCTGCGCGTCCAGCCAAGCCGGCAACTGAACGAAGTTTTTGATGTTGGGGTTGATTGCGCCCTTGAAGGTGCCTATGGCCACTTCGTAGTCGTTGCGCGTGTCGATCAGCACCACGTCGGGGTCGGCCAACAAAGCGTTCCAGTCGGCGGGCTTGACGTACTGGCCCACCGTTTTGTTCGGGTCCAGCCCGGGCACACGCAGGGTCACAATTTCTTTTTTGAGCTTGACCTTCATGCGGGTGAAGGGTGGCTTGGGGCTCCAAGATGCTTTGTGCGGCAAATCGGCCAAGCGCGGGTCGGCCCGCAAATACGCCAGCACGGCGCGAATGCCCGCCTCTGGCCCGGCAATCGTGCCATTGATGCCCTCGTGCGCCAAAAGCAAAGTGCCCTTCACATCGTTGGCTTCGCAACAGGCTTGCAAAGGCGCTTGCCGATCGGCGAAATCGGGCAGGTCGACGAACTTGTAGAGGGCGGCGGTGAGGTAAAGGCTGGAAGAAGGCATGGCGGGATTATCCATGGCAAGCACTCGCAGGCCTGCCCAAAACGGCGGGCTTCAGATGTGTTGAACGGTGGCCAGGGGCAAGAACAGGATCAGTGGCGAGTCGGGCAAGGCCATGAAACCGTGGTGCTTGTAAAAAGCCGCTGCGGCGGCGTCTTTGGCGTCCACCACCATGGCGAAGGCGGCAATCTCGGCGCGGGCGGCACGGTGCAGCGCATCGGCCAGCAGCGCACCACCAAGACCTTGGCCCTTGAATTCAAGATCGACAGCCAAGCGGCCCATGCGCACGGCGGGCACGGTCGGGTAGCGCGGCAGCTTTTTGCTGGTGCTGGCCGGCAGATCGGCCAGAACCAAGCTGGCCGAGGCCAAGGTGTAGTACCCCGCAACACGCGGCCCTTCTGGTCCGTCGATCAGGGCCACAAAGCAGGCGGCTACGCGACGGCGAATGTCTTGGGTGGCTTGCTCGCGCAGGTAACGATTGAGCGGTTCCGAGCCGCCATCAAACCCAGCGCGGTCATGCGCCGCATCCAGCGGGGCCAGTAGGAACGGTGCGCTCATTGCGCACGCAAGAGCTTGCTGCGGCGAGCAAAGGCACGCTCCAGGGCCGGGGCCGGTTGGGGCGGCGACAGCAGCGCCTGCGCAAAGCAGGCTTGATCGGCCTGCGACAGGCGAATCACATCGGCTTGTTCGATGGCCTGATGGGCGGCCGCCTGCACGGCAGACACCACAAAATCGGTCATGGTGCGGCCCTGTAGCTCGGCGGCACGCTTGAGCATGGCGTGCAGATCGGTGCTGATTCGGGCTTCGAGGCGGGCGGTGGCAATGGCGACGGGCATGGGGGTGATCTCCTAGTGTGAGGATACGGCAATTTGCCGTATGAATCAACATGATGAGTTCCATTCTTTGCTCGGCATTCAGTCGGCACCCCCTGCGGCTCAGATTTGGATCGGCACAGACAACTTGAAATTCATCATGAAAGCACCAGATCACTCCACTGCAATCGCTGCGCTCGGACCACCGATCACACAATGCGATACCACTTAAAAACAGCAGAGCATTCTGAGCTCATTGGTTTCCCTGAAATTGTCATTGTGGATTTTCAAATCTACTGCTCTAAGAGTGCGATGGCTGTGACCACGTAAAGCTCGGACGAAGCCTTTGGTGCTCAGAGTGGGTGCCGGAAGTTTGGTCAAAGACCATCCAGTGGTTGCCGCGTCAAGCATTGAGAGAGTCGCCAACGTGGCTTCAAGAAATCCCACAGGAGTATGAGCCTATTGTTGTTCCATTTTGTACCAAAAACTTTGACGGCCAGATTAAATGGATGTATAGTCCGGTACATCATGGAACAACAAGGAGGCGAACATGACTTACAGAGCATCTAAATCACCCACCAAAGATCGCCCGGGTTTTAGCATCAGTTTCCGACATCCTTGCCGGACAGACTCTAAAGGCAAGACGGGCCTTAAGGTGCGGCGCGGCCTGGGAACGACCAACCCTGAAGAGGCTGATGCGCTTGTCGCCCAGATGAACCTATTGTTGGCTGACGAGTCCTGGTGG
>JAABPX010000107.1 GCA_011391745.1 Comamonadaceae bacterium
AACGCCAGCCGGTATCAGGAAGCGCTTCAGACTTTCAGCGTCGTTGTCGTGGATGCATTTTTCGATGGACTGCAAGCCAGCGTCTCGAATCCTGTGGCGCTGCGCGACAGCTTCATTCCTTTGCCAGGCCGGGATGAAGGCTATGCCCGCGTGCTGTTCGTCGGTACCACGGGCGCAGGAAAAACTTCCCTGTTGCGACACCTGATCGGGTCCAACCCCGATAGGGATCGCTTTCCATCCACCTCGACCGCTAAAACCACGGTGTCGGACATTGAGGTCATTCCGGATGAAGGCAACTACCGCGCGGCCGTCACCTTCTTCTCCGAGCACGCAATCAGGGCTAACGTCGAAGACTGTGTGGTGGCCGCTTGCTCTGCGGTTTGGGATGCCATGGGTGATGACAAGGTTGCTGACAAACTGCTGCACCACGCTGACCAGCGCTTTCGC
>JAABPX010000108.1 GCA_011391745.1 Comamonadaceae bacterium
CCCACAAGAAGTTGCTTTCCTCTAATGTTTACCCGAAATTAGGGCAAACCCCATGATGCAATCGATTGCACTGGTGCTTTAATTTGTTAATGGTTAGGCATTAGTGATTAATTTATGTCCGCGCTACAGCGGTCGACAAAAAAGGTTTTTACCCATGGTGCAGTCTGGTTTGCAACTGAAAGATGTCAAGAAGAGCTTCGGACACGTGAACGTGATTCATGGCGTCAACTTGACCATTGAACCAGGTGAATTCACGGTCTTCGTTGGCCCCTCAGGCTGCGGTAAAACCACATTGCTGCGCATGATCGCGGGTCTGGAAGACATCACCAGCGGCACCTTGGAGATCGCCGAGCAAGTGGTCAACGATCTGCCGTCAAGCGAACGCGGTGTGGCGATGGTGTTCCAGAGCTACGCGCTCTACCCTCACAAAACGGTCTTCGACAACATGGCTTTTGGCCTGAAGATTGCAAAGGTGCCCAAAGATGAGATTCAGCGCCGTGTGAACGAGGCTGCGAACATCCTTCAACTTGGCGAGTACTTACAACGCCTGCCCAAGGCCCTCTCGGGCGGTCAACGCCAGCGCGTGGCCATTGGTCGTGCCATCGTGCGAAACCCCAAGGTGTTCCTGTTCGACGAACCGTTGTCCAACCTAGATGCTGCGCTGCGCACCAAAATGCGCGTCGAGCTTGCCACGCTGCACCGCCGTTTGGGCGCCACCATGATCTACGTCACGCACGACCAAGTGGAAGCCATGACACTGGCCGACAAGATCGTGGTGCTCAACAAAGGACGCATTGAGCAAGTCGGTGCACCGCTGGAGCTGTACCACCGCCCGGCCACCCGTTTCGTCGCTGGCTTCATCGGCTCGCCGCAAATGAACTTCATTGAGGGCACGCATGCCCAAGCACAGGGGGCGCACTGCGTGGGCGTTCGCCCGGAACACCTTCACGTGGCCGCGGACGGACCAATTGAGGGCACACTGCGTCATGCCGAGCTGCTGGGCAACGAGACCTTCGCCTATATCGACGCCGGCGCGCTCGGAGAGCTAACAGCCCGTGTGGAAGGCTCTCTTGACGTCAAGCCTGGTCAGTCGATGCGCTTGGGCTACCGAGCCGAACACCTTTACCGCTTTGACCGCGACGGTCTGCGGTTCTGACTTTTTTAACCCGCTTTGCGGATGGTCCGCAGGGCTTTTTCTAGGAGACAAGCACGATGTACAAAACCACCACCATCGCCGGCGCTGCAGCGCTGGTACTGGGCAGCCTAGGCGCCACCGCCCAAGCCGCCGACTACAAAGGCCCCGACCTCAAAGGCGAGACGGTCACCATCACCTGCCCTTGGACCGGCGCCGAAGAAACCATGTTCAAAAAAGTCATTGCCAACTTTGAGAAGGCCACCGGCGCCACGGTGAAGCACTCGTGCTCACAAAGCTCCGAGCAACAAATCGTGATCGACATCAAGGCGGGCTCACCATCGAACATCTCGGTGTTCCCTCAGCCCGGCTTGGCCGCCAACATGGCCGCCATCGGTGGCCTTACACCCTTGGGCAACAAGGCCCGTGACTGGGTCAAGGCCAACTACGCCGCTGGCAGCTCTTGGGCAGATCTGGGCACCTACAAGAGCAAAGCCGGTAAGGACGAGTTCTACGGGCTTTTCTACAACGTGAACGTCAAGAGCTTGGTCTGGTACATCCCCGAGAACTTCAAGGAAAAGGGCTACAAAGTGCCCAAGTCCATGGAAGAGCTGCAAGCCCTGACAAAGAAAATCGCCGCCGATGGCGGCAAGCCATGGTGCATCGGTTTGGGTTCGGATGCGGCCACCGGCTGGCCTGCGACCGACTGGGTTGAAGACATGATGCTGCGCACCCAAAGTCCCGCCGTCTACGACGATTGGGTCAGTAACAAGATGAAGTTCAACGACAAGCGCGTGGTGGATGCCATCGAAGCCTATGGTTGGTTTGCCCGTAACGATGCCTATGTCGACGGTGGAGCCAAGGCCGTGGCGACAGTAAGCTTCAAGGACAGCCCTAAGGGTCTGTTCAGCTCGCCACCCAAGTGCTACATGCACCGCCAAGCATCGTTCATCCCAGCCTTCTTCCCTGAAGGCAAGGCCGATGATGCTGACTTCTTCTACTTCCCTTCCTACGCGGGCAAAAAGCTGGGCAACCCCGTTCTTGGCGGCGGTACGATCATGACGATCACCAAAGACAGCAAGGGTGCCAAGGCCTTCATGGAATACCTGCAGCATCCCCAGGCGCATGAAATCTGGATGGCCGAAGGTGGTTTCCTAACCCCCCACAAAGGTGCTGACCTGGCCAAGTACAAGACCAAAGCCCTGCGCAAGCAGGGCGAAATCTTGCAGGGCGCGACCACCTTCCGTTTTGACGGCTCCGACCTGATGCCCGGTGCCGTGGGTGCCGGCAGCTTCTGGAAAGGCATGGTCGACTACTCGGGTGGCAAGTCGGCCCAAGCCGTTGCTAACGACATTCAAAAGAGCTGGGACGCCCTGAAGTAAACCCCACAAAGCCATTTCGCATCTTCGCTCCTGTCACAGGGGCAGTTCTCCCCTGATCTGGCAGCGCCATTGACATGGGCGACTTGGATGCGAAGTGGGCCATTAAGGCAGCTTCTTTTGTTCGTTGTCTTTGATTGACCACATGACCGATTCACTATTGCAGACCCTTCTGGCCGTGGTGGTCAGTGTTGGCTTTTGTCTGATGTACTTCGCGGGCAGCAATTGGCTACTGGACAACGTGCTGGCGAGGCCATCGATGCCGCGCCGCAAGCGCGAAGCCATCCGCGAAGGCGTGCGACCCTGGCTGTTTATTGCACCGGCCCTGCTGCTGCTGAGCGTGTACCTGCTGTACCCGTTCTTCGAGACCCTGCGTCTGAGCTTCATGGACGGCAATGGCGAACATTTTGTCGGCCTAGCGAACTATGCCTGGGTGTTCACCGATGACCATTTTTTGATCACCATCCGCAATAATTTTTTGTGGTTGTTGGTGGTGCCAGCCGCCGCGACCGCCTTGGGGCTGGTGGTCGCTGTACTGGCCGACCGCGTCTGGTGGGGTAATGCGGCCAAGACCCTCGTTTTCATGCCCATGGCGATCAGCTTCGTCGGGGCCAGTGTGATCTGGAAATTCGTCTATGACTTTCGCGGTCCGGACAACGAGCAAATAGGCATCTTGAACGCCATCGTGCAGGGGGTGGGCCTGGAAGCACAAGCTTGGGTGACCGTGCCATTTTGGAATAACTTTTTTCTGATGGCGATCCTGATCTGGATCCAGACCGGGTTTGCCATGGTGATTCTCTCAGCCGCGCTGCGCGGTGTGCCCACCGATACCATCGAGGCTGCTCGAATCGATGGGGCCAGCGAGCTGCAGATATTCTTCGAGATCATGATTCCTCAGATCATGTCCACCATTCTGGTGGTCTGGACCACCATCACCATCACGGTGCTCAAGGTGTTCGACATCGTGATGGCCATGACCGGCGGTCAGTGGGACACTTCGGTATTGGCCAATCTCATGTACGACTGGATGTTTCGCGGCGGTGGCGACTACGGGCGCAGCTCGACCTTGGCGATGGTGCTCATGTTGGCCGTGATCCCAGTGATGGCCTTCAACATCCGCCGCTTTCGCGCCGAGGAGGCTCAGCGATGAAACTCAAGTTCACGCCTTCTTCGTTGGTTGCTCACGCGCTGCTGTTGTGCATCGTATTGGTCTGGGTGATGCCCACTTTTGGTTTGCTGGTTTCCAGCTTCCGCGATCGCGAGCAAATCGTCAGCTCAGGTTGGTGGACGGCCCTGTCCACCCAGACCCGACCCGACATGCGCCGCACCGCAGGCGCGCAGAGCGTCGTACCTGAGGGTAATCAATTCGTGATCGCTGGACGCCTGTTTCCTGAAGGAAACGCCACGCTCCTGAAGCGCTTCTCGTTGAAATCGGCCACCCCTGACGAGCACCCGGTGGGCGAAATCATCGAACTGGACGATGGTCAGGTATTCGACGAAACAGACGGCCAATCCGACGGCACGCTCACCGTCGCCGCCGATGGTCAATACCGGCTGGTGCTCAACCAAGCCTATGAGAGCGATCGCGGCGTGCGTATTTTTTACGTGGCCGAGACGCCGCCGAGCTTCACCGCCAGCAATTACCAGAAGGTGATCGATTCCGAGGGGGTGGGCAACGCCTTTCTCAACACCTTCAAGGTCACCATTCCCGCCACCTTCATTCCGATCCTGATCGCTGCCTTCGCCGCTTACGCCTTCAGCTGGATGGAGTTCCCTGGTCGTCGCTGGCTGTTCATCGTGGTGGTGGGCCTGCTGGTGGTGCCGCTGCAGATGTCGCTGATCCCGCTGCTGCGCCTCTACAACGACTTGGGCGAGAGCTTGGGCATCGCCTCCAAGTCCTACCTTGGGGTGTGGCTGGCGCACTCGGCCTTCGGTCTTCCATTGGCCATTTACCTGTTGCGCAACTACATCGCTTCGCTGCCGCGCGACATCATCGAGAGCGCACGCATGGACGGAGCCAGCCATTTCCAAATTTTCACCAGCATCGTGCTACCGCTGTCATTGCCCGCGCTGGCCAGTTTTGCGATTTTCCAGTTTCTCTGGGTCTGGAACGATTTCTTGGTGGCGCTGGTGTTCCTGGGCAAATCACCCGACCAAGTGGTGCTGACCATCCAGCTCAACGACCTGCTGGGTTCGCGCGGCGAGAGCTGGGAAATCCTCACCGCCAGCGCCTTTGTCTCTATTGCGGTGCCTGTGGCTGTGTTTTTCTCACTTCAACGCTTCTTTGTGCGCGGCCTGCTCTCAGGCTCCGTCAAATGACCCCTAGGACCAACATGCCAATATTTCCTTCGTCATTCGAATGGGGCTGTGCCACTGCCGCCTTTCAGATCGAAGGGGGTGGCAGCGAGGGTGGCAAATTACCCAGCATTTGGGACACGTTTTGCGCCCAGCCCGGCCGCATCAAAGACGGCAGCAACGGTCTGATCGCTTGCGACCACTTTCACCGTTTTCGCGAGGACGTGGCGCTGATGGCCGATCTGGGCTTGCGCCACTACCGCTTCTCCATTGCTTGGACTCGGGTCGTCGACGAACAAGGCCGCCCCAATCCCGCCGGACTGGACTTTTACCGCCAACTGCTTGGTGAACTCCACAAACGGGGCATCACACCCAACGCCACCCTGTTTCACTGGGATCTGCCAGCCCACCTACCGGGCGGCTGGCTCAACCGCGACACCGCGCACCACTTTGCCGAGTACACGCAAATCGTGGCACGCGAATTGGGCGATCTGCTACCGCGCGTGGCCACACTCAACGAGCCTTGGTGCAGCGCTTTCTTGGGACACGATATCGGTGTGTTTGCTCCTGGTGTGCAAGACCGCCCCTCATCGCTCTTGGCCGCACACCACCTGATGCTGGCACACGGCTTGGGCGTGCAAGCATGGCGCAGCGTACGCCGCGACACTCAGTTGGGCATCGTGCTCAACCCGGAGCTGTGCGACCCCGCCAGCGATGCCCCCGTGGACGTGGCCGCTGCGCACATGGCGGAGCTCGAACGCAACGACGTATTCCTCAATCCACTGTTCAACCGCGAATGGCCAGCTGAAATGCTCAAACAAATGGGTCCACTGGCCGAGCAGCGCCTGACCAGCGATGCCGCCATCTGTGCGCAGCCGCTCGATTTCATCGGTTTGAACTACTACACCCGATCAATCGCACAGGCACCTCTCGATGCCGATGAGAAGCGGCGTGGTTACCGCCTCGTGCCCCCCGATCCGCATCGCCCCGACCTGACACACATCGGTTGGGAGATCTACCCTAAGGGTTTGGATCGCGTGGTGCGAAATCTGCTGGCGCAATGGCCACTGCCACCGATCTGGATCACCGAAAACGGCGCCGCTGACAACACGCCGCTGGTCGATGCTGCCTGCAATGATGCACTGCGCCTGCACTACCTGCAATTGCACTTGGCCCAGCTCGCAGACATGGTTACCAGTGGATTGGACATCCGTGGCTACTACGTCTGGAGCCTTCTCGACAACTTCGAGTGGGCTCACGGGTACAGTCAACGCTTCGGCATCGTGCATGTCGACTATCAAACCCAACAACGCACCCCAAAGGCCAGCGCACGCTGGTTACAACAACTGATTTCATTTCCGCAAACATGAGTAGCAAAGCACCCAACAACGGCTGGTGGCGCGGTGGCGTCATCTACCAAATCTACCCCCGTAGCTTTCAAGACAGCAACGGCGACGGTATCGGCGACTTGCCCGGCATCACCGAACGCCTGACACACGTCGCCGAACTTGGCGCGGACAGCATCTGGCTCTCGCCCTTCTTTAAAAGCCCAATGAAAGACTTCGGCTACGACGTGAGCGATTACTGCGACGTGGACCCCATGTTCGGCACCCTCGCCGACTTCAAGACCTTGCTGGCTCGCGCCCACGAGTTGGGCCTCAAGGTCATGATCGACCAGGTTCTCTCGCACGCCAGCGACCAACATCCGTGGTTTGTGGAGAGCCGCGCCAGCCGAGACAACCCCAAAGCCGACTGGTTTGTGTGGGCCGATGCGCGCGAGGACGGCACACCACCCAACAACTGGTTGTCCATCTTTGGTGGCAGCGCGTGGCAATGGGACACGCGCCGCTGCCAGTACTACCTGCACAACTTTTTGAGCAGCCAACCCGACCTGAATTTTCACCACCCCGAGGTTCAAGCCGCGCTGCTGCAAACCGTGAAATTTTGGCTCGACATGGGTGTGGACGGTTACCGCTTGGACACCGCCAACTTCTATTTTCACGACGCCTTGCTGCGCGACAACCCGGGCAAAGGCGCGCCCAGCCGGAACAACCCCGACCCGGCCGTCAACCCCTTTAACCCCTACGCTTGGCAAGCCCACGTGTACGACAAGAGCCGCCCGGAAAACCTGCCGTTTTTGGAAACCCTGCGCGCCTTGCTCGACCAGTACCCCGACACCACCATGGTCGGCGAAATCGGCGACGACGACGGCTTGGCCCGTGTGGCCGAGTACACCCGCAGCGGACCACAAGGCCAGCGCCGCTTGCACATGGCGTATTGCTTCGACTTTCTGGGTGAGGCCCACAGCGCACCGTTCTTGCACGGCGTACTCAACCGATTCAACCAAGTGGTGGGCGATGGTTGGCCCTGTTGGGCTTTGTCCAACCACGACTGCGTGCGTTCGGCCACACGCTGGGGTGGCGATCAACCCGATCCGCGCCTGTTGCGCTTGGCCGCAGCCTTTCAAATGGCTTTGCGTGGCACGGTCTGCCTCTACCAAGGCGAAGAACTGGGCTTGCCCGAAGCCCAGGTGGCCTTTGAAGATTTGCAAGACCCCTACGGCATCACCATGTGGCCCGAATTCAAAGGGCGCGACGGCTGCCGCACGCCCATGCCCTGGCAAGCCGCGGCGCCCCACGCGGGTTTTTCCACCGCCGCCAAAACCTGGTTGCCCGTCGATGCGCGACACGCCGCTTTGGCCGTGGACCAACAAGCCAACCCAAGCAGTGTGTTGAGCCACTTCAAACGACTCATCGCTTGGCGAAAAACCCAACCCGCCCTCATCCACGGCAACATGCAGCTGTGGGCCGCACACGATCAAATCTTGGCGTTTGTTCGCGAACACGCAGGGCAGCGCATCCTATGCGTTTTTAATTTCAGCGACCAAGCGGCAGAACTCAGCTTGCCCGCCGAGTGGGCGCAGGCGCACACCTTGACAGACAGTGGCGCCAGCGGCGTGCACAACCATGCGCAGCGCTTGCAATTCGACCCTTGGGGTTGCGCCTTTCTGCGCCCAGCATGATGGTCGTGACACACAACCAGGTCAGAGGAGCCAACGTCCAAACAGTGGGCCGCACCATGCGCATACACTGCCCGGCCAAGGCCCTGCCGGCTTAAGTCGCCACACAGGGATTGGCCCCAAACAGCATGGTCAACCGCCCCCGCCTCAACGCCATCGCCGCGCCGATTTTTGGTGAGTTTGTGCTTGGCATGAGCGTGGCGATGGCAGGCCTGTACCTGGCCTCGCACACCTCAGACGCCGCCGCAGGCACCTTTGGTCTGAGTCAACAAGTCTTGGAAACCCTGTTCGTGATCTTTCGGGTCTTGGCCATTGGCTTGGGCATCGTGGTCACACAAACCTTGGGCCGTGGGCGCGTGGACGATGCGCGTCAAACCGCTTACATGGCCTTGGCCAGCAGCACCTGGGCGGGTGTCTTGGCCGCCGCTTGGCTGGCTTTGGGCAACGGTCTGATGCTGGACTGGCTCAACGCTCCCGCCGAAATCGTGCCCTTGGCCGCCACCTACATGCTGCTGCTGGCACCGACCATGCTGCTGGAGGCCTACAACATCAGCATGGCCTCGGTCTTGCGTGCCCACCTGTTCGCACGCGAATCGCTGTGGATCATGGTGGCCATGCACGGCACCCATCTGCTGCTGGCCATTGTGTTGATGCGCGG
>JAABPX010000109.1 GCA_011391745.1 Comamonadaceae bacterium
CCGCCACCTGCAGCACAACCCCACCAATCCGCAGTGGGCCAACCGCGACCGTTTTGTGCTCTCCAACGGCCACGGCTCCATGCTGATTTACGCCTTGCTGCACCTCACGGGCTACGACCTGCCCATGAGTGAGCTCAAGAACTTCCGCCAGTTGCACAGCAAAACCGCCGGGCACCCCGAAGTGGGCATCACCCCGGGCGTGGAAACCACCACCGGCCCGCTGGGCCAAGGCATCACCAACGCGGTGGGCATGGCTTTGGCCGAAAAACTGCTGGCCGCCGAATTCAACCGCCCCGGCCACACCATCGTCGACCACCACACCTATGTTTTTATGGGCGATGGCTGCTTGATGGAGGGCATCTCGCACGAGGCCTGCGCTTTGGCGGGCGCTTGGAAACTCAACAAGCTGATCGCGCTCTACGACGACAACGGCATTTCCATCGACGGCCAAGTGGCCCCTTGGTTCATCGACAACACGCCCCAGCGTTTTGAAGCCTATGGCTGGAACGTGATCCGCGCCGTGGACGGCCACAGCGCCGACGCGGTCGAGCGCGCCATCGCCCAAGCCAAGCGCAGCGACAAGCCCACGCTCATCTGCTGCAAAACCGCCATCGGCCAAGGCAGTCCCAACCGCGCCAACACCGCCAAGGCCCACGGCGAGCCTTTGGGTGCCGAAGAGATCGCCCTCACCCGCGCCGCGCTGGGCTGGACCGCCGCCCCCTTCGAGATCCCGGCTGAGGTTTACAGCGCTTGGGACGCCAAGGCCGCAGGCCAGCGCGCCGAGGCCGCTTGGAACACCGCGTTCGCCGCCTACCGCGCCGCCTTCCCTGAGTTGGCTGAGGCCTTCACCCGCCGCCTGTCGGGCGCTTTGCCCAAAGACTTCGAACAAACCGTGGTGGACGCGGTCGTGGCCGCCCACACCAAGGCCGAGACCGTGGCCAGCCGCAAAGCCAGCCAATTGGCTTTGGAGGCGTTCACCGCCGCCCTGCCCGAATTGCTCGGCGGCTCGGCCGACCTGACCGGCTCCAACCTCACCAACACCCAATCCACCCCCAACCTGCGCTTTGACGCCCAAGGCGCGGTGGTGAAAAACGAGCAAGGCCAAGGCGGGCGCCACATCAACTACGGCGTGCGCGAATTCGGCATGGCCGCCATCATGAACGGCGTGGCGTTACATGGCGGTTACATCCCTTACGGCGGCACCTTCTTGACCTTCAGCGACTACAGCCGCAACGCCATCCGCATGGCCGCGCTCATGAAGCAGCGCGTCATTCACGTGTTCACCCACGACTCCATCGGTCTGGGCGAAGACGGTCCGACCCACCAGTCGGTCGAGCACGCCGCCAGCCTGCGCCTGATCCCCAACCTGGACGTCTGGCGCCCCGCCGACACGGCCGAAACCACCGTGGCCTGGGCCGTGGCATTGAAAAACACGCAACGCCCCACGGCGCTGCTGCTGTCGCGCCAAAACCTCCCCTACGCGCCCAAGAGCGATCTGGGCGACATCAGTCGTGGCGCCTACGTTTTGGCCGAGCCTGAGACCGTGGGTTTGAAGAAGAAGGCGCAGGCGGTGATCATCGCCACCGGTTCCGAAGTCCAGCTCGCGCTCAAGACCCAAGAGCGCTTGGCCAAGGAATACAAGATTGCTGTGCGCGTGGTTTCCATGCCCAGCACCACCACCTTCGACCGCCAAACCGCGGCCTACAAAGCCTCGGTGCTGCCCGTGGGCGTGCCCCGCGTGGCGGTCGAGATGGGTTCCACCGACGGCTGGTGGAAGTACGGTTGTGCGGCCGTGGTCGGCTTGGACGCCTACGGCGAGTCGGCGCCCGCGCCGGTGCTGTTCCAGCACTTCGGCTTCACGCCCGAAAACGTCGCCGACACCGTGCGCGCCGTCTTGGCCGCGCGCTGACACACACATCCCCGGGCGGCCCGCCCGGACGACAACCCGGGGATCAGGTTGACGACAGCCTGATTCGGTATAAACGGGTTACGTAACCGGTTCGTAACTTACCTTTTTAGCACCATGACCCTCAAAGTAGGCATCAACGGATTTGGCCGCATTGGCCGCCTGGCCCTGCGCGCTGCGCTCAAACACGGCTACACCGACATTCACATCGTCGGCATCAACGACCCCAAGCCCGCCGACTATTTGGCCTATATGCTGAAGTACGACAGCGTGCACGGCCGTTTCGACGGTACGGTGGATTTCACCGACGATGCACTCATCGTCAACGGCAAAAAAATCAAACTTTCACACGAACGCGACGCACACAACCTGCGATGGGGCGAGATGGGCGTGGACATCGTGCTTGAGTGTACCGGCCACTACCTGACCGAGCCCACCAGCCAGATGCACATCGCCGCGGGCGCCAAAAAAGTGGTGATCTCAGCGCCATCCAAAGACACCGTGCCTATGTTTGTTTATGGTGTGAACCACAAAACCTACGCGGGCGAAGCCATCGTGTCGAATGCGTCGTGCACCACCAACTGCTTGGCCCCCGTGGTCAAGGTGCTCAACGACAAATGGGGCATCAAGCGCGGCCTGATGACCACGGTCCACGCCGCCACCGCCAGCCAGATGACCGTGGACAGTTCATCACGCAAAGACTGGCGCGGCGGTCGCGGCATTTTGGAAAACATCATCCCCAGCAGCACGGGCGCAGCCAAGGCCGTGGGCAAGGTGATCCCCGAAATCAAGGGCAAGATCACCGGCATGGCGTTTCGGGTGCCCACGTCCGACGTGTCGGTGGTCGACTTGACCATCGAGCTGGACAAAGAGGCCAGCTATGAAGAGGTGTGCGCGGAAATGTTGGCGCAAAGCCAAGGTGCGCTCAAAGGCGTGCTCGGCTACACCGATGAAAAAGTGGTGTCGACCGACTTCCGTGGTGAGCCCTGCGCCAGCGTGTTCGACGCCACCGCCGGCATCGCGTTGGACAAAACCTTCATGAAGATCGTCGCTTGGTACGATAACGAATGGGGTTACGCCAAGCAGTGTCTGGAGATGATCCGCGTGGTGGGCAAAAAGAAGTAAGCCACGGATTTAATGTTCAAGAAAAAAGCCGCTCGTCTGCAAAGACCAGCGGCTTTTTAACGCGGCTGCGTCTGAGGCTTAAGCAGCGACGGTGGCCTTCTTGGCGGCTTCGGCGTGCTCATGGGCTTTGTCGGTGTGCTCTTGAGCCACTTTGGCATGGACCTTGGCGGCGGCGGCATCGTTGGCGTTCAGCAGTTTGGAGACTTCCTTGTGCGATTTGGCGGCGTACTCCAAATGCTCGGCGGCTTTGGTGTGATGCTGTTCGGCCTTGACGGGGGTGATGGGTGTTTTGGGGTCGTTGAAGGTCATGGCAATGTCTTTCGAAAATGGGTGAATGAAAAAAAGTCCAGTCGGTGCACCGGGTGGACCACGCCATTGTTGAACCCGCGTTGCGCGGTGTCTGTCTGTTCGCCCACCCAGTTGTGTGCGTTGGGGCACTCAGGCGCGATGGCGCATCAGGTCGGCTGCTTTCTCCGCGATCATGATTGTCGGGGCGTTGGTGTTGCCGCTGGTGATGCGCGGCATGACCGAGGCATCCACCACACGCAAACCACCCACGCCGCGCAAGCGCAATTGCGGATCCACCACGGCCATGCCGTCCGTGCCCATGCGGCAGGTGCCCACGGGGTGGTAGATGGTGTCGGTGTGCTGTCGAACCCAGTGGGCGAGCGACTCGGGGTCTTGCAGCGAAGCCGTCTCGTCGCACTCTCGGCTCACCGAACTGAGCGCGCTCTGCGACAAGATTCGCTGGGCTTGGCGCAAGCCGTCCACCAGCTGCGAAATGTCTTTGTGGTCCGACAAAAAAGCCGGGTCGATGTGCAGGCCATCGTGGGCCTCAGGGCCTGCGAGGCGTACCTGCCCGCGGCTGCGGGGTTGCAACAAACACACGTGCAGGGAATGGCCATGGCCCCAGGTGAGCCGTCGGCCATGGTCAACCAGCTTGCCCACCACGCTGTGCAGTTGGATATTGGGCGTGGGCAGCGTCGGGTCGCTGCGCAAGAACACACCCGCTTCGGCAAAGTTGCTGGTTAAGCGGCCACGGCGGTGTTGGCGCCACGCCCACGCGTCGCGCAGCAAGGGGCCGATGGCACCCAGCGACAGGCCAAACAACTCGGTCTGGCCCGGCGCGTCGGACTGCAAGACACAGTCGGGGTGGTCGTGCAGGTTCTCGCCCACGCCGGGCAGGTCGTGTTGCACGGCCACACCCATGGCCTGTAGGTGCGCACCAGGACCGATGCCCGAACGCATCAACAAAGCCGGTGACTCAAACGCCCCCGCACACAGCACCACCTCGCCACGCGCAGCGGCGTATTCGGGTTGACCCGCACGGGTGAACCACACGCCCACCGCCTGGCCTTGCTCCCAAGCGATGCGCGAGGCGGTCGCGCCGGTCAGGATACAAAGATTGGGCCGCTGCAAGTGGGGCGTGAGGTAAGCCTTGGCGGCGCTGCAGCGCTCGCCGTTGCGGTGTGTGACTTGGTAGAGGCCAGCGCCGGTTTGATCCGCGCTGTTGAAGTCGGGGTTGGCGCGGTGGCCCGCTTGCACAGCGGCTTGCACAAAACGCTGGGCAAAACCGTTGGGCGAACGCAAGTCGGCCACGTTGAGTGGCCCGCCTTGGCCATGCCGTTCATCGGTGAAACGTTCGTTGTGTTCGGCGCGTTTGAAGTAGGGCAACACATCGGACCAAGCCCAGCCCGTGTTGCCGAGTGCGGCCCAATGGTCGAAGTCTTCGGGCTGCCCACGCAGGTAAATCATGGCGTTGACCGAGCTGCTGCCGCCCAAGACACGACCACGCGGCATGTAAGCGCGGCGCCCGTTGAGCCCCGCTTGTGGCACGCTGATGAAGGGGTGCATGAAGCGCTGCCGGTGTGCCATGACGGCCAAGCCGGCTGGGCAATGGATGAGCACACTGTTGTCCTGTGGGCCGCTTTCAAGCAGCAAAACCCGCACCGCCGGGTCTTCGGACAGGCGCGCGGCCATGACCGCACCGGCCGAGCCGGCACCGATCACGATGTGGTCAAACACCGCTTGGGGTGAGGAGGATTCTGGAGCCATGCGGCATTGGATCGGTTCGTGCGCGGCTTGTCCCTAGGGCAAACCCGTAGCGGTTACTAAACCAGAACAATCCCGAGGATGTAACAAAGTTCCTTCTTTCGAATACGATGGTTACATCGTTCATCCGAGCGGGTGGGCGTTTATTCACATCCACGAGAACACCCCATGACCCTCAAAATTGGCATCAACGGCTTTGGCCGCATTGGTCGCAACGTGCTGCGCAGCGCGGTGGCGAATTTTCCCGACGTTGAGATCGTGGCCATCAACGATTTGTTGGAGCCCGACTACCTCGCCTACATGCTTCGGTACGACAGTGTGCATGGCCGTTTCAACGGCACGGTTGAGGTGCAAGGCACCAACATCGTCGTGAACGGCAAAACCATTCGCCTGAGCCAAGAGCGAGACCCCGCGCAACTCAAATGGGGCGACGTGGGCGTTGATGTGGTGATCGAGTCGACCGGTCTGTTTTTGGACAAAGACAGCGCGGGCAAACACCTGGCGGCCGGTGCGAAAAAAGTGATCATCTCTGCGCCGTCCAAAGACGACACATCGATGTTCGTCTATGGCGTTAATCACACGTCCTACGCTGGGCAAAACATCATCAGCAACGCCAGCTGCACGACCAACTGTTTGGCCCCGGTGGCCAAGGTGCTCAACGACAAATGGGGCATCAAACGCGGCCTCATGACCACCGTCCACGCCGCCACGGCCACACAAAAAACCGTCGACGGCCCCAGCAACAAAGACTGGCGCGGCGGTCGCGGCATATTGGAAAACATCATCCCAAGCAGCACCGGTGCGGCCAAGGCGGTGGGCGTGGTCTTGCCCGAGCTCAAAGGCAAGCTCACCGGCATGGCGTTTCGGGTGCCCACCTCCGATGTGTCGGTGGTGGACCTGACGGTCGAGCTCAACCAAGCCGCGACCTACGCCGAGATCTGTGCCGAGATGAAGGCCCAAAGCCAAGGTGCGCTCAAAGGGGTGTTGGGTTACACCACCGACAAAGTGGTGGCGACCGACTTCCGTGGCGAGACTTGCACCAGTGTGTTCGATGCCGACGCGGGGATTGCGCTCGACAGCACCTTCATCAAGGTGGTGAGCTGGTACGACAACGAATGGGGCTACGCCAACAAATGCGTGGAAATGGCCCGCGTGGTGGGCCGTTAAGGGCAGGCCAAGAGGGTTTTGTCGGCCCAAGTATCGGCAACACCCAAGACCATCTCGCGCTCGGTTTCGGTGATGGCGGGCAAACGCAAGGCCCAAGTGATGCTCTCGGGGCGCTCCTGCACCACGCGAGCGCTGCGAACGCCGCGACCTTGCACGTTGCTCAGCGCCTCTTTGGCCGCGGCTTCGCTGGAGAAGGTGCCCAAAGCCAAGCCAGGCGCCAAACGGGCTTGGGTCACTTCGCGGTAATCAATTTTGAGTTGGCGCAATGTGGCCTTGCGCTGGGCCATCACCTCGGCTTGTTCAAACTTGCCCCAATAAACAATCCAGCGACCGTTGCTGCGGTTCTCAATCAGGGACCAAGCGCTGGCCGGTAGCGACAAAGTTTCCATGGCTTGGCGCACGGTGTTGGCTTGGTTGGGGTTAAGGCCGGGTACCCACCAGCAGCTCGCGGGCTCGGATGGCGTGGTCGTGTCCGTGGGTGTTGGGCCAGTGGGCAACGGCTCGGCGGGGTCTTTGCTGCTGTTGAGCAGACGGATGGCTTGGGCTTGCACCTCCTGCTGCAAACGCTCAGGCTCATTTGTTCGCGCGGGTGCCCAACCCTGCGCGGCCCAAAAACCTTGGCTCCAAGAAAAAAACACCGCATTGGCCAACACCAACACCAACAGCACCCATCTCAGCATGGTCGAACACTCACGGTTGAACTCGTCACCGCCATCATGCCTTGGGCCGTTTGCACTTGCAAACCCCCCTGCGCATCCAGCCCACACGCCACACCTTGGCGACCATCGGAGAGCATCACCGACAAACCCGCCAAGGCATCGCGCTCGGCGAACGCCGCGGCAAAAGGCCCGAAGCCCTCGCGCTCAAAGCGCAACACGTCGGTCACCAAGCTGGGCAAGACCAGGCTGAGCGCCTCGCCGCGCGTTAAGCTGCTGGCGCGGCTCAGCACGGCACACAATCCCGCTGGCGCTTGGCGGGCCATGGTTTGGGCCTCGTCGCTGGGCCAGTGGTGTGGGCTGGGGGTGTCCAAGTTCAGCCCGACCCCAATGACCACGTAACGCTCAGGGCGTTGGGCGATGTTGGCGGTTTCCACCAAAATGCCGCCGACTTTGCGCTGTTGCCACCACAGGTCGTTGGGCCATTTCAGGCGAAGGTCGGGGTGCAAAGCGCGCGCCAAACTCAAGCCCACCACCAGCGACAAACCCGACCAATTTTGCGGCGCCAAGGGCAGGCCCAAAGAGAAGGTCAAGGCCCGGTGTGTGGTGGTGTGCCAAGCTTTGCCCATGCGGCCACGCCCCGCGGTTTGGGTTTGCGCAATCAACACGGTGGGCTCGACCAGGCCTTCGCGGGCCTGTTGCATCAAGCGCGTGTTGGTGGAGTCCACCGTCGGCAAAATCTCGATCGACAGGCCCGGCAACTGGGCCGACAAAGGCAGCCACAGCGTCTCGGCGTGGCTGTGCAGGCTGGTGTCGCTCGGGGCAGGCGTCATGTCAGCGGCGGCGTTTCTTGGGCGCGAGCAAGGTACCGCGGCATGGTTTGGCACCACACCAGCAGGGGTATTCGGCCTTGAGGGCTTTGGTGTACGGCTCGTCGATCACCAAGCCGTAGTCGTAAAACAATTCTTCACCCGCGGCGATGTGACGCAAGGTTCGTATGAAAACACGGCCCCCGTCTTCGTCGGCTTCGCAGTTGGGTGCGCAGCTGTGGTTGATCCAGCGCGACGAATTGCCGCCGTGTTTGGCATCGATCACGTGGCCTTCATCGATGTGGAAATAAAAGGTGTGGTTGGGGTCGCTGGGGTCGTGTGGGTGGCGGCGCAAAGCCTCTTTCCATGTGATCACTTCACCCACGTATTCGATCAGGGTTTCACCCTTTGCCAAGTCCACCACGGCAAACACGCCTTTGCCGTGCACACCAGAGCGCCGTGTCTGTATGCGTCGGCCAGTGCTGGATGGGGCGGTAGCGGCTTTTCGGGGCATTTGTGGCACGGCTCAGAAAGTTTGGTAAGGTTGTTTCATGCATGTGCGCACGCAAGCGCGCACCGGTGCGCGTGCTTACGCGCGTAAGACCACGATTGTAGAGATGAAAAACACCACCACCGCCAAAACACTGGTCATTGCCGAAAAGCCCTCGGTGGCGCAAGACATCGCCAGGGCGTTGACGCCTGTGGTCGGCAAGTTCGAAAAGCACGACGATCACTTTGAGAGCGACACCC
>JAABPX010000009.1 GCA_011391745.1 Comamonadaceae bacterium
GAGCACCTTGATTCCCTGCTCACGGGCACGGGTGAGGCGCTGGACCTGCAAACCTTTAAGCTGGTTGATCAACTGTCTGGGCGCACCTTGGGTTTGCGCGCCGACAGCACGCCGCAAGTGGCTCGGATCGATGCCCACTTGCTCAACCGTGCGGGGGTCACCCGCCTGAGTTATTGCGGTCCTGTGGTTCACACGCGCATCGACCGCGCACAGGCCAGTCGCGAGCCCATGCAACTGGGTGCGGAAATTTATGGGCATGCGGGCCTAGAGGCCGATCTGGAGATCATTGAACTGGCCCAAGCTTGTCTAAGCCAAGCCGGTGTGGGTCAGCTATTGCTCGACATGTCCGATGTGCGGGTGATCGACGCCGTGTTGGCCGAGGTGCCCGCCGATCCCATTTGGTTGGCCCGTGTTCACGCTGCGTTGGCCGGTAAAGACCAAGCCGAACTCGACGTGCTGTCAGCCCATTTGCCGCTGCACGTGCAACGCGATTTGCGTGCCTTACCGTCGTTGTTCGGCGGCTTGGATGTGCTTGATATGGCGCAACAGCGCCTCACACCTTCGCCGCGCTTGCAAGCCGCCCTCGATAACCTGCGTTGGCTCGCCGCGCAGGT
>JAABPX010000010.1 GCA_011391745.1 Comamonadaceae bacterium
CGCGCAGGTGCGTGGCTTGGATGTCTCGATTGATTTGGCCGATTTGCGTGGCTATGCCTACTACACCGGCATGCGATTTGCCATGTTTGCACGGCCCGATGCGTTGGCAAGCACCGCCTCGCCCATGGAGTTGGTGCGTGGTGGGCGCTACGACGAAGTCGGTGCGGTGTTTGGCCGTAAGCGCCCCGCCGTGGGCTTTAGCTTGGACCTCAAAGAACTCGTGCAGGCCGTCGCACCACGGCCGTTGCAAGCCGCCATTCGAGCCCCTTGGGGCACCGACACCGCCTTGCGCCAAGCGGTGGCCCATTGCCGCGAACAAGGCCACACCGTGGTGTGTGTCATGCCAGGCCATGGGCACACGGTGGATGAGTTTTTATGTGACCGCGAATTGGTGCAGCACCAAGGCGTATGGCAGATCCAACCCCTTTGAATTGTTTGAATCGAAAGCAGCAGATGAACAAGAACAGCAGCGCGACCATCGGGCGCAACGTCGTGGTCGTGGGCACCCAATGGGGCGATGAAGGCAAAGGCAAATTGGTTGATTGGCTCACCGAGACCGCGCAAGGTGTGGTGCGTTTTCAAGGGGGCCACAACGCGGGGCACACCTTGGTAATCAACGGTGTGAAGACCGCTTTGCACCTGATACCCAGCGGCATCATGCGCGCGGGGGTGAAGTGCTACATCGGCAACGGCGTGGTGCTCTCGGTGGGCAAGTTGTTTGAAGAAATCGCCGGGCTGGAGAAGGCCGGTGTCGAGGTCCGATCCCGCTTGCGCGTGAGCGAAGCCTGTCCCTTGATTTTGCCGTTTCACGCCGCCATCGACATGGCGCGAGAGGCCGCCAAAGTCAAGGCGGGCGTTGAAAAAATCGGCACAACCGGTCGCGGCATTGGTCCTGCTTACGAAGACAAAATTGCTCGCCGCGCCCTGCGTGTGCAAGACTTGAAATACCCCGAGCGGTTTGCCACCAAATTGCGCGAGCTGCTGGATTTGCACAACCACATGCTCACCACCTATCTGGGCTCTGGTCATTTGCTCTGGGACGAAAAGATCGCGGCCTACATGAAGGATGGGCAGATTTTGTTTGAACCGGTGTACGCCGAGGCCATGGCCCAGGCCGAACAACTCAAGCCCATGATGGCCGATGTGTCGCGCGAACTCAACGAAGCCCATCGCGCCGGCGTGAACCTGTTGTTTGAGGGCGCTCAAGGCACATTGCTCGACATTGACCACGGCACTTACCCCTTTGTCACTTCCAGCAACTGCGTGGCGGGCAACGCCGCCGCCGGCGCGGGCGTGGGACCTGGTCTCTTGCACTACGTGTTGGGCATCACCAAGGCCTATTGCACCCGTGTGGGCGGTGGACCGTTCCCCACCGAACTCGATTGGGAAAAAGAAGGCACGCCGGGCAACCACATGAGCACCGTGGGTGCGGAAAAGGGCGTCACCACCGGTCGCTCCCGCCGTTGCGGTTGGTTTGATGCGGCGCTGCTCAAACGCAGCGCGCAGGTCAATGGTTTGTCGGGCTTGTGCATCACCAAACTCGACGTGTTGGATGGTTTGACCGAACTCAAACTCTGCGTGGGCTATGAGCTCGATGGTGAGCGCATCGATATCTTGCCCATGGGGGCCGATGAGATTGCGCGCTGCCAGCCCATTTACGAAACCTTGCCCGGTTGGAGCGAGTCTTCGGTGGGTGTGACCCAGTACGATTTGCTGCCGGCCAACGCCAAACGCTACCTGCAACGCATTGAAGAAACCACGGGTGTGCCCATTCACGTGGTCTCCACCAGCCCCGACCGCGATCACACGATTTTGTTGCACCACCCCTACCAGGCCTGAGCCTGTGACCCACCGACCCATGGAGCCCGCATGCTGACCGAAGATGGAAAACACCTGTATGTGTCTTACGACGAATACCACAACCTGATTGAAAAACTGGCCCTGCAGGTGCACCAGTCGGGTTGGCAGTTCGACACCATTCTGTGCCTGGCCCGTGGCGGTATGCGCCCCGGCGATATTTTGTCGAGAATTTTCGATAAGCCCTTGGCCATCATGTCCACCAGCTCTTACCGAGCCAATGCGGGCACAGAGCAGGGCGTTTTGGACATTGCGCGCTACATCACCACACCCAAAGGCGAGATCGCGGGTCGGGTGTTGTTGGTGGACGATTTGGCCGACTCTGGCCACACGCTCAAAGCCGTCATTGCCATGCTTAAAAACAATTACCCGCCGATCACCGAGTTGCGCAGTGCGGTGATTTGGACCAAACAGATGTCTTCGTTTGCCGCCGATTATTCGGTTGAGTTTTTGCCCACCAACCCTTGGATTCACCAGCCCTTTGAAGGCTACGACAGCATGCGCCCCGAGCAGTTGCTCGCCAAGTGGACCTTGTAAGTGACCCAACGCAGCACCACCCTCATTCACCACCCCTACCAAGCCCCTGAAGGGTTTGCAGCGTTGGCTCCTGCGGTGCACAAAGCATCGACCGTGTTTTTCCCCAACGTCCACGCTTTGCGCACCCAAGAGTGGAAAGACAAAAGCGGCTACACCTACGGCCTGCACGGCACGCCCACGACCTTTGTGCTCGAAGAGCGCATCGCCACGCTCGAAGGCGGCCAGTACTGCGTGCTCGCACCCAGTGGTTTGTCGGCACTGGCCTTGGTCGACATGGCGTTTTTGTGCTGCGGCGACGAGTTGCTCATCCCCGACAACGCGTATGGGCCGAATGTGGCGTTTGCCGAAGGTGAGTTGGCGCAGTGGGGCATCACCCACCGACGCTACAACCCCATGGACCCCGCCGATTTGGCCGCCAAACTGTCCAGCGCCACCCGGTTGGTGTGGCTTGAAGCGCCAGGTTCGGTCACGCTCGAATACCCCGATCTGCCAGCCTTGGTGGCCGTGGTGCAAGCGGCCAATGCGGGTCGATTGGCTGAGCGCCGCGTGATCACGGCCTTGGACAACACCTGGGGTGCGGGTGTGGCGTTTGGTGCTTTTAATTTGGGTGTTGACGTGTCCATGCAAGCGCTGACCAAATACCCCAGCGGCGGGGCCGATGTGTTGATGGGCTCGGTCGTCACGCGCGACGCAGCCCTACACCAAGCCTTGTTGATGTGCCACATGCGCTTGGGTTTGGGCGTCTCAGGCAACGACGCTGAGCTGGTCTTGCGCGGTCTGCATACGCTGGACTTGCGCTACCACGCCCACGATCTGGCCACTCGCCAATTGGCCCAGTGGGTACAAAGCCAGCCTGGTGTGGCGCAGGTGCTGCATCCAGCCTTGCCGGGCTCCCCGGGTCACGCCGCTTGGGCGCGTGACGCGAAAGCCGCTGGGTGTTTGTTCAGCGTGGTGTTTGATGCCGCCATTGCCCAGGCGCACATCGACGCTTTCTTGGACCGATTGCAGCGCTTCAAGCTCGGCTGGAGTTGGGCAGGCCCTGTGAGCCTGTGCGCACCCTATCATGTGAGCGCGATGCGTACACAGCCTTGGCCACACGCTGGGGGCTTGGTGCGATTTGCCGTCGGCCTCGAAGCCGTGTCCGATTTGCAAGCCGATTTGCAGCAGGCTTGGCCTGCGCTGCAAGTGGGCTGAACCGATTTATTTCACCGAACCGAAAGACTGCTTTGGCAACACCCAACTACGGCTACGAAAAGCGCCAACGCGAGCTGGCCAAGAAAAAGAAAAAGGAAGAAAAGCTCAAGTCCAAGAGCGAGCGCAAGCAGGGTGAGGGCGATGATCACGCCGAGCCAAGTGACACGCAGCCTGAGCTGCCCGGCCCCAACGAGGCCGCCTGATTCAGTTGGCTTGGGCCAAAATGGCTTGGGCCATTCGATCAAACGCAGCCAGTGTTGATTCGGTGGATTCGAACACCTGCGCCTGCGGGTATTGCGCAAAGTTGCGATCAATGGACTGTCGGTACACCGGGTCGTAGTGATCGCGAAGCAATTCGTGCACCACCAAGGGGGTTTGCCCCTCCAGCACCGCTTGACCCCAGCGCTCGATCACGGCCTTGCCACGAATGTCGATCAAGGCGCGCAGCCGCTCAATGAAGTGCTGCGTATCTTGGGTGAAATACGCGTAATCCTCTAGAAGCAAGGCCACGCGCGCGTCGGTGGGTAGCCGCACATCGATGCAAGGGCTGCTGCGCATGGCTTGGATGAGCGCCTCGGGCACACGCAGATTGCCCACTTTTTTGCTTTCGCACTCCACATACACCGGTCGAGCGGGGCTCATGCCGCGCAACTGCGACCACACCATGCTGTCAAAGCGCTTTTGGCTGGGCTGCGACAAACCGGGAATGTGTCCCAGCACAGAGCTGCGGTGGCAAGCCAAGGCCTCCAAATCCAAGACCTGAGCCCCTTGCTTTGCCAAGGCATGCAACAGGCGGGTTTTGCCACTGCCCGTGGGGCCACACACGACGCGGTAGGACAAGCGTGTGGGCAGGGTGTCTAGGTCATGGACCAAAGCGGCACGCCAAGCCTTGTAACCCCCATCAATTAGGGTGACGTGAAACCCGATGGCCCCCAAGATGGTGGCCAAGGCTCCGCTGCGATTGCCTCCGCGCCAGCAATACAGCAGCGGTTGCCAATCGCGTGGCAAATCCATGACGTGGCGATCGATGTGCGCAGCAATGTTCCTTGCGGCCAGCGCCGCACCGCGTTTTTTGGCTTCAAAGGCGCTGACCTGTTTGTACATCGTGCCGATGTCGATGCGCTCCTGGTTGTCCAGCGTGGGCCAATTCAAGGCACCGGGCACGTGGTCCAGTGCATGTTCGTCTTCGGTGCGGGCGTCGATGACGGCGTGAAAGCAAGCCAATCGCTCCAGGGCGTTCGCCGCGTTGATGGTGTGAACAGGCATGGGGCATTATCGTTGGCTGAGCAATCGGCGCAGGCTCGGCCAAACGTTGCGCATCATGATGGGCTGGGCCTGTTCGTTGGGGTGAATTCGGTCGCTCTGAAACAAGGCCAAGGGGTCTTTTGCATCCGCCACACCCGTCAAGAAAAACGGCACCAAAGCAACCGCTTGGGCTTGGGCCACCTGTGTGAACACGCGCTTAAAGGATTCGCTGTATTGGGTGCCGTAGTTGGGGGGCATTTCCATCCCCAACAGCAAGACCCGAGCCCCGGCGGCTTTGGATTGGCGGGTCATGTCGCTCAGGTTGTCTTGGGTCATGGCCAGCGGTAGGCCGCGCAACGCGTCGTTACCACCGAGTTCGATGATCACCACCTTGGGTTGGTGTTGGCGCAGCAGCGCAGGCAATCGCGAGCGGCCACCCGAGGTGGTGTCGCCGCTGATGCTGGCATTGACCACACGCGCCGCAGGCCCTTGTCGGTCGATCTCGGCTTGCAACAGCGCGACCCAACCGCTGCCGCGTCGCAAACCGTATTCGGCGCTGAGCGAGTCGCCCACGATCAGCACCACGGGCGGGGCGTTGTTGGGCGCGGTGTTTTGCGCTAAGCAAGAGAGTGAAAAGCCCCATGCCAAAAATCCCAAGATGAGCGCGTTAAAGTGTCGGTGTTTCAACTTGAAAGCCTTTTGATGTCGCAGGTGATGATTGATGTATCCCATGTCAGCAAATCGGTGAGTGATGCCACAGGCACATTGTCGATTTTGCGCGATATCGATTTCACCCTCAATGCTGGGGAAACCGCTGCCATTGTGGGGGCATCGGGTTCTGGCAAGAGTACGCTGCTGTCGATCGTGGCGGGTTTGGACACCCCCACGCAAGGCACCGTGCGCATTGACGGGCAGGACCTGTTCACACGCACGGAAGACGAGCGGGCAGCGCTTCGGGCGGCCAGTATCGGCTTTGTGTTTCAAAGCTTTCAGTTGCTGGGCAATTTGAACGCGCTGGAAAACGTCATGCTGCCTTTGGAGTTGGCTGGGCGGCGCGACGCTCGAGCCGCCGCCTCGGCCATGCTCGAACGCGTGGGTTTGGGCGAACGATTGGGCCATTACCCCAAATTGCTCTCGGGCGGTGAGCAGCAGCGTGTGGCTTTGGCGCGGGCATTTGTTGTGAAACCGGCGGTCCTTTTGGCCGATGAACCCACGGGCAGTTTGGACTTTGCCACGGGCGAAAAAGTGATGGCCTTGATGTTTGAGCTCAATCAAGAGTTGGGCACCACCTTGGTGTTGGTGACACACGACCGGGGCATTGCCGAGCGCTGTCAGCGCCGCATCACCATTGAGGCTGGGCGCATCGTCGATGCCTGAAGGCCGCTCGGGGATAATGCCGCCATGTCATCCCCAAAAGTTTTATTCGGTTTTCACGCCGTTGGTGTTCGCCTGAAAACCGCGCCGACATCCATCATCGAAATTTATTTCGAACCCACCCGCCGCGATGCGCGCATGCGCCAATTCATCGACCGTGTCAAAGAGGCCGGGGTGCGTTTGATTGAAGCCGACGGCTTTCGCATCGCCAAACTGGCGGGCAGTCACGGTCATCAGGGGGTCGCGGCCAGGGTTGAACCCGTGACACAGGTGCGTTCGCTCGATGAACTCCTGGAAAATTTGGAGGCAACAGGCAATGCCCAGCCTTTGCTCTTGGTGCTCGATGGCATCACCGATCCGCACAACCTCGGCGCGTGTTTGCGTGTGGCCGACGGTGCCGGTGCACAAGCCGTGATTGCCCCCAAAGACCACGCCGCAGGCATCAACGCCACCGTGGCCAAGGTCGCTAGTGGGGCGGCCGAGACCATGCCTTACTTTATGGTCACCAACTTGGCGCGCACCTTGAACGAGTTGAAGGAGCGCAACATTTGGGTCATTGGCACCAGCGACGATGCAGACAAAACCATTTACGAGGTCGACCTCAAAGGCCCTGTGGCCTTGGTCTTGGGTGCCGAAGGAGAGGGCATGCGCCAACTCACCCGCAAGACCTGCGATGAGCTCGTCAGCATTCCCATGCATGGCGCGGTTGAGAGCTTGAACGTCTCGGTGGCCAGTGGCGTGTGCTTGTACGAAGCCTTGCGCCAGCGCCGTTGAGGGCCAAAGTGGCACCGTATAATTTTTTGCTGCATCACACGGGGTGTAGCTTAGTCTGGTAAAGCGCTACGTTCGGGACGTAGAGACCGAAGGTTCGAATCCTTTCACCCCGACCAGACCCATTCACACCTAGGACAACACCATGAACTTTCAACGCCCCATCACCATGGGTTTGACGCTCGCTACCCTGTTGCTGGCCGCGGCCTGTACGCAAGAGCAGCAAAACAAAATCAGCCGCAGCATCCAGAACTGGACGGGGACCAACGGTGTGCTGGAGGTCTATGCGGGGGATAAAGTGGTTCGGCGCTTCCTCAAAATTGACAAAATCAGCACCGCCTTGGGCACAGACGATGGTTTGCCCCGTGCCTACCGTTACGGTTACGGTGTGCTCGACGAAAACCTCAACATGCAGGCCGATGCGGGTGAGAAGAAGGTGTATTTTGAAATCAGCGATTACACCAACTCGGTCTTCTTCGAGAGCCCACGCTGAACAACGGTGCGCTCATGGGGTGAGCGCAGCGCGGAATCGTTCCCAAAACAGGCTGTCTTGAGTGGCTGCAAAATTGATGCGCATCAACGTGCTGAGGGCTGCCTGAGCGTGGAACAGGCTGCCGGGTGCGATCAGAACGCCTTGGTCCAAGAGTCGCTGCGCCAAGGCTTGTGTGTCCACACCGGTGTCAACCCAACCTGTCGTCTTCGACGATGTAGAAGCCAAAGCGCTGCGCCAATTGCAGCACCCGATGAGCGCAGCTTGGGCTCAGACAAGCCCCGGTGGGGTTATGCAGCACACTCACACTCACGAACAATTTGGGCGCATGGGCTTCACACAGCCGTTCCATGACCTCCAGATCGGGGCCTTGAGCGGTGCGCGGTACTGGCAAAATGCGCACGCCCATGGCGGCGAAACGCGCGAACTCAATGGCCCAGCCCGGCTCCTCGACCATGACCGCATCACCCGCTCTCAACAGGGTACGACTGACCACGTCCAAGGCCTGCGTGGCCCCCACGGTGGTGATGATCTGCTCGGCTTGAGCGTTCAAACCCAGTGTGGGCAACCAATCGGCCAAAACCTCGCGCAAATGCCGATCGCCTTGCGGTTCGCCGTAACGCAGCGAATGCCCATCCAAACTGGTGGGTTGAGCCACGCGACGCAAAGCCGCGCCCAAAAAACGGTTCTCCAACCATTCGGGTGGCAACACCCCCATGCCGGGTTGGGGTCGGCTGCCCGCAGGGCGAAACATGCCACGAATCAGCGTCGCGGCATTCACGGTAGAGGGTGACAGGCCTTGTTGGGCGGCCCATTGACGGACACTGGGCAAACGTGTGCCCGGCGACAGCCATACAGTGTGTTGGCTGTAGGTTTAACTGTGTGGTTACTGTATCGTTATTGAGCGCTACATTCAACCGAATGAAAACAACACTTTCTGCTGACAAACGCCTGTGGTGGGTGGGCACTGGACTGGGCTTGTTGGGTGTCACGGTGTTTGCCCTGACCTTGCCCATGACCCGATTGGCCACGGGCACTGTGGATGCCCCGCAGCTATCGCCTTGGTTCGTGACTTGGTCGCGCTGCGCCATCGCGGGCCTGTTGTCGCTGGTGTTTTTGGTGGTCACGCGCTCGCCGCGCCCGAGCGCCACCCAAACCCGTTGGATTGGACTGTCGCTGCTGGGCAATGCCCTGGGTTACCCGCTGCTGCTGGCTTGGGCGCTGCGCCACGTCACGGCCAGCCATGCGGCGGTCATCACTTCGCTGTTGCCACTGGCCACCGCGGCGGCGGCGGCGTGGTTGCTGCATCAGCGGGCTCGGCTGGGCTTTTGGGTGTTTGCTGTCTTGGGCAGCACCTTGGTGGCGGTTTACAGCGTATTGCGTGCCCAAGGTGCGGGTGTGGGGCACGGCGGCTTGGTGTGGGCCGACGCCTTGTTGCTGGGGGCCGTGGTGGCTGCGGCGTTGGGTTATGTTGCAGGCGCACAAGTCACACCGGCACTCGGGGCCGAACGTGTCATCAGTTGGGTGTGTGTCATGACCTTGCCTCTGGCCTTGCCCATGGCCTGGTGGACTTGGCCGGAACAGGCCATTCGCGGCGAATCGTGGTGGGCGCTGGCCTATGTGGGCGTGTTTTCCATGTGGGCCGGTTTTTTTGCTTGGTTCCGTGGGTTGGCTTTGGGCGGCGCGCTGCGCGTGAGCCAACTGCAATTGTTTCAACCCTTCATCAGCATGGCCGCCGCCGTGCCGCTGCTGGGCGAATCCCTCGACGCGCTGACGCTGGGTTTTGCACTGGCCGTGCTGGCCACGGTCTTTGCCGGTCGACGGATGAATGCGCCAGCATCAGCTGGCAGACAATGAGAGAAGATTTTTTATTTTTTCGAGAAACAGCATGTCCTTCAAACTGGCCCAACGTGCCCACCACATGAATCCTTCGGTGATCCGCGAGATCCTCAAGGTCACCGAACAGCCCGGCGTTATCAGTTTTGCGGGCGGACTGCCGTCCCCCGAGACTTTTCCGGTCCAAGCCATGCAAGACGCCTGCAACCGTGTCTTGAGCCAAGACGGCAAAAGCGCCTTGCAATACGCCGCCAGCGAGGGCCATGGCCCGCTGCGCGATTGGGTGGCGCAGGAACTCAAACAACAAGGCATGAATGTGGGTGCCGATCAGGTCCTCATCACCACGGGCAGCCAACAAGGTTTGGACCTTGTGGCCAAGGTCTTGATGGACCCGGGCAGCCGCGTGTTGGTGGAGACACCCACCTATTTGGGCGCGTTGCAAGCCTTCACGCCAATGGAGCCGGTGGTGGAGGGCGTGGCCAGTGACGACGAAGGCATCTGCCCCGACGCCTTGCGCCGTCAAGCCCCGGGTGCGCGCTTGGCCTATGTCTTGCCCAATTTTCAAAACCCCACCGGCCGCACCATGAGCGAAGCGCGCCGCGCCGCCGTGGCACAAGTGGCCATGGACACGGGGCTGCCCTTGCTCGAAGACAACCCCTATGGCGATTTGTGGTTTGATCAAGCACCGCCGCCGTCCTTGGCCTCGCGCCACCCCGATGGCACGCTGTACTTGGGCTCGTTTTCCAAGGTCTTGGCGCCGGGTCTGCGCTTGGGCTACGTGGTGGCGCCGCGTTCGATCTACGCCAAACTGCTGCAGGCCAAACAAGCCGCCGATTTGCACACCCCCAGCTTCAACCAGCGTGTGGTGATCGAAGTGCTCAAAGACGGGTTCTTGCTGCGCCACGTGCCCACCATTCGTGCGCGTTACCAAGCGCAATGCCAAGCCATGCTGGGTGCGCTGGAAAAAGCCTTTGGTCACCAGGGCCAAGGCGGCGACGATTCGCTGTTGTGGAACCGCCCCGCTGGCGGCATGTTCTTGTGGACACGCCTGCCTTCGGGCCTCAACGCCACCGACTTGCTGCCCTTGGCGGTGGCCCAGGGCGTGGCGTTTGTGCCGGGCTCGGCGTTCTACGCCGAAAACCCCGATCCCCGCAGCATGCGCTTGTCGTTTGTCACGCCCAGCGTGCCCGAGATCGAGCGCGGTGTGCTCGCCTTGGCGAAGGCCATTGCACTGGCGCGCACCCGATCGGTGGCGGCTTTGGCATGAAACCTTTGCAGCTCTGGGGGCGACTTTCGTCCATCAACGTACGCAAGGTGGTCTGGGCGCTGCAGGAGTTGGACCTGCCTTTTGAGCGAACAGACGCCGGTATGCAGTTTGGTGTGGTGCAAACACCTGCGTACCTGGCCATGAACCCGAATGCTCAGGTGCCCACCTTGTGCGATGGCGATCTGGTGCTGTGGGAGTCGAATGTGATCGTGCGCTACCTGTGCGCGGGGTACGGGTTGGAGGATCACCTGTATCCCGATGATCTGGCTCTGCGTTTCGATGCTGAGCGCTGGATGGACTGGCAGCAGACCACCCTGAACCGCGCCAGTGGGCAGGCCTTTGTGCAGTGGATACGCACCCCTGCCGAACGCCGCAACATGCAGGCGATCGCCGACTCGGTGGCGGCCACCGAACCGCTGTGGATGATGCTCGATCACCACTTAAGCCAGCGGCGGTGGATGCTGGGGGATAACTTCACCATGGCCGACATACCCATCGGCTGTGAAGCCCACCGCTGGTTCAACCTACCCCAGCCACGCCCCCACTGGCCCCATGTGGAACGCTGGTACCACGCCATCCTGAGCCGCCCAGCTGTGCGCGGGGTGCTGAATCAACCCTTATCCTGAATCCGCCATGCGCCAACGCCCCTTTCAACAAGTCGATGTGTTCACCGCTGTGCCATACCTCGGCAACCCGTTGGCCGTGGTGCTGGACGGCGTGGGTCTGAGCACCGAGGCCATGCAGGCTTTTACGAACTGGACCAATCTGTCGGAATGCACTTTTGTGCTGCCCCCCAGCGCGCAAGGCGCGGCAGCGGGTGCGGACTACCGCGTGCGCATCTTCTGCCCGGGGCGCGAGCTGCCCTTTGCGGGCCACCCCACGCTGGGCACCTGCCACGCCTGGCTGGCCGCTGGCGGTGTGCCACGCGCCGAGGGTGCGGTGGTGCAGGAATGTGGGGTGGGACTGGTCAAGATCAAACGCCATAGGGGCGACACCACCGAGCCGACTTTGGCTTTCGCGGCACCCCCGCTCATCAAAAGCGGCCCACTCGATGAAGCCGACGTGGCGCTGATCGCACGCGGCCTGGGTGTGGCACGCAGCGACATCGTGGCGCACGCCTGGTGCGACAACGGCCCCAACTGGCGTGGGGTGATGCTTAAGAGCGCCGAGCAGGTGCTGGCGCTTCAACCTGACGGCGCGGTGCTGGCCGGGCTGGACGTGGGCGTGGTGGGCGCGCAGAGCGACTCCAACAGCACCGACTTTGAAGTGCGGGCCTTTTTCCTTGGCAACCAGGGTCTGGCCGAAGACCCGGTGACCGGCAGCCTCAACGCCGCGCTGGCGCAGTGGCTGATCGGTACGGGCATGGCGCCGGCGCGTTATGTGGCGGCTCAGGGCACGGCGCTCGGGCGCGCAGGGCGGGTGCACATTGA
This sequence comes from Comamonadaceae bacterium, assembly GCA_011391745.1. GTDB lineage: Bacteria > Pseudomonadota > Gammaproteobacteria > Burkholderiales > Burkholderiaceae_C > Hydrogenophaga. The sequence goes on from JAABPX010000010.1 coordinate 12,002, forward strand.
ACGCGACGACAGCGGCACCATCTGGGTGGGTGGCGCATCCGTCACCTGCTTGCATGGCTTTGTGAAACTTTGATGGAGTCTTGACTTGAACTTGCCTGACTTGGTCGACATCGAAGCCGCAGCCCAGACGGTCTACGCCGCTTTTGGGCCAACCCCGCAATACCGATGGACCACGCTGAGTGAGCGTTTGGGCACCGAGTGCTGGGTCAAACACGAAAACCACACGCCCGTGGGTGCGTTCAAGGTCCGCGGAGGCCTCACCTACCTTGAACACCTGAAACAAACGGGCACGCTGCCGCAGCGGCTCGTCAGCGCCACCCGAGGCAATCACGGGCAGAGCTTGGCGTATGCCTCGGCCCGTCACGGCGTGACTTGCACCATCGTGGTTCCCATGGGCAATTCGGTCGAGAAGAACCGTGCCATGCGGGCCTTGGGGGCACAGGTGATCGAACACGGCCGTGACTTCCAAGTCGCTCGCGAACACGCGCAGTGGGTGGCCGATCAGACCGGTGCTCATTTCGTGCCGAGCTACCACCCCGCGTTGGTGCGGGGCGTGGCCACTTATTGGTGGGAGTTCTTGCGCGCGGTGCCGCAGCTCGATGTGCTCTACGTGCCTATTGGTTTGGGCTCGGGCGCCTGTGCTGCGCTCGCGGCCAAACACGCCTTGGGTCATGGTGTGCGCGTGGTTGGGGTGGTCAGCGCCCATGCCACGACCTACGCCGACTCCATCGCGGCGGGGCGGGTAGTGGAAGCCGAGGTCAGCACCGTGCTGGCCGATGGTTTGGCGGTGCGTCGCGCCGACCCACAGGCCTTGGCCCACCTGATGCACGGTTTGGACCACACGGTGCAGGTGAACGACAGCCAAGTGGCACAAGCCATGCGCGACCTGTTTGAGGACACACACAACGTGGCCGAAGGCGCGGGGGCTGCGAGTTTTGCCGCCGCTTGGTCTGAGCGAGAAGCCCTGCGCGGTCATGTGGTGGGCACCACCTTGTGTGGGGGCAATGTGGACGCGGCCGTGTTCGCCCGCGTGCTGCAAGCCGAGCATTAAGCCCCGCGCGTCAGACCCAGCCCAGCATGCCCAAGCCCGCGCCCACGGCGATCAGCCACAGCAGCGGCACCCGCGTGCGCCACACCACCCCGGTGACCACCACCGTGAGCAGCCACAAGCGCCAGTCTTCGGCGGGGTTGCTGTGGGCGCTGCTGAGCACCCAGCCCGTGGCCATGAGCAAGGCGATCACGATCGGGGCCATGCCCGCTTTGAAGGCGCGCACCTCGCGGCGTTCGCGGTGTCGGTGCGCCCAGCGCGTGGCGGCAAAGGTCAGCACGGTGGAGGGCAGCAGCGTGCCCACCATCGCCACCAACACCCCCAACAAGGCCCAAGCCCAAGCCGTGGGCCCAACGCCACCGCCCGCGTTGAGGCCGACGTGCCAACCCAGCAAAGCCACGAACAAGACATTGGGGCCCGGCGCGGCTTGCGACAAGGCGATGGAGGCGTTGAACTGCGCCTCGCTCAACCACGCTTGTTCACCCACGAGGTAGCGGTGCATGTCCGGCGCGGTGGTGATGGCGCCACCCACGGCCAGCAAAGACAAGGCAGCGAAGTGCAAGAACAAAGGCCACCACAAGGTGCTGTGGTTCCAGACCTCCAACAGGTTCATGCAGTGCCTCCATCGGTCTTGCCCAGCAAACGGTAGGCCCAGACACAAGCCACACCGCCCAAGCCCAGCAAGACCCACACCAATGGCCAACGCAGCAGACCCACGGACACGAAGGTCAAGGCGGCCAAGGCGATGCACACCCACAAGCCCATGGGGTTCTTGACCAAGGCACCCAAGAGTTTCATGCCCGTGGCGATGATTAAGCCCGCCGCCACCGCGCCCATGCCGCGCAAAGCGCCTTGGGCCAATTCGGTTTGCGCCACGGTGCTGTAAAGCACCACCACCAACAACAAAACCATCAAGGGAGCGAGCAGCATGCCAGCGACCGCAGCAGCGGCCCCGGTCCAGCCGAAATAGCGGTCACCGATCATCAGCGAGAGGTTGATGACGTTGGCACCCGGCAGGATCTGCGCCACCGCCCAGTCGTCCACGAATTGCTCACGCGTCATCCAGCGTTTGCGCTCGACCAAGTCGCGTTGCACGACGGCCAGCACGCCCCCAAAGCCCTGCATGGCCAGCACGGTAAAAGCCCAAAACAAAGCCCGACGTGAGGCCGGGCGAGCCAATGCTTCGCTGTCGTTGGCGCTCACACCGTCATCCCACCAGAGACCTCGATGACGTCGCCGTTGAGGGGGCTGATTTTTCCGTTCAAACGCGTCATGGTGCTTCTCCAGCAAGGGGTGGGGCATTATCTCGCGCCCATTGCCCCTGACGGTGGGCGGGTTGGCGCAAAACCTTAAACTCAGGTGTTGCACTTTTTGCCCCTCCCATGAACGCCCCCATCGACGTTTCGTTTTTTGCTCGCCAAGCCAAGCCCATCACGAGCTACAAGCCGTATTGGGCCAAGCGTTTTGGTACCGCGCCTTTCCTGCCCATGAGCCGTGCCGAAATGGAGCGCCTGGGCTGGGACAGTTGCGACATCATTTTGGTGACCGGCGACGCGTACGTGGATCACCCGAGCTTTGGCATGGCCGTGGTCGGACGGGTGTTGGAAGCGCAGGGTTTTCGCGTGGGCATCATCGCCCAGCCCGATTGGCAAAGCGCTGAGCCCTTCAAAGCCTTGGGCAAACCCAATCTGTTTTGGGGCGTGACCGCGGGCAACATGGATTCCATGATCAATCGCTACACGGCGGACCGCAAAATCCGCAGCGACGACGCCTACACGCCCGGCGACGTGGGCGGCAAACGCCCCGACCGCGCCGCGATTGTGTACAGCCAACGCTGCCGCGAAGCCTTCAAAGAGGTGCCCATTATTCTGGGCGGCATCGAGGGCAGCTTGCGCCGCATCGCGCATTACGACTACTGGAGCGACAAGGTGCGCCGCTCGGTCGTGGTGGACGCCAAGTGCGACCTGCTGCTCTACGGCAACGCCGAACGCGCCTTGATCGAGGTGGCGCACCGCTTGGCCAAACGCGAGCCGGTGGAGAACATCACCGACGTGCGCGGCACCGCCTTCATTCGCCGCACAGGCGACCCGTCCACCGAGGGCTGGTTTGAACTCAATTCCAGCGAGGTCGACACCCCCGGTCCGGTCGACGCCCACCTCAACCCTTACCTGACCACCAGCGAACAAGCCCAGGCCCAAGGCCAGAGCTGCGCCAAGGAAGAGGGCGAGGCCATTGTTGCCGTTCAGACCGACGTGAAGCCGCTGCAGTTTGTCCCCAACCCCAGCCTAAAGCGAAAAGGCCCGCCGCGCGAGCGCACCGTCATTCGCTTGCCCAGTTACGAGCAGGTCAAAAGTGACCCGGTGCTCTATGCGCATGCCAACCGCATCCTGCATGTTGAGGCCAACCCGGGCAACGCCCGCGCCTTGGTGCAGGCGCATGGCGAAGGTTCGGTGGCGCGCGACGTGTGGATCAATCCGCCGCCCATCCCGCTGACCACGGCCGAGATGGACCATGTGTTTGACTTGCCCTACGCCCGCAGCCCGCACCCCGCCTATGCGGACGAACAAGGCCGACACGACGGCCCGACGAAAATCCCCGCGTGGGAAATGATCCGCTTTTCTGTGAACATCATGCGCGGCTGTTTTGGCGGCTGCACTTTTTGCTCCATCACCGAGCACGAAGGCCGCATCATTCAAAGCCGCTCGGAAGAGTCCATCATCAAAGAGGTGGAAGACATCCGCGACAAGGTCGAGGGCTTCACCGGGGTCATCTCCGACTTGGGTGGCCCCACCGCCAATATGTACCGTTTGGGGTGCCGCACGCCCGAGATCGAAGCCGCCTGCCGCAAGCCCAGCTGCGTCTACCCCGGCATTTGCCAAAACCTCACCACCGACCACGGCCCGCTCATCAACATCTACCGCCGCGCCCGTGGGCTCAAAGGCATCAAGAAGATTTTGATTGGCTCGGGCCTGCGCTACGACTTGGCCGTCAAGAGCCCCGAGTACGTGAAAGAGTTGGTGCAGCACCACGTGGGTGGCTACCTCAAAATCGCGCCCGAGCACACCGAGGGCGGGCCGCTGTCCAAGATGATGAAGCCCGGCATCGGCAGCTACGACAAGTTCAAACAGATGTTTGACAAGTACAGCGAAGAGGCCGGAAAAAAGCAGTTCCTTATCCCGTACTTCATCGCCGCGCACCCCGGCACCAGCGACGAAGACATGATGAACCTGGCCGTCTGGCTCAAGCGCAACGGCTTTCGCGCCGACCAGGTGCAAACCTTCTACCCCAGCCCCATGGCCACGGCCACGGCCATGTACCACAGCGGCCTGAACCCGCTCAAAGGCATCCACCGCGATGAACGCGCCGAGCGCGTGGACATTGTGCGCGGCGACAAACGCCGCCGCCTGCACAAAGCCTTTTTGCGCTACCACGACCCCAACCACTGGCCGCTGCTGCGCGAGGCCTTAAAAACCATGGGCCGCGCCGACCTGATCGGCAACGGTAAGCACCACCTGATCCCCACCTTCCAGCCGCTCACCGATGGCGGGTATCAGAGCGCGCGCCGCAAAAACAGCACGCCAGCCAAAGCCAGCGAACGCGCCGCGGCGGTGGTCAAACCCGGTCAGCCCAAGCCTGGCCAAATCCTGACCCAGCACACCGGCTTGCCGCCGCGTGCGGGTACGGCAGGCAAAGTGCGGGCGCTTCAGTTGGCCCCCATCAAGCCCGGGTCGCCGGTGGGCAAGGGCAAGCGGCGGGGGTGAGTTGCCAAGCCAAGGTCAAGCCCTGGGGTGGCATGACTCGGGCGCACGGCCATATGGCTTTTTTACGGACTACATGACATCGAGATGCTGGCCGATCCGCGCCAGCAGTTCATCAAACGTTGGCTGCCCTTGGTAATAGAGAGCCGAAGACTTTCTGTATTCGCGGTCAAAAAGCGTGCGTTGTGCCGGATCGCTCAAGGTGAATGCCGGATTCTTCGCGATCGTCAGTTCATCGCCGGTCCGAAAGCGCTGCCGCTTGCGTTCTTGATACGCGGGCGTTCTCATGAAGTCCTGCACCTCTTGCAAATCCAGCAGGCAAAAAACATCGTAGTAATGCCGCAGGAAGTTGGCGGGGAACTCGTTGGCCTCATCCAGACGCCGGTACTTGGTTGAAATGGTTTGGAGCTTCTCGACAAATGTGTGTGTTGGTGCGTAGCAGGGCACGCCCACCGCACGGTTGTCGAACACCTGTGCGCCTCTGTCCAGGGCGACGTCCAGAGCCCAAGAGGAGATGGTGACCGGTCGGTTGGGTGCCGTATCGTCAAAACCCAGCTCCAGCAGGATGGCGTCTTTCACCCCGGCCAGAGCGGCTGTGCGGGGTAAGTACGACAGACGAATACCTGCGCTGCGCATTTTTTCATCATCGAAAAAACCGTCCCTTTCCACACCGACGATGCCAGGGATGCTGATGCGCTTGGCCAGTGCGTCGTAATACGCCCGCCGTGAGGCAATGTGGGTAGGCTTGTCTTGGTTGCGGCCGGTTTTCACATCCATGTCGGCCGGTGGCTCAATGCGGATGTCGATGTCCTCAGAGAAGCGGTGAATCACCTTGAAGCCTTTGGACAGCGACGTGCCTCCCTTGAGTTCGAACACAAAGCCTTGGGCCTGCAGGCCCCACAGGCCGTGCATGATCCAGTAGTCCTTCTCAACCAGAGTCGGGTCTAGCCCGCGCTCACTGGCCACCACGGCAAGCAATTGGTCAAAGTCGCGGCGCTCGTGCAGAAATTCAGCCATGCGCCCACTCCCGCAGCCGTTTGCGCGTGGCCATGTTGCCGAAGCTGGCGGCGGCGTTTTGCAGTTGACCTAAGTCGAAAGAGTCCAGCTGGCGGCGAGCCTCGCTGAGCACCGCATCCCGGTTTTCGGCCAGCTCGTCTAGGTTGTTGAGCAGGTCAACGTAGAGGAATTCGCGAGACAGCTTTTTGGGGAAACGTGGCTTGACCCTGAAATCGAACTGCCGATTGCCCAGGCGGAAAACGCCGTGGCGCTTGTGGTTGTACACCAACGTCTGGTTGTAGAGCTGGGTGGTGCCCAGGCCCACAGCGTTGTAAGCCGAGGGCGAGAACACCAGGAAATCCTTGTCGCGCAGAAACCCTTTCACCAGCTCGTCGTCGGCCGGGGGCAGGGGGCCAAAGCGCGACCGCTTGGGTGCGTGGTAAAGCCCCTGAGCGAGCTTGTGCAGCTTGCCCGCAGCAAGCAACTCACGCACATGCCGATCCACCGCATTGCTCAACTGGGCAAGGTCTTCGCGCCGATAGACATGGCCGGCCTTGAGCATGTCCGCGAGGTGCGCTGCGGCGCCCCGCAGGGAAGAAGTGGAAGGTGTGGCACTTGCGGGCATGACAGATTTCTCATTGAAATTTCATGCATTTTATCGCTGTTGGCGGGCGTATCCTAGATTTTGTGTAAACGGTCTAATGGCAGGAGACTGCCTTGCCATGATCGGCATGGAGGCCTGCTCCGGTGCCCACCACTGGGCACGCGAGTTTGCCCAGGCCGCTCGCCCCGCCGTCCGGCCCAGCACTCACCCCAAGGTATGCAAGGGCAAGTCGTGTTTCACCGCCAGTTTGTCCAGCTGCGCCCGCGTTTGCCCCGCCAAAAACTGCGCTACCGCCGCGTGGGTGGCGGGTTTAAACATCGTGGCCATGCCTTGCATCTGCACGCCCACCACTTGGCACAGCGCGGCGGCAAAGTGCGGCTCCAGCGCGGCCAGTGCCACGCGGCCTCCTTTGCAGGGGTACACGCGGTAGCCGGCGTGGGCGCCGCCCACGGCGCCGCTGGGCTGGGTCAGGCCCCAGCTGCGGGGCAAGGCCAGCCAGGCGGCGGCGTCGCTCAGGGCCACTTCTTGAAACACGCCTTGGCCGCTGATTTTTTGCGTCAACACGGCTTTGAGCACGGCTTCGGCGGCCATCAGGGCGCCGCCCATGTCGGCAAACAGGGTGGCGGGCAGGTCCAGCCCCGTCACCAGGCCTGCGTCGGCCAGGTAGGTGAGGTCGTGGCCGGGCTCTTCGGCGCGTGCGCCGGGCGCGCCAACGATGGCCACCACGCTGAGCGCGGGGTGGGCTTTGTGCAGGGCTTTCCAGCCCAGGCCCAGTTTGTTGAGTGCCGATGGGCGAAACGAGGTCAGCAGCACGTCGGTGCGGGCCAGCTCGCGCTGTAGCTGGGCTTGGCCTTTGGCCGATTTCAAATCGACGGTGATGGTGCGCACGCCGCTGTGCATGGTGGCGTAGGCGTCGGGGTTGTATTGGCCCATGGGGTCGCCGCTGCTGAGACCCGCTGGCGCGGGCGGCTCGGCCTTGGTGCAGGTGGCGCCCATGGTGCGCAGGCGCATGAGCGCGGCCGGGCCGGGCAGGTTCAGCGCCAGGCTGAGGACCCGAACACCCTTGAGCGGGCGCAAGGGTTTGAATGTAGGCGGGGATTGTGTCATGTTGAATCGGTGGCCTACCCGGAGGGACTCGAACCCCCGACCTGCTGCTTAGAAGGCAGCTGCTCTATCCAGTTGAGCTACGGGTAGGCAAAACCAGGTTGTCCATGGCGAAGAATACACAGAAAAAAAGGCCCACGAGTGGGCCTTTTTTAAGGGGTGGTCGGAGCGGCGGGATTCGAACTCGCGACCCTCTGCTCCCAAAGCAGATGCGCTACCAGGCTGCGCTACGCTCCGACGAAGTTGCCATTGTACCCGCTCAAAAGGCCGTATCGGGCGGTGTTGAAAAAAATGCCCGACTCAGCGCTTGGGCGTGCTGGTGGCACCAAACAGCACTTGGCGAGCCCGGTCGTCGGTCAAGGGTTTGCGGGCGCTGGCGAGAACCTCTACGCCCCGCTGCACCGCCGGGCGTTCGGCCACACGGTCGAACCAGTCTTTGAGGTGCGGGAAGTCGTCCCAGTTAATGCCTTGGTTTTGCCAACTGCGAAGCCAAGGAAACACCGCGATGTCCGCAATGGTGTACTGCTGGGCCGCTATGAATCGGTGCTGGCGCACCTGTTCGTTGAGTACACCGTACAAGCGCTTGGCCTCTTGGGTGTAGCGATTGACCGCGTAGTCAATTTTTTCGGGGGCGTAGATGCGAAAGTGATGGGCTTGACCCAGCATTGGGCCCAAGCCGCCCATTTGGAACATGAGCCACTGCAACACGTCGTAGCGTTCGCGCACGCTTACGGGCAAAAAGCGGTTGGTTTTGCTGGCCAGGTAAAGAAGAATGGCACCCGACTCAAACAGCGATAGGGGCTGACCGTCGGGGCCGTCGCTGTCAACGATGGCCGGGATTTTGTTGTTGGGGCTGATGCGTAAAAACTCGGGTTTGAATTGGTCTCCCGCGCCGATATTGATGGGGTGAACTTGGTAGGGCAAACCACACTCTTCGAGCATGATGTGAATCTTGTGCCCATTGGGTGTGGCCCAGCTGTACAGGTCAATCATGGGTGAGGCTCCGGTGGGTTGACGGTGATGGCCCACACTCAATGTTTGTCTTCAAGTGCGGCCAAGCGTTCGAGTTCGTCGCAAACGTCTTTGATTCGCCCGGACAGAACCAGCCGAGTATCGCCTGATTTGTTGTTCTGAGGAGCGCTGAACCAGCGGCTCAAGCGTTGGCCCATGCCATGGGGGTGGCGCAAGACCTTGGTGTTGGGTTGCCAACCTTCAATCAGAACCAAGGGGCTGCTCCAAGAGCGTGAGGTGTTGATCAAATTCATGTGGGTCTCCTGAATGTTAACGGTGGGGGTTAGTGTTGAAAGCCGTTGCGAATGAGGCCCACGGCAATGCCTTCGATGGCAAAGGGCTCGCCGGGCTCGACAACGATGGTTTTGTAGTCGGGGTTTTCGGCCAACAGTTCGATGGTGTGGGCGCGTCGCATGAAGCGCTTCACCGTGACGTCGTCTCCCAGACGAGCCACAACAATTTGGCCGTTTTTAACGTCTTGTGTGGCGTGCACGGCCAACAGGTCGCCGTCCATGATGCCGACATCGCGCATCGACATGCCGCGCACCTTGAGCAGATAATCGGGCTCGCGGCTGAAGAGGCTGCGCTCAACGTGGTAGGTTTGGTCGATGTGTTCTTGGGCCAAAATGGGTGAGCCTGCGGCGACCCGGCCAATGAGCGGCAACAAGAGTTGCGACAGCTCTGCCAAGGGTAAATGGCGTTGTCGGTCGCGGGCGTCGTTGATGGTTTGCAGGTCTTGGCTGCGCAAACGAATGCCGCGAGAGGTGCCGCTGACGAGCTCGATGGCGCCTTTGCGTGCAAGGGCTTGCAAGTGCTCTTCGGCGGCGTTGGCGGACTTGAAGCCCAGTTCTTGCGCTATTTCAGCGCGTGTGGGCGGTGAGCCTGTGCGAGCAATGCTGGTTTGAATGATTTGCAAAATCTGCGATTGCCTGGCGGTGAGCTTGATCGTGCTGTTGTTCATGGTGGGGGTCCTTGTTGCAACGGGCTGTTTGTTTATCCAGTGACTGTATTTTTAATCAGTTTTAAAGGTCTGGCAAGTGTTTGATTCAAAAAATGTGGCCGATGGGCCAATTTCCTCTGGCTGCACGGTGGTGTTGGGCATGGGCGGAACCATTGCCGGACGCGCCACCCAGGTCGGTGACCGGGTGGGCTATGTGGCGGGACAGGTGCCCGTCAACGATTTGTTGCTGGGGATTCCCACCGCCCAAGGTCTTCGGGTTGAGTCTGAACAGGTGGCTCAAATCGACAGCAAAGACATGGGCCACCGCCACTGGTTGGCCTTGGCCGAACGCGTTGCGCACCACTTGGCGCGCCAAGACGTTGATGCGGTGGTGATCACACACGGCACAGACACGGCAGAAGAAACGGCCTTTTTTTTGCAATCGGTGCTGCGACCCAGCAAACCGGTGGTCATTGCTTGCGCCATGCGTCCTGTGACGGCTTTGGTGCCCGATGGGCCGCAAAACCTAAGCGATGCCTTTTCCGTGGCCCAACACCCGGGTGCCCATGGCGTGGTGTTGGTGTGCGCGGGCTGGATTCACGCCGCCCACGATGTGGCCAAGGTGCACACCACCGACCTCAATGCGTTTGACAGCGGTGACGCTGGGGCGTTGGGGCGTGTCATGCAGCACCGGGTGTCGTGTTTCCGTTCGTGGCCGCAGGAAGGCTTGGCGATTGATGCGCAAGCCGCCATGGCGCAACTGCGCTCGGCCGAGCGTTGGCCCCGTGTGGAGGTGGTGGTGTCGCACACCGATAACGATGGGGCTTTGGTCAAAGCCTTGTTGGCACAACAGGCCTTGGGTGCTTATGCACTGGATGGTTTGGTGGTGGCGGGCACCGGCAACGGCACCATCCACGAAGGCTTGCAGGCGGCATTATTGGAAGCGCAGGCTCAGGGGGTGAAGGTGCTTGTGAGCAGTCGATGCGCCCGTGGTCATGTGAGGCAAGCCCCGGGTGATTGGCCCGAAGGCACAGACCTGTCGCCAGTCAAGGCGCGGGTGGCCTTGACGCTGGCGTTGTTGGGCCTGTCAGACTGAGAGCGCTGCGAGCGCCCGTTCGGTGATCGACTCCACCGAGCCCGTGCCGCTGATGGCGCGGTACTTGGGGGCGTTGTTGGCATCGCTTTGGGCCCAATTGGCGTAGTAGTCCACCAACGGACGTGTTTGGGCGCTGTAGACCTCCAAGCGCTTGAGCACGGTTTCTTCTTTGTCGTCGTCGCGTTGAATCAAGGGCTCGCCCGTGACATCGTCTTTGCCTTCGAGCTTTGGGGGATTGAATTTGACGTGGTAGGTGCGGCCCGAGGCGGGGTGTGAACGGCGACCGCTCATGCGCTCGACGATGGCCTCAAAGGGCACATCGATTTCCAGCACGTAGTCGAGCTTGACGCCAGCGGTTTTCATGGCATCGGCTTGGGGGATGGTGCGGGGAAAACCATCGAACAAAAAACCCTTGGCGCAATCGGGCTGTGCAATGCGCTCTTTAACCAAATTGATGATGAGGTCATCGCTGACCAAGCCACCCGACTCCATGACGGATTTGGCTTGCAGGCCCAAGGCGGTGCCTGCTTTGACGGCCGCACGCAACATGTCGCCGGTGGAGATTTGGGGGATGCCGTACTTCTGGCAAATGAAGGTGGCTTGTGTGCCTTTGCCAGCGCCGGGTGCGCCCAACAGAATGAGTCTCATCGTCTTCCTTTTTCAGATGTCAAGGGCCCAAAACCACCGTGATTTGAGCGACTTTGAGGATAGCACGCGAGGCCCTGACGAAGGCTTACAACGACGCGGCCCACTGCAGGCGAACCCGCAACAAATCGGCCGCCGTGTCCACACCGCCAGCGGGTATGCGATCGGTGAGGTGGACCGCGATACGCTCACCATGCCACAGCACACGCAATTGTTCGAGCGACTCGGTCAATTCCAGTGGGGCCGGGCTCAAGCGCGGGAATTGGCGCAAAAAACCCGCACGGTAGGCATAGATGCCAACGTGGCGCAACGGGGCGGGTTGGGGTAAGTGGGCATCGGTGGCCTGAGAGACGTCGGCGGGCATGCGTTCGCGAGGCCACGGCATGGGGGCACGACTGAAGTAGAGCGCGGTTTGTTGCGCGTCGATCACCACTTTGACCACGTTGGGGTTCATGAATTCGGCCATGTGGGCAATGCGGTGAGCGCCGGTGCTCATGACGCAGTCGTGACGGCCTTGCAATTCATGCACAACCGCATCAATCAACTCGGGGTCAATCAAGGGTTCATCGCCTTGCACGTTCACCACCAGCGCAGCGTCGCTCAAACCCAGTTGATCACAGGCTTCGGCCAAGCGGTCGCTGCCCGAAGCGTGGTCAATGCGGGTCAAGATGGCGTGTATCCCATGCTGCTGGCAGGCCTGCACGATGCGCTCATCGTCGGCGGCCACCACACAACGTTGAGCCGCGCTGCGTGCGGCTTGTTGCGCCACACGCACCACCATGGGTGCGCCACCGATGTCGGCCAAGGGCTTGTTGGGCAAGCGGGTCGATGCCATGCGCGCTGGGATCAGCACGGTGAACGGGGCGGGTGCACCTTTGCTCATGCGGTGTGCGGCTTGGCCAGTCGTTCGGCTTCTTCCTCGTCAATCACACGGGCCTCGTGTTCCAGCAAGATGGGAATGCCATCGCGAATCGGATAGGCCAAGCGCGCGCTGCGAGAGATCCACTCTTGGCGATCCCGCGCCAATGTCAACGGCCCCTTGGTGACGGGGCAAACCAGCAGTTGGGTGAGTTGGGTGTCCATGGTGTTCATCATAGTCGGGGCGGTAAGCGGTCAATCACGGCATCGGTCCAATGGCTGGCACGGCTCAATTCCAATGGCACACGCCAGACGCGACTCAGGTCAATGCCCGGCAGTGCAAACAATTTGACCGCGTCTTTGTCGGTGCACAGCAAATGGCTTTGCGCTGCGGCCCAAACGCTGGCGTAGAGCCCCATGTCCGCGTGATCGGGCAGGGCGTGTGTGTGCACGGTTTGCAGGCCACCTTGGCGAAGCATGTCAAAAAACGCTTGGGGCCTGGCCACGCCCGCCACGGCATCGACCGGCGTTTGCGCCCAATCGGCCCAAGCCCGTGTGTGGCCCAAGCCGTTAACAGCCCAGGGGCTGAGTGTGCGAGTGGCTTCAAAAGAAGGCACGCCGCTGGGCATCGGGCAGTTGGGTGCGCAGCGGTTCAAAGGGCGCTGGTGGAGCACCAAGCTCGGTTGTGCGTGGCGGGCAGGGGGCCACGGCTCACGCAACAAACCCGCGGGCAGCAACCAACCGTTGCCCACACCACGATCGTCCATGACCACCACGCTCACATCGCGATGCAAGGCCCAATGCTGCAAACCATCGTCGGTCAGCACCACGTTCACTTTGGGGTGGGCCAAACGCAATGCACGCCCAGCTTCTGTGCGCCGATTCGCCACGAACACCGGCACACCCGTGGCCCTGTGAATGAGCAAAGGCTCATCGCCCACCGCCTGGGCGTGGCTGTTTGTCAATACCGGTATGGGCTCAGACGAAGGCGTTCGGCCATGACCTCGGCTGATCACGCCTGGGGTCCAACCTCGCTCACGCAAGGCCTCAACCAAGGCAATGACCGTGGGTGTTTTGCCCGCACCACCGACCACCACATTGCCCACCACGATCACCGGCACATCCAGCCGATGTGTCTGAAACCAGCCCCATCGGTAAGCGGTGCGTTGAACGGTTAGGAGCGCCCCATAAAACCAAGACACAGGCCGCAACAACCAAGCAACGGGACCACGGCGCAAGGCCATGTTTTGCCAAGCCAAAGTCCAATTGACGCGCGGCTCAGCGGACATCGCTGGGTTGTTGGGTGGCAAAAGCCAGTTGGCCCAAACCGGCCCTTCGTGCCGCATCCATCACGGCGATGACGGATTGGTGGCTGGCTGCGGCATCGGCGTTGATCACCACCACCATGCTGGCGTTGGCACCCGAGGCGTCTTTGAGGGCTTGGGTTAACGCGCCCACTTGGCTGCTGGGCAGCAGTTGGTCGTTGATCAGGTAGCGCCCGTCGCGCCCTACCGATACCATCACCGACTGGGGCTTGTTTTCGGGCGGCAAGGCCTGGGCTTGGGGCAAATGGATACTCAACTCAGTGGGTTGGCTGTAGGTTGTGGTCAAGACCAAAAAAATCAGCACCACCAACAAGATGTCGATGAAGGGGATGAGGTTGATGTCGGGCTCATCCCGACTGCCGCGTCGAAAGTCCATGGGGTTCAGGGACGCAGGGTCAGCAAATGCCGAGCAAAGCGCTCGGTCGCCACTTCCATGCCCAGCACATAGGCGTCAACCCGGGCACGGAAATAACGCCAAAACATCAGTGCGGGAATGGCCACCATCAAGCCAAATGCGGTGTTGTACAGCGCAATGGCAATGCCCTGCGCCAACTGCGCGGGGTTGGTGCTGCCCACGTTGAGCCCAGCACTGCTTTGGGCCGCAAAAATTTCGATCATGCCGATGACCGTTCCCAGCAGACCCAACAGCGGTGCCGCCGAAGCGATGGTGGCCAAAGCGCCCAAGTAACGCTGCAATTCGGCGGCCGCTTGACGACCCGTGTTTTCAAGGCCGTTGCGTAAGTCGTTTTCGCTGATGTTTGGCGTGCTCGACATCGCCAAAAAACCACTGGCCAAGACCTGGCCCAAGACCGAGTGGCGTTGCAGGTGCTCAACAACCTCGCTGTTGGGCAAACCCCGCAGCGACACCGCGATGGCCTCGTCCACCAATTGGGGGGGGGCCACTTTGCGGGTTTGTAGGCTCACAAAACGCTCGATGACCAAGGCCAGGCCAATGACGGAGCAGGCGATCAGCGGCCAAATGGGCCAACCGGCGGCTTGTATGATGGACAACACGCAAAGACTCCCTTGGGAGTGCCCGTGGGCACGGTTTTGTAAGTGCGCGATTATCGCTGACTTCGTTCAGATCGACCGCAGACTTGGTGATCTCGGTCGCCCACAGTTTGTGTGGATAACGTTGTGCACAACCCCGGCCACCACACCGTTCAAGCTCGAAAAATCGCTTATTTGACACTTTGATGAAAAATTCAGCACCCAAAAATGAATCAAAACACAAACCCAGCGCCAAGTGGCTAGGGCTGGGGCTTTGGCCGTTGAGTGCCTTGTTGAATCAAGGTGCTGTGGTGTATTTGGGGCTGGAGCACCTTGGTGTTTGACGGTGTGCTGTCCGACAAGCCCGGCCCCGTTGAGCGCGTTTGGGGGGTGGGCCCGCTCATGCGTGCCATCGCTGATGCCTTGTCCTCGCGTTTCAACCCGGTCAAGGTCGAGGGCGAAATTGCTGGGTTTGCTCGCGCGGCCAGCGGTCATTGTTATTTTTCGCTCAAGGACGACAGCGGTCAAATCCGTTGCGCTTTGTTTCGGCGCAGCGCCGATCAGCTGACGTTTGCCCCCAAAGACGGCCAGCGAGTGCAGGCCAGCGGCAAAGTGGACGTATACGGACCCCGCGGGGAGTTGCAGCTCATTGTTGAGCGTCTGGAGGTGGCCGGGCAGGGCAGTTGGTATGAGCGTTTTTTACGCCTCAAAGCCCAACTCGAAGCCGAAGGCCTGTTTGACGCCGCCCGCAAGCGGCCTTTGCCCGCGCACCCCCTGCGTGTCGGCGTTGTGACCTCTTTGGGTGCAGCGGCCTTGCGCGACGTGTGCACCGCCTTGCAGCGGCGCGTGCCGCACGTCTCGGTTGTTATTTACCCCGCATCGGTGCAAGGCGTGCAAGCCCCAGCAGAGCTGTGCGCGGCCTTGCAAACCGCCTACGCGCGCCACCACAGCCACGGCGAGTGCGATGTGCTCTTGATGGTGCGTGGGGGTGGCTCAATGGAAGACCTGTGGGCCTTCAACGATGAATCGCTTGTGCGCACCGTGGCGCAATCGCCCATGCCCTTGATCTGTGGGGTGGGCCACGAAACCGATTTCACTTTGTGCGATTTCGCCGCCGATCTGCGCGCCCCCACGCCAACCGCCGCTGCCGAGTTGTGCGCGGCACCCCGAAGCCAACGCCTCTCCGAGTTGAACCACCAGCAACAGCGACTCAGCGCGGCGGTGCAAGCGGCGGTGAATGCGCGCGCCCAGCACTTAGACCGCCTGACGCAACACGTGGGTCGTCCATCGGGGCGTGTACAAAACAACCGCCAGCGCTTGTTGGTTGTGGGGCATCGCTTGCAAGGCGCCTTGGCGCGACAAACCCAAGCCCAAGGCCACCGCTTGCAGGCGGTGAGCCGCGCCTTGCCCACGGCCATCCAGCGATCGCTGCAACAGCAGCGCGAGCGTTGGCAGCGAAGCCAAGCCGCTTTGGCTTTGCTCGACCCGCGTTTGGTGCTTGAGCGTGGTTACGCTTGGTTGACCGATGCCAATGGCCGGGCCCTGAGTGCGGTCAGCGAATTTCACCCGGGTCTGGCTGTGACGGCCATGGTGGCCGATGGTTCTGTGGATTTGTGTGTACAACAACCGCCCAAGGTTTAAACCCCACTGATCGGGTGGCACAAGCGCTGCCCCTAAAATGCGGCATCCCTTTCAAACCACTGAGGAATCGACATGGAACACACCCTGCCCGCACTGCCTTACGCCATTGATGCCTTGGCTCCGCACTACTCCCAAGAAACCTTGGAGTTTCACCACGGCAAGCACCACAACGCTTATGTCGTCAACCTGAATAACCTGCAAAAGGGCACCGAGTTCGAAAACATGGACTTGGAGTCCATCGTCAAAAAATCCAGCGGCGGTGTGTACAACAACGCCGCGCAGATTTGGAACCACACCTTCTTCTGGAACTGCATGAAGCCCAATGGCGGCGGTGAGCCGTCTGGCGCACTGGCTGCGGCCATCAACGCCAAGTGGGGCAGCTACGCCGCCTTCAAGGAAGCCTTCGTCAAGAGCGCCGTCGGTAACTTCGGCTCGGGCTGGACTTGGTTGGTCAAAAAAGCCGATGGCTCGGTCGACATCGTCAACATGGGCGCCGCCGGCACGCCGCTGACCACCGGTGACACCGCTTTGTTGACCGTGGACGTGTGGGAACACGCCTACTACATCGACTACCGCAACATGCGCCCCAAGTTCGTTGAGACTTTCCTCGACAAGCTGGTGAACTGGTCGTTCGCCGAAAAGAACTTCGGCTGATGCCGCGCCGCGTCTCAGCGCGGGCCAAAAGGCTGGCCGCTGAGGCGTTGTCCGGGCTGAATGCGGCGCTGAGCGAACCAGCCTTGGTTCATTTCCAGCACAAAACGCACCGGCTCTTTGGAGCAGTGCGTGGCTTCTGTCAACGGTTGCATATCGGCCATGTTGACGATGGAACCGTCCTCACGCAAGAACGCCGCAGTCAAGGGGATCAAGGTGTTCTTCATCCAAAAGCACTGAACCTGTGCTCGCTCAAACACAAACAACATACCTTCCGTGGGTGGCATGCTGCGCCGGTGCATCAGGCCAATTTGTCGACTCTGCGGTGTCTGCGCCACTTGCGCGTCGATCAGGTGCAAGCCCGCTTGCAAACGCACCCGTGGCAAGTGCATTTGTGGCTGATCGGGCGTATTTTGTGCGGCCCCAACAGGGGTGATCAGTGCCCAAGCGCACAGTGCAAGCACCCAGTTCAAAGGGGAACGGCGAACGGTGTTGATGGTGGGGTGTTTCATACCGCCATCTTAGCTTTCCCCAGCGCCCCCGTGCGGGGGAATATCCTGTGCACCGGGTGTTTGTTGGCGCGGGGATAGAATGAAATTCATGTCAACGCCCAAACAACCCCGTGCCCCCATCACACCGCCCAACAGTGGCGAGGATGCCGTGGTGCTGGAGCGCAAAACCCTGCGCACCCAACCACCCCAAATGCACCAAGTGCTCATGCTCAATGACGACTTCACTCCGATGGAGTTTGTGGTGTGGGCTTTGCAAGAGTTTTTTTCCAAAGACCGCGAAAGCGCGACCCAAATCATGCTCAAAATCCACCTCGATGGACGTGGTGTGTGTGGCATCTACACCCCCGACGTGGCCTTCACCAAGGTCAATCAAGTCTTGCAAGCAGCCCGCAGTGCCGGGCATCCCCTGCAATGCGTCAGTGAGCCCATTGAATAAGCGTTTTTTGTCGCCACCTGTTCATCGATTGTTTTTCTTGATTCACAAAAGGACTTCTCCATGATCGCCCAAGAACTTGAAGTCAGTTTGCACATGGCCTTTGTTGAGGCCCGCCAGCAACGGCACGAATTCATCACCGTCGAACACCTGTTACTGGCCTTGTTGGATAACCCCAGCGCCGCCGAAGTGCTCAAAGCCTGTTCGGCCAACATCGACGATCTGCGCAAGTCATTGACCGCTTTTATTTCGGACAATACCCCTCAGGTGGCGGGTAGCGACGAGGTCGATACGCAGCCCACCCTGGGTTTTCAGCGCGTCATCCAACGCGCCATCATGCATGTGCAATCCACGGGCAATGGCAAAAAAGAGGTCACTGGTGCGAATGTGCTGGTGGCCATTTTTGGTGAAAAAGATTCGCATGCGGTGTACTACCTGCACCAGCAAGGTGTCACCCGCTTGGATGTGGTGAACTTCATCGCCCACGGCATCCGCAAGAGTGACCCACCGGAGGCGGGCAAGCCCGCCGAAGGCAACCCAGAAGCCGAAGAGGGCAATGAAGCCAACGCCAAGGGCAATGAAAAAGCCTCGCCGCTGGAGCAGTACACCCAAAACCTCAACCAAATGGCCAAGGACGGCAAGATCGACCCGCTCATTGGTCGTGAGTTTGAGGTTGAGCGCACCATTCAAATTCTGTGCCGACGCCGCAAAAACAACCCCCTATTGGTGGGCGAGGCCGGTGTCGGAAAAACCGCCATCGCTGAGGGCTTGGCCTGGCGCATCACCCAAAACGAAGTGCCCGACATTCTGAGCGAGGCCATCGTTTACTCCCTCGACATGGGGGCTTTACTGGCGGGTACCAAGTACCGCGGTGACTTCGAGCAGCGACTCAAAGGGGTGATCAAGGCCTTGCAGGGCAAGCCCCACGCGGTGCTGTTTATTGATGAAATCCACACCCTGATTGGTGCGGGTGCGGCTTCGGGCGGTACGCTCGATGCGTCCAATTTGCTCAAGCCAGCCCTCTCCAGTGGTCAGCTCAAGTGCATTG
>JAABPX010000011.1 GCA_011391745.1 Comamonadaceae bacterium
TTTCACCGAATACCGGGGCATTTTTGAGAAAGACGCCGCGCTGTCGCGCCGCTTCCAAAAAATCGATGTGCTTGAGCCTTCGGTTCAAGAAACGGTGGACATCCTCAAAGGCCTGAAGTCGCGCTTCGAAGAACACCATGGCGTGAAATACGCCTTGGGTGCTTTGCAGGCCGCCGCCGAGCTCTCGGCCAAGTACATCAACGACCGCCACTTGCCCGACAAAGCCATCGACGTGATCGACGAGGCCGGTGCGGCGCAGCGCATCTTGCCTGCGTCCAAGCGCAAAAAAACCATCAGCAAAACCGAGGTCGAAGAGATTGTGGCCAAGATCGCCCGCATCCCCCCCGCCAACGTGTCCAACGACGACCGCAGCAAGCTGCAAACGCTGGAGCGCGATTTGAAGAGCGTCGTGTTTGGACAAGACAAGGCGCTCGAAGTGCTGGCGTCTTCGGTCAAGATGGCGCGCTCGGGTTTGGGCAAGGCAGACAAGCCCATCGGTGCGTTTTTGTTCAGCGGCCCCACCGGCGTGGGCAAAACCGAAGCGGCCAAGCAACTCGCTTACATCATGGGCATTGACTTGGTGCGCTTTGACATGTCCGAGTACATGGAGCGCCACGCGGTCAGCCGCTTGATCGGTGCGCCGCCTGGGTACGTGGGCTTTGACCAAGGGGGCTTGCTCACCGAGACCGTCACCAAGAAGCCGCACTGTGTGCTCTTGCTCGATGAAATCGAAAAAGCCCACCCCGACATCTACAACGTGCTGCTGCAGGTCATGGACCACGGCACCTTGACCGACAACAACGGACGCAAGGCCGACTTCCGCAACGTGATCATCATCATGACCACCAACGCGGGCGCCGAGACCATGAACAAGGCCACCATCGGCTTCACCAACCCACGCGAAGCGGGCGATGAGATGGCCGACATCAAACGCCTGTTCACGCCCGAGTTTCGCAACCGCTTGGACGCCACCGTCAGCTTCAAAGCGCTCGACGAAAACGTCATCATGCGTGTGGTCGACAAGTTCTTGCTGCAGCTCGAAGGCCAATTGGCCGAGAAAAAAGTCGAGGTCACCTTCACCGACGCGTTGCGCAAGCACTTGGCCAAAAAAGGCTTTGACCCGCTCATGGGCGCACGTCCGATGCAGCGGCTTATTCAAGACACCATTCGCAAGGCCTTGGCCGACGAGTTGTTGTTTGGCCGGCTGACCGACGGCGGTCGTTTGGCGGTGGACGTGCAAGACCGTACCGGCGAAGACGGCAAGACCACACCGGAGGTCTCGCTCGACATCCAGCCCTTGCCCAAGAAAGAAGGCAAGTCCAAACCCGAAGAGGCCGCTGCGGCTTGAGGCTTGAGTGGCGGCCACTCAGGTTAAGTCAATCCTTTGACACTGCGTAGGTGCGATGACAGCAAGCGTGATCGGGTGTTCGCGCTTTTGCCGATGTGCAGCGGCACATGGCCATGTGATGCCACTCGAAGCGGCGCTCGTTCATTTGTCCACAACACGGCAAGGTGGTTATTGAGGGGGATTTTCTGCGGTGGCAGGAGCGAAAAGAATCATGGGCTACCCTAGCACTCGGAGACTGAACCATGAGCGTTGCCCCATCCCCTCGTTCGCCACTGTACTTGTTTGAAAAGTTCGAAGCTGGCGTGATTCACCTCAATGCCCAGCGCCATGTGGTGGGCATGAACGATTTTGCTCGCCGCGTGTTGCCCGTCGACCGCATGAAGCCTTTTGACCGATTCGTCCTGGACTTCCACCCCGAGCGCTCACGCCCGAAAGTCAACTTCCTCATCGATCAGGCCAGCACTTGCCCTGTGGCGCAGAACGTGCCGATGACGATGATCATCAACATCCCCGAGCAGATTTTGCTCATCAAGGTCACCCGTATCACCGACATGGCGCAACAACTCAGCGGCTTTGTGCTGGTGTTTTACGATGTCACCGAAATCGTCAGTGCCCAAGATGCTGAGCCAGAACAAGCCACCTCGCGTCGCTTGAGTCGTTTGCCTGTGGCTGTAAACAACCAGGTGAGTTTTTTGGATGTCAACAGCGTGTGTGCCATTGAGTCCGACGGTCACTATTGCCGGATTTTGACAGTCGATGGATGGCACTTTTGCAACCTCAGCATCGGCGATTTGCAAGACCGCCTCGATCCCGAGGTGTTTGTGCGCGTGCACCGGCGTTATTTGGTCAATTTGGGTGCCATCGATCAGTTGCGCCGAGAGGGCGTCAAGACCTTGTTGCAGTTTCGGCATCACCCCAAGATTTTGGTGCCGGTGTCCCGTGTGATCGCCAGTCAACTCAAAAAACAGCTGGGCCTAGGGTAAACGATAGGCCCTGGTTTTATTAGGGCTTTCCCGGACGGTTTTTTGCATTTTGTTCAGAACAAAGCGTTTCGTGCGCGATCCCGAGCGGTTCGTGCCAGAGGCAGAACCTGGGTAGTCATGGACCTCAATAACCCGACATTGCAGTCGGGTTATCAATCCCCTTACATTGATATTTGTCAATGACAAACAAGGAGACAACCATGATTCCACCAAGTTTTGAATACCACGCACCCAAGTCCGTTGGCGAGGCCGTGGCCCTGCTGGGCCAATACGGCCCCGACGCCAAATTGCTGGCCGGTGGCCACAGCTTGCTGCCCATGATGAAGCTGCGCTTTGCCCAGCCTGAGCACCTCATCGACATCAACCGCATTCCCGAATTGCGCGGTATTTGCGAAGAGGGCAACACCGTTGTGATTGGCGCGATGACGGTTGAAAACGACCTGATCAATTCCCCCATCTTGCAAGCCAAGGTGCCACTTTTGTCGGAGGCGGCCAAGCTGATCGCCGACCCTCAGGTGCGCAACCGCGGCACCATCGGTGGCGACATCGCCCACGGAGACCCCGGCAACGACCACCCCGCGCTGTCCTTGGTGTGTGATGCCGAGTTCGTGCTCGAAGGTCCCAAGGGCCGCCGCAACGTGGCCGCCAACGGCTTCTTTTTGGGCACGTATATGACGCTGCTCGAAGAAAGCGAAGTGATGGTGGCCATTCGCGTGCCCGCGTTCGCCAAAGGCACCGGCAGCGCCTACGAAAAACTCAAGCGCAAAACCGGTGACTGGGCCACCGCCGGTTGCGCCGTGGTCATGCGCAAGACCGGTGACCAAGTCAGCCACGTGCGCATCGGCCTGACCAACGTCGCGCCCACCGCTTTGCGCGCCGAAGCCGCCGAAGCCGCTTTGCTGGGCAAGCCCTTCAACGCTGCCAACGTGAAAGCGGCCGCCGAAGCTGCGATCGCCATTTGCGACCCCGCCGAAGACCTGCGCGGCGACGTCGAATACAAAACCGCCATGGCCGCAGAGATGGTCAAGCGGGCCCTCAACAAAGCCTGGTCGCGCTGCGCCTGAACAAGGAGACCCACCCATGTCCAAGAAACTCATCACCGTTTCCGTCAACGGCAAGCAAGAAGAAAAAGCCGTTGAGCCACGCACCCTCTTGATCCACTTCCTGCGCGAAGAACTGAACCTCACCGGTGCCCACATCGGCTGCGAAACCAGCCACTGCGGCGCCTGCACCGTGGACATCGATGGCCGCTCGGTCAAGTCCTGCACCCACCTGGCGGTGCAGTGCGATGGCTCCGAAGTGCTCACCGTCGAAGGCCTGGCCAACAAGGGCGTCTTGCACGCGGTGCAGGAGGGCTTTTACAAAGAGCACGGCCTGCAATGCGGTTTCTGCACCCCCGGCATGCTGATGCGCGCCTACCGCTTCTTGCAGGAGAACCCCAACCCCAGCGAAGAAGAGATCCGTCACGGCATGGCCGGCAACCTGTGCCGCTGCACCGGCTACCAAAACATCGTCAAAGCCGTCCAGTACGCCGCCAAAAAACTGCAAGAGCCCGTTGCGGCTTGATGCGCACACCCATTTGATCGGAGACACACATGAACGCACCGGTACAAACCGCTGAAGCCCGCGAACTCGCGCTGGCTGGCATGGGCGCTTCGCGCCTGCGCAAAGAAGACGCCAGATTCATCCAAGGCAAAGGCAACTATGTGGATGACATCAAGATGCCTGGCATGTTGCACATGGACATCGTGCGCAGCCCCATTGCCCATGGTCGCATCAAGCGCATCAACAAAGAAGCCGCGCTGGCCATGCCCGGTGTGCACGCCGTGCTCACCGCCGACGACTTGAAGCCCTTGAAGCTCCATTGGATGCCGACGCTAGCCGGTGACGTCGCCGCTGTGCTGGCCGACGAGAAGGTGCACTTTCAGATGCAGGAAGTGGCCATCGTCATCGCTGACGACCGCTACATCGCCGCCGACGCGGTGGAAGCCGTCGAGGTCGAATACGAAGAGCTGCCCGTCGTGATGGACCCCTATGCCGCGCTGCAACCCGGCGCGCCCGTCATCCGCGACGACTTGGCGGGCAAGACGGAAGGCGCCCACGGCAAGCGTGACCACCACAACCACATCTTCACCTGGGATGCCGGTGACAAGTCGGCCGCCGACGCCGCCTTCGACAAGGCCGAAGTGACCGTCTCGCAGCACATGTACTACCCCCGCGTGCACCCCTGCCCGCTGGAGACCTGCGGCTGCGTGGCCTCCTTTGATCCGATCAAAGGTGACCTGACCACCTTCATCACCTCGCAAGCGCCTCACGTGGTGCGCACCGTGGT
>JAABPX010000012.1 GCA_011391745.1 Comamonadaceae bacterium
CTCGGGCATCCCCGAATCCAAGGTGCGCATCGTCAGCCCCGACATTGGCGGCGGCTTTGGCAACAAGGTCGGCATTTACCCCGGTTATGTCTGCGCCATCGTGGCCTCCATCGTGCTGGGTCGCCCCGTCAAGTGGGTCGAAGACCGCATTGAAAACATCTCTTCCACCGCCTTCGCCCGTGACTACCACATGGACGGCGAATTGGCTGCGACGGCCGACGGCAAGATCACCGGCCTGCGTGTGAACGTGGTGGCCGACCATGGCGCGTTCGACGCCTGTGCCGACCCGACCAAGTTCCCTGCAGGCATGTTCCACATCGTCTCGGGCTCCTACGACATTCCCGCCGCACACGCGAGCGTCAAGGGCGTCTACACCAACAAGGCTCCCGGTGGCGTGGCCTACCGCTGCTCCTTCCGCGTGACCGAAGCGGTGTATTTGATCGAGCGCATGGTCGATGTGTTGGCGCAAAAGCTGGGCATGGACAAGGCCGAGATCCGCGCCAAGAACTTCGTCAAGAAAGACCAGTTCCCCTACACCAGTGCCTTTGGTTTTGAGTATGACTCGGGGGACTACCAAACCGCTCTGGACAAAGTGCTCGAAGCCGTGGACTACAAAGGCCTGCGCGCCGAACAGGCGGCCAAACGCGCCGACCCCAACAGCCCGACCTTGATGGGCATTGGCCTGGTCACTTTCACTGAAGTGGTGGGCGCAGGCCCCTCCAAGATGTGCGACATCTTGGGCGTGGGCATGTTCGATTCCTGCGAAATCCGCATCCACCCCACCGGCAGCGCCATCGCTCGCATGGGCACGATCACGCAAGGTCAAGGCCACCAGACCACCTACGCGCAGATCATCGCCACCGAATTGGGCATTCCGTCTGAAGTGATTCAGGTGGAAGAGGGCGACACCAGTGGCCGGTGCCGCCATCGCCTTGGCCGCTCGCAAGATCCACGCCAAGGCCCGCAAGATCGCGGCCCACATGCTTGAAGTCAACGAAGCCGACCTCGATTGGGAAGTCGACCGCTTCAAGGTCAAGGGCGACGACAGCAAGTTCAAAACCATGGCCGACGTGGCTTGGCAGGCTTACCACCAGCCACCAGACGGCATGGAGCCGGGTTTGGAGGCCGTGCACTACTACGACCCACCGAACTTCACCTTCCCCTTCGGCATTTACCTGTGTGTGGTCGACATCGACCGCGCCACGGGCGAGACCAAAATCCGCCGCTTTTATGCGCTGGACGACTGCGGCACCCGCATCAACCCGATGATCATCGAAGGCCAGATCCACGGCGGTTTGACCGAAGGTTTTGCCGTGGCCATGGGCCAGCAAATGCCCTTTGACGCACAGGGCAACCTCTTGGGCAACACCTTGATGGACTACTTCCTGCCCACCTTCGTGGAAACCCCGCACTGGGAAACCGACCACACCACCACGCCTTCGCCGCACCACCCATTGGGCGCCAAGGGCGTGGCCGAGTCGCCCCACGTCGGCTCGATCCCCACCTTCACCTCGGCCGTGGTCGATGCCTTCTCGCACCTGGGTGTCACGCACCTGGACATGCCGCACAACGCGTTCCGCACCTGGAAAGCGCTGCGCGAGCACGGTGCCAATCTGTAAACCAAGGATCCCCCATGGAAGTCAAACTCGACAAACAATACCCACTGGACGTGGACGCCGCTCGCGCTTGGGCGCTGCTCTGCGACCTCAAGGCCACCGCGGCGTGTATGCCCGGTGCCGAGATCACCGAGCAGCTGTCCGAGACCTCGTACAAAGGCGGTGTGAAGGTCAAGGTCGGTCCGGCCGTGGCCCAGTTCGGTGGCACGGTGGACGTGCTGGAAAAGTCGGACGCTGAGCGCAAGGTCGTGATGCTGGGCAAGGGCGCCGACAAAGGCGGCTCTTCGGCCAGCATGGACCTGACCGCCACCATCGTCCCCGATCCCGCCAACTCGGCGCACTGCATCCTGAACGGCTCGGCGGCGGTCATCGTCAACGGCAAGTTCGCGCAATTCGGTGGCCGCATGATGGTGCAGGTCTCGGAAATGATCCTCGGCCAATTCGTGGAAAACTTCCGCCAAACCGCGCTGGCCATGCCCGGCGGCGCAGCCGCTGCGCCGGCCGCAGCCGGTGCGCCACCCATGGATGCGCCGGCCGCAGCGCTCAAGCCCCAAGTCGCTGGCGAGATCAACGGTCTGGCCATCTTCTGGGCCTTGGTCAAAGGCTGGTTCTCCGGCCTCTTTGGCAAGCGCGCTTAAGGCCCGGAGCGAGCATGACGCCCGCCACGCAAGCCGAGTTGCAAACCCAGTTGAGTCGGGTCGGCTATTTGCCCGACCCGGGCCTGAGCACCACGGTGTGGCTGGCCACCCAGTTGCAACGCCCGGTCATGCTCGAAGGCGATGCGGGCGTGGGCAAAACCGCGCTGGCCCTGGCCCTGTCCAAAGCCTTGCAACGTCCCTTGGTGCGCTTGCAGTGCTTTGAGGGCTTGGACATGGCGCAAGCCGCGTACGAATGGAACTACGGCAAACAGCTCATGGCCATCCGTTTGCACGAAAACACCGAGGGGCCGGCCTTGCGCGAAGCCGACTTGTTCACCCAAGACTATTTGCTCTCGCGCCCCTTGCTCAAAGCCATGGTCTCCGACGAGCCCATGGTGCTGTTGATCGATGAGGTTGACCGCGCCGACGAGGCCTTTGAGGCCTTCTTGCTCGAGATCTTGGCCGAAAACCAAATCACCGTGCCCGAGCTGGGCACCTTGGTGGCCAAGCACCCGCCTTTGGTGGTGCTCACCAGCAACGGCACACGCGAGTTGTCGGACGCACTGCGTCGCCGCTGCCTCTACCACTACCTCGAATACCCGACGCTGGCGCGCGAAATCGCCATCGTCAAACAAACCCTGCCCGAGGTCGATTTGCACCTGGCCGAAGAGGCCGTGGCCTTGGTGCACCGCCTGCGCCGCGAAGACCTGGCCAAGACGCCCGGCATCGCGGAGACCTTGGATTGGGTGCGCGCCTTGCACGCCTTGCACCCCCAGTCCATGCCGCAAGACATCGCGGTGGTCATGCAGGCCATGGCTTGTTTGCTCAAAACGCGCGAAGACGCTTTCATGCTCAGCCCCGAGCGTTTGCAGCAACTCATCGAACGCACCACACCGAGTGGTGTGGCCATCTCGCAGGCCGCTTCTGCGGAGACCTGAATGCGCAGCGCCCCTCAAGCCGCCACCCAGCGCTTAGCGGGCTTTGCCCACTATTTGCGCGAGCAGGGCTTCAACGTGGGGCCGGGTGAACAAACCCAGATGTTGCGTGCCCTGTCTTGCCTGCCCAGCGGGCAGTCGGGCTGCGCGTCGGCCGCTTGGCGCGCCATTGCGTGTGGCAACGCACGTCAGTGGCACCTGTGGCCTGACTTGTTCGAGCGGTTTTGGTTTCCCCACCGCATCAAAGGCACCGTCAAGGTGTCGGGCCAAACCCGTGCCCGACGCGACCTGCGCAGCCTGGTGCAACAAATTCAAGACAGCGCCACAGACGCCAGCAACAGCACGCCCAGCAGCGGCGCCAGCAACCCCAGCCCGAGCAGCGACACCCGCAGCGACAGCAACGCGCCCGCCGTTGAAAAAGCCCAAGCTGGTGCCAGTGCGGTTGATGCTTTGCACGACCGCAGCCAACAGATGTGGATGCCCGAAGACCTGCACCGCTTGCAGCGCTTGGCCCAACAGATCCACCGCCAGTTGCAGCCGCGTCCCACGCGGCGCTGGACCTTGGACCCGCGCGGCCACCGGCTCGACATTCGCCACACCCTGCGCGCCAGCCTGGCTTTTGGGGGCTTGCCCTTGACGCCGTCGTGGAGCCGGCGCAAAACCGTGCCGCCGCGCCTGTTTTTGTTGGCCGACGTCAGCCGCTCCATGGAAACCCACGCGGCGTTTTACCTGCGCTTGTGTCGCGCCTTTGTGCAAAGCGCCCAAGCGCGCGCCTTTGTGTTCCATGTCCGCTTGTCCGAGGTCACGCCGCTTTTGTTGCGCGACAGCCCGTATGTGCAAGAAAAAATCAACGCCGTGACCGCCGGTTTCGGTTCGGGCACGCGCATCGCGAGCAACCTGAGCGCCATGGCACGCCAACACGCGCGCGCTCAGCTGCGCCGCCCTTGCCACGTGTGGGTCATGTCCGACGGCTACGACACCGACCCGCCCGAGCAGCTGCGCCAGTCGCTGTTGCAACTCAAGCAACACGGCGCGCGCATCACCTGGTTCCACCCCAATGCGCAGCGGCCCAACTCCCAAGCCATCGAGCACGCCAAATCCTGCATCGACCGATTCATTCCGCTGGCCCAGCTCGCCGATCTGCAGCGCGCCCAGCACCTGCTTCACTAAATGAGAAAGGCCACCATGACCCCCACCACCTGGCTCACCTTCGCGCACCAGTTCCAACAATCGCAGCAGCCGTATGCCTTGGTCACGGTGCTGCGCGTGACACCACCAACCTCATCGCGTCCCGGTGACAAAGCCGTGGTCACCCCCGACGGCACCATCCACGGCTGGATCGGCGGCGGCTGCGCACAGCCCGCCGTCATCAAAACCGTGCGCGCCGCGTTGGCCGACGGCGCTCCGCGCACCATCCGCATTTCGCCCTCGACCGAAGGCACCGAGCAACTCTTGGGCGATGTCTTGGCCTTTGGCATGACCTGCCACTCTGGCGGCACGCTTGAGCTCTTCATCGATCCGGTGTTGCCGCTCACCGAGCTGACCGTTATGGGCGACACGCCGGTGGCGCATGCGCTGTGCGAACTTGCGCCGCGCGTGGGTTTCTCGGTGCGCGCCTTGCCCAGCGCGTTTGACCAAGCGCCCTCGGGCGGCTGGGTGATTGTGGCCACCCAAGGCCGGGGCGACTTGCCCGCTTTGCGTGCCGCCTTGGAAGCCCAAGCGCGCACCGTGTGGTTCGTGGCCAGCGAGCGCAAGGGCCACGTGCTCAAGAATTCGCTCAAGGCCAGCGGTTTGCCCACGGCGGCGGTCGACGCCATCGTGGCCCCTGCGGGCACGCCCATTGGGGCACAAACGCCCGAAGAAATCGCCTTGTCGGTGCTCGGTGCGGTCATCGGTGCGCGCCGCCAAACTCCCGTCCCAGCGGCAGAACCGGTGGCCAAGGTCGATGCTTCGCCCAAAACCTCGTGCTGCGGTGGCGCGAAAGCTGCGCCCGTGCTCGAACCTGTGCCAGCATTGGCCAGCGTCGGCAAAGGCAGTTGCTGCGGTGGGGTAGCCTGACCATGGGTTGCTTGCTCAAAGGCGGTGGCGGTTTGTACAGCCGCGTGGTGGTCGGGGCCGTGCTCTTGGCCGCGGGTGCCGGTAGCCGTTTGGGTCATCGACCCAAAAGTTTGTTGGAGCTCGGCGGCGTGCCGCTCATTCGTCGACAATTGATCGCCTTGTCCGGCGCTGGTGTGGACGAGGTGGTGGTGGTGTTGGGCCATCACGCGGCGGCCATCGAACCGGTCATCCAAGATTTCCCCGTCACCATCGTGCACAACCCCGATCCCGATGCGGGCCAGGTGTCCTCATTGCGTGTCGGCTTGACCGCTCTCCAGGGCAAACACGATGCGGTCTTGGTGAGTTTGGCCGATTTGGCCTTGCTCAACGCTCAAGACCTGACGGATGTGATTGGGGCGTACAAAAAACGCCCCGAAGGCACGCAGGTGCTCATCCCCACAGTGGGCGACTTGCCGGGCAACCCCGTCATGTTCAGCCAAGCGGTGCGCCAACAGGTGCTCAGCCAAGGCGCCAACGTGGGCTGCAAGCAATGGCAAGCCGCCAACCCCGAGGCCGTGCACCGCTGGGTCACCGAGAACCGCCGCTACCGTTTGGATATCGACGCTCCCGAAGACATCGAGACCTTGGCCCGCACCAACGGCCACCAATTGCGCTGGCCAGCCGCGTACGCGATCGACCCCACCGCCGCATGAAGCTCAGCCCCCTGTCTGAACAACGCCAGCTGTGGCCCACCACCGTGGGTGTGTACCAATGGGCCGACGCGCCCGAGGTCAACCCCTTGCTGCTGCGCGTCTTGGGCGTGCTGCGCGCCACCGGTCAAGCCGCGACGGGGCAATCGGGCCCATTTTTTGCCAGCGGTGACGACTTGCTCCAGCGCATCAAACTTCCCGAGTGGCAGCGCTTGGTGCAGTTTTTGGTGGCCAGCATCCGCGACACCGTGGTAGTGGCCAATGCGGGCGTTTGGGCGTCATCGCACGGCGAACAACCCGGCATGCAAATCGCTATCGAAGGTTTGTGGTGCCAGTTCAGCAACCACGCCGCCCACCACGATGTGCACACCCACGGCAATTGCTCGTGGTCGGGTGTGTACTACGTCGACCTCGACGACGAGGCCGAGCGCATCGCGCACCCCGGCTTGGGTGAGCTCAACGGCATCACCCGTTTTTACGGCCCGTACTTCAACCGCTTGGGCGGTGCGCACGCCGATTTTGGCAACGCCTATTTGCAAGTGCCGCACACCGACATCGCGCCCGAGTCGGGCAAGCTGGTGGTCTTCCCCTCGTGGTTGCCCCACCAAGCCATGCCCTATGTGGGGCAGCGTGACCGTTTGATCGTGTCCTTCAACGCCAGCGTGCACAGCGAGCGCGGCCACAACCAACTCCACGCTTACCAGCGCGGTTGACCATGGCACAGAGCAGCACGATACCCACCAGAATGTCTGCGCCCAGCGTTTGGGCAGCTGGCACCGCCGCCTGGGGCGGGGTGGCTTGGGCTTCGCTGGCCCAAGTGACCTTGACCTATGTGGGCTGGACCGTTTTGGCGCACATGGGCACTCAACTGAGCTGGTTGTGGTGGAGCGGCATGTCGGCGGTGGTGCTGTGGTGCGTGCTGCGGGTGTGGCAACCCGAACGCGTCTGGCAACACCACCGCGCTTGGCACGCGGCGCTGTGGCTGCTCAGCGTGGGCGGTTTGTGCCTCATGCAAAGTCCTCTGCCTGCGTCTTGGCGCTGGCTGGGTTTACTGGCCTTGGCCGTGGGTTTGGCCGGCACCAGCAACGCCTTGGACCGACAAAGCCCATCACATGCTGTGGTCAATCCATGGGCGCGGTTGCGCACCCACGCACTGGCCATTGCCCTGGTCGCTCTCATGGCTGCCGACTTCGTGTTGTGGTCTGAGCGTTGGGCCTTGTTGCTGCTGGTGCTGAGTGTCGCCACGGCCGTTTTGTTCAGCCAGCCGCGAACAACGCCCCGTTCGTTCACCGCGTGGCGCAGCGTGGACCCCAACATGACCGTCATGATGGGCGCTCTCACCTTGATGACCCAGTGGTGCGTGTCCCAAGGCCTGTCGGCCCCGGTGGCCATGGCCTTGCACCTGGGCGTGATGGCCTTGGCCGACGTGTTCAAACCCCTTGCACAACGGACTGTGTGGGCTGCGTCCCATGCGCAATGGGGCCATGGCTTGAGCGTGCTCGCCGCCGTGGCCGTGCTCTTAAGCACCCAACTCACCCCCATGTTGTTGGCCATGGGCTTGCTGGCCTTGGGCTGTGCCTGGGCGCAAGTGGGGAGATCGGCCCCACAGCCCCAAGCCAGCGTCTGGGTCGGCACCGCACTGGGCCTAACAGGCATGGTGCTCACAGCCCAATGGGCCCCAACCCTCGGTCCCACCGCCATCGGCTGGGGCTTGTTGGGCGTCAGCAGCACGTGGGCCTTGTGGGCTTGGGGCACCTCGAACCGGAGATCTTCATGAACAGCATCGACATCGACGTCATCCGCACCGCCTTGAACTGGTGCGACAAAGGCCACCGCGTGGTCATGGGCACGGTCATCCGAACCTGGGGCTCAGCCCCGCGCCCGCCGGGCTCGATGATGGTCATCCGCGACGATGGGCAAGTGGCCGGTTCGGTCTCGGGCGGCTGCATCGAAGACGATTTGATTCGCCGCGTGGCCCAAGGCGAGTTGGCGCTGCGTTTGCCCGAAACCACCACGTATGGTGCCACCGCCGAAGAAGCCCGCCGCTTTGGGTTGCCTTGTGGGGGTTCGGTGCAAATTGTCTTGGAGCCCTTGTCCAACGCTTCGCAGCTGCGCGCTTTGCTGGCGGGCATCGAGTCGCACCAGTTGCTGCAGCGTGAACTCGACATGGCCACCGGCGTGGTCAAGCTCGTGCCCGCCACCCAAGGCGATCAGGTGGTCTTCGATGGCCAGCGGCTCATCACCGTGCACGGCCCGCGCCTGCGTTTGCTCATCATTGGGGGCGGTCAACTCTCGCGCTACTTAGCCAGCATGGCCAGCATGTTGGACTACCAAGTCACCGTGTGCGAGCCGCGCACCGAATACCACGAGGGTTGGGAGCAGATCAGCAGCGTAACCCTGTCCACCGCCATGCCCGATGATTTGGTGCTGTCGATGAACCTGGACCGCAACAGCGCGCTGGTGGCCATCACCCACGACCCCAAGCTCGACGACTTGGCGCTCATGGAAGCCTTGCGCACCCCAGCGTTCTATGTGGGTGCATTGGGCTCGCGCCACAACAACGAGGTTCGCCGCGCCCGCTTGCTGGATTTTGATGTGTCACCCGATGAGGCCGCGCGCATGCGCGGTCCCGTGGGTTTGCGCATTGGTGGCCTCACACCGCCCGAGATCGCCTTGAGCATCGTCGCCGAACTCACCGCCCTGCGTCGCGGTGCCGACCTCAGCCAGCCGCTGAGCGACTGGTCGGGGTCTGAGACGGTGTGCTTGATCGGCTGATCACTTCAAGATATCGCCCACGCAGAGGTATTTGATCTCCACGTAGTCGTCCATGCCGTGGTGTGAGCCTTCGCGGCCCAAGCCGGATTGTTTAACGCCACCAAAGGGCACGTGCTCGGTGGCCAAAATGCCCACGTTGATGCCCACCATGCCGTACTCCAAGGCTTCGGCCACGCGGAAAATGCGGCCCACGTCCCGGCTGTAGAAGTAGCTGGCCAAGCCAAACTCGGTGTGGTTGGCTGCGTCCACGGCTTCTTGTTCGGTGTGGAACTTGAAGACGGGGGCGAAAGGGCCAAAGGTCTCTTCTTTGGCGCACAACATGTCGGCGGTGGCGTCGGCCACGACGGTGGGCTCAAAAAACTGACCGGCCAAGCGCTTGCCACCGACCAGCACGCGCGCGCCTTTGGCCACGGCATCATCAACGTGGCGTTGTACTTTTTGCAGCGCGGCTTCCTCGATCAGTGGGCCTTGGTTCACACCGTCTTCAAAGCCGTTGCCGACCTTGGCGGTGGCCACTTTGGCGGCGAACTTTTTCACAAACTCGTCGTACACGCCCGCTTGCACGTACAGGCGGTTGGAGCACACGCAGGTCTGGCCCGCGTTGCGGTATTTGCTGGCGAAGGCACCCTCGACGGCGCTGTCGATGTCGGCGTCGTCAAACACGATGAAGGGCGCGTTGCCGCCGAGTTCGAGCGACATTTTCTTCACGGTGGGCGCGGACTGCGCCATCAAGATGCGACCCACTTCGGTCGAGCCGGTGAAGCTGATGTGGCGCACCACGTCGCTGGCGCAAATCACCTTGCCCACGGCGATTGAGTTGTCGGCGTCGGCGGTGATCATGTTGAGCACGCCCGCGGGGATACCCGCGCGAATGGCCAACTCGGCCGCGGCCAAGGCGGTCAGCGGGGTGAGTTCGGCCGGTTTGATGATGACTGGGCAACCTGCGGCCAGTGCTGGCGCGACCTTGCGCGTGATCATGGCGAGCGGGAAGTTCCACGGCGTGATGGCCGCGCACACGCCGATGGGCTGCTTCAAGACGAGCAAGCGGCGGTTGTTGTCGAATTGGGGCAGGGTCTCGCCGTTGACGCGCTTGGCCTCTTCGGCAAACCACTCCACGAAACTCGCGCCGTAAGCCACTTCGCCTTTGGCCTCGGCCAAGGGTTTGCCTTGCTCGGCGGTCATGATGCGGCCCAAGTCGTCTTGGTTGGCCATGAGCAGGTCGAACCACTTGCGCAAGATGATGCTGCGCTCTTTGGCGGTCTTGGTCTTCCAAGGGCCCCAAGCGGTGTTGGCCGCGGCGATGGCTTGTTCAGCCTCTTGTGGGCCGAGGTTGGCCACGTCGGCCAACTTCTGGCCCGTGGCGGGGTCGGTCACGTCAAACCGGCGGTTGCCCTTGACCCATTGCCCGTTGATCAGGGCGTCGGTTTTGAGCAGGGTAGGGTCTTTGAGTTGGGACAGGGGTGAAGTGCTCATGGTGAAAGTCTTTTAAAAAATCAATGAAACAAAAACAGCATCAACGGTACGCCACGCCGGGCAGGACGCACAGCATTTCAAACAAGAGGTTGGCGCCAAGCAAGGCGGTGTTGCCACTGGTGTCATAGGCCGGGGAGACCTCGACCAAGTCGCCGCCCACCAGGTTCAGGCCACGGCAACCGCGGATGATCTCGAGTGCTTGCGGCACGCTCAGACCACCGATCTCGGGCGTGCCCGTGCCACCAGCAAACGAGGGGTCGATGCCATCGATGTCAAAGCTCAGGTAGGTGGGGGTGTTGGGGCCGATGCGCTCGCGGATCTGCGCCATCAGCGGCGCCAGCGATTGGTACCAGACCTCGTGCGCCGGCACGATGGTGAAGCCTTGTTGGCGCGGCCAGTCAAAGTCCTCCATCGAATAGCCGCTGCCGCGCAAACCAATTTGCCAGACCTTATCGCCTTGCAGGAGGCCTTCTTCCACGGCGCGGCGAAACGGCGTGCCATGGGCGATGCGCTCGCCAAACATCTCGGGGTTGACGTCGGCGTGTGCGTCCACGTGGATCATGGCCACAGGGCCATGCTGGGCCTTCATGGCACGCAGGATCGGCAGCGCGATCGTGTGGTCGCCCCCAAGGGTCAAAGGGATACAGCCAGCGGCCAAGATGGGGCGGTAGTGGCGCTCAATGATGTCGACCGACTTGAGCAGGTTGTAGGTGTTGATCGGCACATCGCCCAAATCGGCCACTTGTAAGGCGTCAAAAGGGGCTGCGCCCGTGGCCATGTTGTAAGGGCGGATCAGGCAAGACTCGGCGCGGATTTGGCGCGGGCCAAAGCGGGCACCAGGGCGGTGGCTGGTGCCGATGTCCAGCGGCACGCCCACAAAACCCACATTCAAACCTTGTGGTGAGTCGGCCATGGGCAGGCGCATCATCGAGGCCATGCCGCCAAAACGGGGCATCTCGTTCCCGCCCAAAGGTTGGTTGAAGGTGCTCATGGGGTGTGCTTTTGACGGCCGCGCAACCACTCTAAGGTGAGCATGAGCGCGGTGGTGAACAGGATCAGTAGGGTGGCGACGGCGGCAATGGTCGGTGAGATATTTTCGCGAATGCCGGTGAACATTTGGCGCGGCAAGGTCACTTGCTCGGGGCCGGCCAAGAACAGCGTGACCACCACCTCGTCAAACGAGGTGGCAAAGGCGAACAGGGCGCCCGAAATCACGCCCGGCGCAATCACAGGCAGTGTGACCTTGAAGAAGGTTTGCAGTGGGCTCGCGCCCAAGCTCAGGCTGGCCTTCACCAGGTTGTGGTTGAAGTTTTGTAAGGTGGCCAAGACGGTGGTCACGACAAAGGGCGCGCCCAGTGCGGCGTGCACCAAGATCAGCGCGAGGTAGGAGTCGCTCAAGCCCCACTGCGCAAACACCAAGTACGTGGCCACACCCACCACCACAATGGGCACAACCATGGGTGAGATCAGCAAGCCGTTGACAAAGCCCTTGCCCCAAAATTGTCCGCCGGATAAGCCCATGGCAGCCAAAGTACCCAAAGTGGTCGCCAATAGGGTGGCCAAGGGCGCGACAATGAAGCTGTTTTTGGTGGCGCGCGCCCAATCGTCTGAGGCCCACATTTCTTCGTACCAACGCAGTGACCAGCCCTCGATGGGGTAAGCCAAAAACGAACTGTCGCTGAACGACAGTGGGATGATCACCACGATGGGCAAGAGCAAAAACACCAGCGCGCCGATGCCCGCCACACGCAGGGCCAACCAGCCCAACATGTCCAGCGGGGTGTAGTAAGCGGGGAAGGGGGTGCGTTTGAACATGATCAGCCCAGGCTCAGTTCGGCTTTGGCCACGCGCCGGTACAGCGCATACAAAATCAGCGTCGTGCTGAGCAAGACCCCGCCCAAGGCGCAGGCCAGGCCCCAGTTGACTTCCACGTTGGTGTACTGCGCCACGTAGTAGCTCAGCATCTGGTCGGCCGCACCGCCGAGCAAAGCCGGCGTCACGTAGTAACCAATGGCGGTGATGAACACCAGCAAACAGCCCGCGGCCACACCGGGGTAGGTTTGCGGCAGGTAGACCCGAGCAAAGGCGAACAGCGGTGGGCTGCCCAGAGAGATGGCCGCGCGCATGTAGTTGCTGGGCACCGATTTCATGACGCTGTAGAGCGGCAAGATCATGAAAGGCAAGAGGATGTGCACCATGGCGATGACCACGCCCAAGCGGTTGAAGAGCAGGGGCGCGGGTGCATCGATGGCACCGATGAACATCAGGAAGCGATTGACCAAGCCGTTGTTTTGCAAGAGCACGATCCAAGCGGCGATGCGCACCAGCACCGAGGTCCAAAACGGCAGCAAGACCAAGATCAACATCACGTTGGCTTGGCGCTCGCTTAAGGTGCTGAGCCAGTAGGCCAAGGGGTAACCGATCAGCAAGGCGAACAGCGTGACGACCGCACTGATTTCAAACGTTCGGATCAAGATGTCGCGAAAGGCGGCCTCGCCTTCACCCACCGCCACGATATCGCCTTGTGCTGAGCGTTTGAGGTCGACCGCGGTGAGCAGGTAGTCGGGGGTCCAACGGCTGCTGTTTTTGGCAATGGCCTGCCAGAATTCGGGCTCTTCCCATCGCGGGTCGAGCCCAATCAGGGTTTGGCGTGAGGCAGCAGAGGTGGTGGGCAGTTCCGTGGGCAGGGCGCGGTAGGTGCCCATGATCAAAGAGCGTGCACCGGGTGCTTCGCTGTTGAGGCGGCGTGCCAAGACGCCCGCGTCGGCGGTTTCTTCGATGGACGACAGGTCTTGCAGCAACGCCGCGTAAGCGGCGTCGGTGGGCAAGCCTTTGCGGTTCCAATCGGCCAAGGCCTGCCCCGTGCGGGGTAAGGCATTGGCCACTTCGGGGTTTTTAACCGCGCGGATCAGCAATTGGGCCAGCGGCACCAAAAACACCACCAGCAAAAAGGCGAGCAGGGGCAAGGTCAGGGCCGCAGCCCTGACTTTGCGCCGACGATTGGCCCGTTGCAGCTGGCTGATGAGGGCGGTGTCGCTGGTCATCGTGCTTACTGTGCGGCCCAAGCGGAGAAGCGCTTCTCGAGCGCCTCACCCTGGTCAGACCAGAAGCCGATGTTGAATTGCAA
Organism: Comamonadaceae bacterium; assembly: GCA_011391745.1. Classification (GTDB taxonomy): domain Bacteria; phylum Pseudomonadota; class Gammaproteobacteria; order Burkholderiales; family Burkholderiaceae_C; genus Hydrogenophaga. Next base: position 13,312 of record JAABPX010000012.1, read on the forward strand.
GGCGTTTTTGCTGTTGGCCGCTGAGGTCGGCAACAGGTTGAGCACCTTGGCGTCTAACAAAGCCAAGGCTTTGTTGTTGGTCGGGCCGTAGCTGATGTTCTTGGCGTATTCGGCTTGGGCCGCTGGTGAGCTGGCCATGGCGATGAACTTGTGCGCCAAATCCTTGTTGGGCGTGCCTTTGGGCATGACCCAGTAGTCCAAGTCGTATATACCGCCGGTCCAAGAAATCTGAAGGTTCTTGCCTTCGCGTTGGGCGGCGTCGATTCGGCCGTTGTAGGCGGTGGTCATGGCCACGTCACCCGCCACCAAGAACTGGGGCGGTTGTGCGCCGGCTTCCCACCACTGGATGTTGGGTTTGAGCGCCGTCATTTTGGCGAAGGCGCGATCAGCGCCGGCTTTGGTGGCGAGCACTTTGTACACATCGGCAGGTGCTACGCCATCGGCCATCAGCGCAAATTCCAAGTTGTAACGGGCGCCTTTGCGCATGCCGCGTTTACCAGCGTATTTTTTGGTGTCCCAGAAATCGGCCCAGCTGGTGGGGGCGTTTTTGATCTTGTCGGCGTTGTAGGCCATCACGGTGGACCACACAAACGTGCCCACACCGCATTCGTGCACCGCGGCTTTTTGGAAGTCGGCCTTGTTGCCCACTTTGCTCCAGTCGAGTTTTTCGAACAGGCCCTCGTCGCAACCACGGTTGATGTCGGGGCTCTCGACCTCGACCACGTCCCAGGTGACTTTTTTGGCTTCGACCATGGCTTTGATCTTGGCTTGCTCGCCGTTGTATTCCACGGCCACCACTTTGCCCGCGCCGGTTTTCTCGAAGGGCTCGAAATACGCTTTCTTCTGTGCGGCGCCATTGGCCCCACCAAAGTTGACCACGGTCAGCGTGCTTTGCGCCATGACGGGCAAGCTCGCAGCGATGGCTGCGGCCACCAAGAGTTGTTTCGCTTTCATGTTCTAAATCTCCTAACGGGTTGAGGGAACGGGAGGGGTGCTCAGCGGTAGATCCGCACGTGCTCGGTGGGCAAGAACAACGTCACCGATTGGCCGGCTTGCAGGGAGTCCATCCCTTGCAGCGGCACTTTGACGCCGATCTCGGCTTGTTGGGGGAGGTGGCAGCGCAGGCGCTGGTGATCACCAAAATACATCAGGTCGCGCAACTGCGTTTGAAGGGCGCTGTGAGGGGTTTCCAGTGGGCGCAGAGCGATGCGCTCGGGTCGGATGCTGCCGTGCACCGACTCACCCACGGCAGCTTGGTTGATGTTCAGGCCGTGTAATGCGCTGCCATCGGGCAAACGCACGGTGCAGCGTTCACCGTCCAAGGCCACGACCACCCCCGTGAGCACCGAGTTGTCGCCCACAAAACCCGCCACAAAGCGGTTGGCGGGGGCTTCGTACAAACGGTCCACGCGGTCGATTTGTTGGATCAACCCGTCGTTGAACACCGCCACGCGGTCCGACATGGTCAAGGCTTCCGACTGGTCGTGTGTCACGTACACAAAGGTGATGCCCAAGGAACGGTGCAAGGCCTTGAGTTCAATCTGCATGTGCTCGCGCAGCTGCTTGTCCAAGGCGCCCAGAGGTTCGTCCATGAGCACGAGTTGTGGGTCAAACACCAAGGCACGCGCCAAGGCCACGCGTTGCTGCTGCCCGCCCGAGAGCTGGCCAGGGAAACGCTCGCCCATGGGGCCCATTTGCACCATGTCCAAGGCTTTGGTCACTTTGGCTTGGCGCACCGTGTCGGGGCAGCGGCGCACACTCAAGGGATAAGCGATGTTTTGCGCCACCGTCATGTGCGGAAACAGGGCGTAGTTTTGGAACACCATGCCGAAGTTGCGCTTGTGTGGTGGCGTGCGTGTGATGGGCACACCGTTCAAGGCAATCTCACCGGCGGTGGGCGACTCAAAGCCAGCCAGCATCATGAGTGTGGTGGTTTTGCCTGAGCCCGAAGGCCCAAGCAGTGACAAGAACTCACCCTTCTGAATCGACAGGTTCAGGTCTTTGACCACCAAAGTCTTGCCGTCGTAAGTTTTTTGAACGCCAGTGAAAGTGACGAGGGGCTGCGAAGTGGTCATGGGCGTGGTGTTTGGCTCAGCGTGGCAAGGGATCGTGTGGGTCAAGCAACCAGTGTGCCCGATCCGCACCCAAGTTCGGTGGGGCTTTGGGCGAGACGGGGCGTTGGCCATCCAGGCGCATGGGGTTGGCAATCATCGGTGGCGCTCCATCCAAGGCGGGCAAGCACAGGCCACGGGCTTGCACCTGCGGGTGTTGGAGCACTTGGTCAATGGCCAAGATGGGCGAGCAGGGCACGGCCGCAGCTTCGAGTTGCTCGACCCATTGCTTGGTGCTGCGCTCCAGCATCCACTGCGCCAGCATCGGCACCAGCACGCTGCGGTGTTGCACCCGCATGGGGTTGGTGGCGAAGCGTTCGTCGTGGGCAACGTCGGGGCGTCCTGCGACTTCACAAAAACGGGCGAATTGGCCGTCGTTGCCCACGGCCAGCACCACGTGGCCATCGCCGCTGGCGAACACTTGGTAGGGCACGATGTTGGGGTGGGCGTTGCCCATGCGCGTGGGCTGGGTCTGGCCCACCAACTGGTTGCTGGCCTGGTTGGCGAGCATGGCCACTTGCACGTCAAACAGGGCCGCGTCGATCACACGACCACGACCGGTGTGTGAGCGCTCGTGCAGCGCGGCCAAGATGGCGGTGGTGGCGTAGACGCCGGTCATGAGGTCGGTCACGGCCACGCCCACTTTTTGGGGCTCAGCGCCGGCCTCTCCGGTCACGCTCATCAAACCACCCTCGGCTTGGATGGCGAAGTCGTAGCCCGCTTTTTGCGCCAGCGGGCCGGTTTGGCCGTAGCCCGTGATGGAACAATAAATCAGGCGCGGGTTGAGCGCTTGCAAGCTGGCCGCATCCAAACCGTATTTGGCGAGTTGGCCGACCTTGTAGTTCTCAATCACCACGTCGGCGTCTTGGGCGAGTTCGCGCACCAAAGCCGCGCCGTCAACGCTGGCCAAGTCGATCGCCACCGAGCGCTTGCCCCGGTTGGCACACACAAAATACGCCGCCACACGGTCCGTGCCTTCGCCCCACCACGGTGGTCCCCAAGTGCGCGTGTCGTCGCCCACACCGGGTCGCTCGACCTTGAGCACGTCCGCGCCATAGTCGGCCAAGAGCTGGCCGGCCCAGGGTCCGGCGAGCACGCGGGAGAGGTCGAGCACCCGCACACCGGCCAGCGGCTGCGGTGGGCTGTGGGGCGCGGTGGAGCTCGTTTGTTCAGCGGGCATCAAGAGAAGGCTTGAATACCGGTGATCGCACGGCCCAAGATCAGCGCGTGCACGTCGTGGGTGCCTTCGTAGGTGTTGACCACCTCCAAGTTCACCAAGTGACGCGCCACACCGAACTCGTCGGAAATGCCGTTGCCGCCCATCATGTCGCGCGCCATGCGCGCCACGTCCAGCGCTTTGCCGCAGCTGTTGCGCTTCAAAATACTGGTGAGTTCAACCGCTGCCGTGCCTTCGTCCTTCATGCGGCCCAAGCGCAAGCAGCCCTGAAGCCCCAAGCCGATCTCGGTGAGCATGTCGGCCAGCTTCTTCTGAATCAGCTGGTTGGCAGCCAAAGGCCGACCAAACTGCTGACGGTCCATGACGTACTGGCGCGAGCGGAAGTAACAGTCCTCGGCCGCGCCCAAGGCACCCCAAGCGATGCCGTAGCGCGCACTGTTCAAGCAAGTAAAGGGGCCTTTGAGACCACGGATGTCGGGGAAGGCGTTTTCGTCGGGCACAAACACGTTGTCCATCACGATCTCGCCGGTCAAGGACGCACGCAAGCCCACCTTGCTGTGGATGGTCGGGGCGCTCAAGCCCTTCATGCCTTTTTCCAAGATGAAGCCGCGAATCGCGCCTTCGTCGTCCTTGGCCCACACCACAAACACATCGGCAAACGGGCTGTTGGTGATCCACATCTTGGCGCCGCTGACGCTAAAGCCGCCGGGCACTTTCTTGGCGCGGGTGATCATCGAGGCCGGGTCGGAGCCGTGGTTGGGTTCGGTCAGACCAAAGCAGCCGATCCACTCGCCGGTGGCCAGCTTGGGCAGGTATTTTTGTTTTTGCGCTTCGGTGCCAAATTCAAAGATCGGCACCATGACCAACGAGCTTTGCACGCTCATCATGGAGCGGTAGCCCGAGTCCACCCGTTCGACCTCGCGCGCCACCAAGCCGTAACACACGTAGTTCAGCCCCGCGCCGCCGTATTGTTCGGGAATGGTCGCGCCGAGCAAACCGAGTTCGCCCATTTCTCGAAAAATGGCGGGGTCGGTTTTTTCGTGGCGAAAGGCCTCGGTCACGCGGGGCAGCAAACGCGCTTGGCAATAGCTGTGGGCCGCGTCGCGCACGGCGCGCTCGTCCTCGTTGATCTGGCTGTCGAGGTTGAAGGGGTCTTCCCAAGAAAAACGGGGGCTGGCGCTCATGCGGACTTTCCTTGCAGGTGGTTGAGGGCGTCGGCAATCATGTTAAGGCCTTCGTCAATCAGCGCGTCGCTGGCGGTGAGCGGCACCAAAATGCGCACCACGTTGCCGTAGGTGCCGCAGGTCAGGATGATCAAGCCGCGGTTCATGGCTTCGACCGCCAAGGCCTTGGTCAGGTCGGCGTCGGGCTGGTGCGGGTCACCGTTTTTGCAAAGTTCCATGGCGACCATCGCACCCAAGCCGCGCACCTCGGCGATGCACTTGTGTTGTTGCGCGAGGGCTTGCAAGCGGCGGGTGATGCGCTGCCCGACGTCGCGGCTGCGCTGCAGCAGGTTTTCTTCGTCAAACACCTCCAGCACGGCCAGCGCCGCCGCGCAGGCCAGCGGGCTGCCGGCGTAGGTGCCGCCCAAGCCACCGGGGGCGGGGGCGTCCATGATTTCGGCGCGTCCCACCACCGCCGAAATCGGGAAACCCCCGGCCATGGACTTGGCCATGGTGATGAGGTCGGGTGCCACCCCCGACTGCTCCACCGCAAACCACGTGCCGGTGCGGCCTGCGCCGGTTTGAACCTCGTCGGCAATCATCACAATGCCGTGCTGGTCGCACAGCGCGCGCACGCGCTGCAAGAACTCGGGTGGGGCCACGTTGAAGCCGCCTTCGCCTTGCACGGGCTCCACAATCATGGCCGCCACGCGGCTGGCCTCGATGTCGTTTTTGAAGATGTGTTCGATCGACTCGATGGCATTGTCCACGCTCACACCGTGCAGCGCGTTGGGGAAGCGGGCATGGAAGACCTCGGCGGGGAAGGGGCCAAAGCCGGTTTTATAGGGCACCACCTTGCCGGTCAGGCCCAGCGTGAGCAAGGTCCGGCCGTGGTAGCCGCCACCAAACGCGATCACGCCCGAGCGACCCGTGTGGGCGCGGGCGATTTTGATGGCGTTTTCGACGGCTTCTGCGCCGGTCGTGAGGAACAGGGTTTTCTTGGCAAAGTCGCCGGGGGCTTTGGCGTTGATGCGCTCGGCCAGCGCCACATAAGGCTCGTAAGCCAAGACCTGGAAGCAGGTGTGGGTGTAGTGGTCGAGTTGGTCTTTGACGGCCTGGACAATTTTGGGGTGGCGGTGGCCGGTGTTGAGCACCGCGATGCCGCCCGCGAAGTCGATGAAGCGGCGGCCCTCCACGTCCCAAATTTCGGCGTTCTCGCCGCGCTCAATGAAGATCGGGTGGCTGAAGCCCACACCGCGCGGAATGGCGGCGTGACGGCGGGCCAGCAAAGCGGCGTTGTTCAGGTTGGTTTCGCGTTTCATGAAGGGCTCCCAGCAAATAAACAATGGTTAGCAATGCTTGCATTCTGAACCCATGCGCGGGCGCTACCATATACAGATCACGCCCGCACAGCGAAGCACTGTGTTGCACCCGCGACCAGTACACAAGAACCCCAACAACCCCAACAACCCATGTTCACCCTCAGCACCCAAAGCGCCACGCCCTTGGTGGTTCAAATCGTGGAGGGTTTTCGCGCATTGATTCAAAGCGGCAACCTTCGCCCTGGGGCCAAAGCACCGTCCATCCGTCAGTTCGCTCACGCCCATGGCGTGAGTGTCTACACCGTGGTGGATGCGTACGACCGCTTGGTGGCCTTGGGCTTTTTTACCTCCCGCCCACATTCGGGTTTTTTTGTTCGTAAACGCGATACACAAGTTTCTCCGGGTGCTGGCGCGGTGGTCGAATCCGCCAACCACAACTTTGACTCCATGTGGTACTTGCGCCGTGTGTTCGAAAACCGCGCCCTGCGCATGAAACCCGGCTGTGGCTGGTTGCCCAGCGATTGGCTGTTTGAAGATGGCCTTCGGCGCAGCTTGCGCGCTTTGGCCAGTGACAACGTGGACGTGGGCGGTTATGGTGAACCCAAGGGCTTTGCGCCGCTGCGTCATGTGGTGCGCGACCTGCTTGCCGAACAAGAAATTGCCGTCAACGCCGAACAGGTCCTGCTCACCCAAGGCTCCAGCCAAGCGCTCGACTTGGTGGCGCGGCGCTTGGTGCGCCCTGGCGATGCGGTGCTGGTGGACGACCCCGGATACCCCAACTTGCTGTTCTCGCTGCGATTTTTGGGTGCCAAATTGTTGGGCGTGCCGCGCACGCCGCAGGGCTACGATCTGCTGGCCTTAGAGGCCTTGATTCAGCAGCATCAGCCGAAGGTTTTTTTCACTCAGCCGCGCCTACAAAGCCCCACCGGCTCGGTGGCCAACTTGGCGCATCTGCACCGCGTGGTGCAGCTCGCAGAGCAGCACGGCATCACGGTGGTGGAAAACGACATCTACGCCGACCTCGACCCCGAGCCACGCCCATCCCTCGCCAGTTTGGACCAGTTCCAGCGCGTGGTCTACATCAGCAGCTTTTCCAAAACCATTTCGCCCAACATCCGCGTGGGTTATTTGGCCGCACCGCCCGATTTGCTGGAAGACTTCGCCCAACTCAAGATGATCGCGGGGCTGACCTCGTCCGAGCTCAACGAACGCTTGGCTTACGGCTCCTTGGTGGATGGGCGTTGGCGCAAACACCTGCGTGGCCTACGTGACCGACTTGCTCAAGCCCACCAACGCACCGCCCAGCAGCTGGAGAACGCGGGTTTTGAGTTGTTTTCAGAACCCAAGGCCGGTATCTTTTTGTGGGCCCGCCACCCCGACATCAACAACGCGGCGGAACTGGCCTATCAGGCCGCTGAACAAGACATTTTGCTCGGTCCGGGCCATTTGTTTGGCACCGAACTTCACCCCAGCCCATGGTTGCGCTTTAACGTGGCTTTCACCGAAGAGCCCGCGGTCTGGGCGTTTTTGGAGTCCCAGCGCAAAACCGGTTGAGCCTGAACGTGGCACCGATTTATCCAAACAGCTGGTGCAGTTTATCTTCCAAATCTTTGGCCAATATGGGCTTGGACAGGTAGTCATTCATGCCCGCTTCCAGACACAGGTCACGATCACCGAGCATGGCGTTGGCGGTCATTGCCACGATCGGTAACGCCCGATGTTTTGCCATTTGTCGAATTTTCGCCGTGGCTTGCAGCCCATCCATGACCGGCATCTGCATGTCCATGAGCACCAGATCAAAAGGCTCTTGTGCTTGGCCCAGTTGCGCCAAGGCCTCTTGTCCGTTGTTGGCTACACACACGCGGTGACCCCATTGTCTGAGCATTTTGCTGGTCAGCAGCTGGTTGATGGGGTGGTCTTCCACCACCAAGATGGACAGGGAAGGCACGGGCTTGAGCGCTTGCTCCGGTCCGGCTGGCAGGTCGGCCAACGCGGTCGGCAAATGAAACGCCAAATCGAAGTCGAATACGCTGCCCATCCCAATTTGACTGCTCACCCGCAAATGGCCACCCATCAATTGAACCAAGCGTTGGGTGATGGTCAGTCCCAAACCGGTGCCACCGTAGTGGCGGGTGGTTGAAATGTCGGCTTGTGCGAAGGCTTCAAAAATTTTCTCGAGTTTGTCCGGCGCAATTCCAATGCCAGTGTCTTGTACGGTGAATTTGAGTTGCACCGCCGCGCCCATGACTGCTAAGGTTTCGATGCGAACGGTGATCTGGCCTTGCTTGCTGAATTTGATGGCATTGCCCATCAGGTTGATCAACACTTGCCGCAGCCGGGTCGGGTCGCCCAAAACAAGATGGGGCGTTTTTTCATCGACGACGACCTCAATGTGCAGATCTTTTTCGTCCGCTCGGGCCCGCAAGATTTGAACGCAGTCGTTGAGCGTTTGTCGCAGGTTGAATACAACCTGTTCGATTTGGATTTTCCCTGCCTCAATTTTTGAAAAATCCAAGATGTCGTTGATGATGGCCAAAAGCGCTTGTGCGGAGCGTTTAACGATCTCCAAATACCCCTGCCGCTCTTCGTCGTTGCGCGCATCCAAGGCCAGATCGGTCATGCCGATGATGCCGTTCATGGGGGTGCGAATTTCGTGGCTCATGTTGGCCAAAAAATCGCTTTTCGCCGAACTGGCGCGTTTGGCCAAATTTAGGGCGTCGGAGAGTTCGGCCGTACGCTGAACCACCAACATTTCGGCTTGCTCGGCCGCCGTTTGCAGCCGCAGATTGGCGTTGTATAGCGCCAAAGATTTTTCTTCCAAAATGCGCTCGGCCTCTTTGCGAGCCAAGCGTTCCCGCTCTAGGCGTTTTCGCAGTCGATCAACGTCTTCGCTCATCGCCGCGTCAAGGTGAACCGCTCTTTGCGCCGCCCACCGTGCTCAGTCGACTCGCGCTCGATGTCGATGCGCTCAGCAAAGTGCGCGATGCAGCCCAGCATCAGTCCCTCGGCCAAATCTTCAAAGTGCCGGTTGGACTCATACAACAGGACCAATTGGTTATCGCTGCGGTGTTCGGTCTCAAAACGGGGCAATTGCGCATCGGGGTAGAGCTTTAAAACCTCCGCATGGATGATGACTTCAATGCCCCCAAGAAAGCTCAGCGCATCGTGTACTTTTAAAAAAAACGACGGATGCGTCAAAAAGAAATGGGCAAACAGGTATTTGCCATAACGGCGCAACAAATCAGGTATGCCGATACCCGAGCGTTCAGACAAAGCAACCACCAAAGACACCATTTCTTCGTGGGGGTAGGTGCCTACTGCGGTGTAGGCACCCCCTGAGGGCAGTTGTGCCGAGTCGATGATGTCGTCCACCATGTTTTCGGAGAATTGGTTCTCCACCATTTCTAGGAAAGCGGTAAAAACAACACCCTTCATCTGCAATCCTCTTCAAAGTGAGTTAACTGGCAATACGCGTCATTAAACTGCATTCTAAGGAACCCATTCAGCATCTGCTTGACACCAACACATGATCCAAACCCCAGTCTTCTAGGGGGTCCGGGAGCGCAAACCTATAATCCCTGGCTGGACTTTCAGCGAAAACACCCCATGAGCCAAGCCCCCATTTCTGTTGCCGACATCCGTAAAACTTTTCTGGACTTTTTTGCCTCCAAAGGTCACGCCGTGGTCGCGTCCAGCCCGCTTGTTCCGGGTAACGATCCCACGCTGATGTTCACCAACTCGGGCATGGTCCAGTTCAAGGACGTGTTTTTGGGCACCGACAAGCGCTCGTATGTGCGTGCCGCGTCCGTGCAGGCGTGCTTGCGGGCCGGTGGCAAGCACAACGACCTGGAAAACGTGGGCTACACCGCGCGTCACCACACCTTCTTCGAAATGCTGGGCAACTGGTCGTTCGGTGACTATTTCAAGCGCGAGTCGCTCAAGTGGGCTTGGGAGCTGTTGACCGAGGTTTACAAGCTGCCCAAAGACAAACTGCTGGCCACCGTGTACCAAGAGGACGACGAAGCCTACGACATCTGGACGAAAGAAATTGGCCTGCCGCCCGAGCGCGTGATACGCATCGGCGACAACAAGGGTGGCCGTTACAAGAGCGACAACTTTTGGATGATGGCCGACACCGGCCCCTGTGGCCCGTGCTCTGAAATTTTCTACGACCACGGCCCACACATCCCCGGCGGCCCGCCCGGCAGCCCCGAGGAAGACGGTGACCGCTTCATCGAGATTTGGAACAACGTGTTCATGCAATTCAACATGCACGAAGACGGTTCGGTCACACCACTGCCCGCGCCTTGCGTGGACACCGGCATGGGCTTGGAGCGCTTGGCCGCCATCTTGCAGCATGTGCACAGCAACTACGAAATCGACATTTTTGATGCGCTCATCAAAGCCGCAGCGCGCGAAACCGGCTGCACCGACCTGAACAACAAGTCGCTGCGTGTGATCGCCGACCACATTCGCGCCACCGCATTTTTGGTCAGCGACGGTGTGGTGCCCAGCAACGAGGGCCGAGGTTACGTGCAGCGCCGCATCATCCGCCGCGCCATTCGGCACGGCTACTTGCTTGGCCAAAAAACGCCGTTCTTCCACAAACTCGTGCCCGATTTGGTGCGTTTGATGGGCGACGCGTACCCCAATATGGCCAGTCAAGCCGCCAGCATCACCGACATCTTGCGCGTGGAAGAAGATCGCTTCTTTGAAACCCTGCAAAGTGGTATGCAAATCTTGGACGCCGCCTTGGCTGGCGGTGTCAACGTCTTGCCCGGTGAAGTCGCTTTTAAGCTGCACGACACCTATGGCTTCCCGCTGGACTTGTCCGCCGATGTCTGTCGCGAACGCGGCTTGTCGGTGGATGAAGTCGGTTTTGATGCGGCCATGAAAAAACAAAAAGACCAAGGCCGAGCCGCCGGCAAGTTCAAGATGGACAAGGCGCTGGAGTACACCGGCGCGGGCAACACCTTCGTGGGCTACGAGCGGCTTGAAGCGCAGGCCAAGGTGGTCGCGGTTTATTTGGACGGCGTCTCGGTGGCGGCGCTGAGCGCGGGCCAGCAAGGCGTTGTGGTGCTGGACACCACGCCGTTTTATGCTGAGAGCGGTGGGCAAGTGGGTGACGAAGGGGTGCTCACGAGCGGATCGGCCACGTTCGCGGTCGGCGACACGCAAAAGATCAAGGCCGATGTGTTTGGCCACCACGGAACCCTGGCGCAGGGCACGCTGGCCGTGGGTGACAGCGTCACCGCATCCGTCAACCTCGATCAACGCGCCGCCACCATGCGCAACCACTCCGTCACGCACCTGATGCACAAAGCCTTGCGCGAGGTGCTGGGTGCCCACGTGCAGCAAAAAGGCTCGTTGGTGGATGCCGAAAAAACGCGTTTTGACTTCACGCACAACGCCCCAGTCACCGACGAGCAGATTCGTGAAATCGAGCGCCGAGTGAACACCGAAATCGTCGCCAATGCACCCACCCAAGCACGGGTGATGGGCATTGAAGCGGCCAAAGACACGGGGGCTGTGATGCTGTTTGGCGAGAAGTACGGCGACACCGTGCGTGTGCTCGACATCGGCTCCAGCCGCGAACTCTGCGGCGGCACACACGTCAAGGCCACGGGCGACATTGGGTTTTTCACCATCACCGCCGAAGGCGGCGTGGCGGCGGGCGTGCGCCGCGTGGAGGCCTCCACCGGTTTGCATGCACTGCGTTATGTCCAAGGCATGGAAGACACCTTGGGCGGTGTGGCCGGCACCCTCAAGGTGGCCCCGGGCGATGTACCCGCCCGCGTGGGGGCGCTGTTGGAGCAGATGCGCGAATTGGAAAAAGAAATGAGCGCACTCAAGAGCCGTTTGGCCTCGGCCCAGGGAGATGAACTGCTCGGCCAAGCCGTGGAGGTCAAGGGCGTTCAGTGTCTGGTGGCCCAATTGCCAGGCGCCGACGCCAAAGCCTTGCGCGAGACGCTGGACAAGCTCAAAGACAAGCTCCAATCGGCCGTGGTTTTGCTGGCTTCGGTTGATGGCGAGAAGGTGCAAATCGCTGCGGGCGTGACCGCCAACAACGTGGGCAAAGTCAAAGCCGGTGAACTGGCCAACTTTGTGGCCCAACAGGTGGGTGGTAAAGGCGGTGGCAAACCCGACATGGCCATGGCCGGGGGCTCCAACCCCGCCGCCTTGCCCGCCGCGTTGGCCAGCGTGCAGGCTTGGGTCAGCGAGCGCGTTTAATGCCGACCGTCATTGCGAGGCCGCAGGCCGCCGCGATCCCTGCTGTTGCAGCGATCGGTGGCTCTCAAAGTGACGGGCTTGACCCGTCACGGGGTCGGTGAAGGCCAAGGTCTTGGCCAGCAGTTGCAGCGGGGCTTGAAAGTTCTCTGACTCGTCGGGGCCGCGCAGCACCGTGGGGTAAAACTGGTCGCCCACGATGGGGCAGCCCAAAGCGTTCATGTGCACCCGCAGCTGGTGGCGTTTGCCGCTGATGGGTTGCAGTTCATACAAGCCCCAACCTGAGCCCCGTTCGTCAATCAAGGCGATGTGGGTTTCGCTGTTGGGCTCGCCCTGGGTTTCGCGCATGCGGTAGAACACCACGTCTTCTTCAATCCGGCTGCGCCGCACGCAAGGCAGGGCGATGGACAGGGCCAACGGTGCGACGGCCCAGTAGTGTTTTTGCACCGTGCGGTCGCGAAACAGGCGCTGGTAAGCGTCGCGCTCGCTGGGCCGTTTGCTGAACACCACCAGGCCTGCGGTTTCGCGGTCGATGCGGTGCAGTGGGCTCAAGTCCGGCAGGTTCAGGCGCTGCTTGAGGCGCACCAACAAGGTCTCGCGAACAAAGCGCCCGCCGGGCGTGACCGGCAAAAAATGCGGCTTGTCGGCGACCAACAGGTGATCGTCTTCAAACAGCACCTCGGCCTCAAACGGGATCGGCGTTTCCGAAGGCAGGTCGCGCCAGTAATACACCCGTGCGCCGTTCACGTACGGCGCATCGGGTGTCAGCGCTTGCCCGGATTCATCCAAGACCTGCCCGCTGGCCATGCGCTCGTGCCAGGTGCTGCGCGAGACACCGGGCATGCGCTCGGCCAAGTGGTCCAGCAAACAGCCCCAAGGGATGTGGCGGTGCTGCGGCAGGGCCAAACAGCTCGGCGAGACGCCGTCGCGCATGGC
>JAABPX010000110.1 GCA_011391745.1 Comamonadaceae bacterium
CGAGGTGTTCACCATGGCCACCCACTGCCCAGTGTGTGGCAGTCTGGCCGTGCGCGAGGAGGGCGAGGCCGATCACCGCTGCAGCGGCGGTTTGTTTTGCAGCGCGCAGCGCAAACAAGCCATCCTGCACTTTGCCCAGCGTCGAGCGGTTGAGGTGGAGGGCTTGGGCGACAAACTGGTGGAACAGTTGGTGGACAGCGGCGCGGTCAAGACCTTGCCCGACCTCTACCGCTTGGGCTTGAGTGCCTTGGCCGCCATGGACCGCATGGCCGACAAATCCGCCAACAAGTTGTTGGCGGCGCTCGAAGCGTCCAAGCGCACCACCTTGCCGCGCTTTGTGTTTGGCTTGGGCATTCGCCACGTGGGTGAGGCCACGGCCAAAGAACTGGCACGGCACTTCGGCACACTCGACGCCATCGCAGCTGCCAGCGAGGACGAGCTGCTGCAAGTCGCCGATGTCGGCCCCATCGTCGCACAGAGCATCCGCACCTTCTTTGAACAAGCCCACAACCGCGAGGTGGTTGAGCAGCTGCGCGCCTGCGGTGTGCACTGGGAAGAGGGCGCACCCGCCGCTCGCGCCGCGCAGCCACTGGCGGGCAAAACCTTTGTGCTCACCGGCACCTTCCCCACACTCAAGCGCGACCAAGCCAAAGACCTGCTCGAAGCCGCTGGGGCCAAAGTGGCCGGATCGGTCAGCAAAAAAACCGACTACGTGGTGGCGGGCGATGACGCGGGCAGCAAGTTGGACAAAGCCCGTGAATTGGGTGTGGCGGTCATCAATGAGGCGGGGATGTTCGCTTTGCTCAAGTCGTCAAGGCCTTGAGCAACTCCGTTTCAATGTCGAGTTGGGTTTTGTTGTGCTGCAGGGCCGCGCCGGAAATCAAAAAACTGTCCTCCACGCGCTCGCCCAAGGTGGAGACTTTGGCCAGTTGCACGCTCACATGGTGTTGCGCCAACACCTTGGCCACGCGGTAGAGCAGGCCCACTTGGTCGCTCGCCGAGATGCTGAGCAGCCATTTTTGTGCGGCTTCGTCGGGTTGTAAGGCCACGCGGGGTGTGACCGGAAAGCTTTTGACCCGGCGCGACACCCGCCCTTTGCTGGGCTCGGGCAGGGGCTGTGGGTTGGCGATGGCTTGGGTCAGGCCCAGCTCCACCATCGGCAGCCATTCCCGGTATTGGCCTGGCTCGTGGGTGGCGATCACTTGGAAGGAGTCGATGGCGTAGCCGTTGAGGGCGGTGTGCACCTTGGCATCCAAGATGCTGAAGCCGCTTTGGTCAAAGTAGCCGCAAATGCGAGCAAACAGGTCGGCCTGGTCTGGCGCATAGACCAAGACTTGCATGCCTTCACCAGCCAGAGAGGTGCGTGCCCGCACCGTCACGCTCAAGGGTTTGCCTTCTTGTTTGGAGACCGACAGCAGGCGCGAGAGCTGGCGTGTGTGCCACGCGATGTCACTCGCGTCGTGGCGCATGAAGTAGCTCACGTCCAGCGTGTCCCACAGCGGTTTGTGCGCCTCAAAGGGCTGTGTGTGCAGGGCCAGCAGGCTCAGGGCTTCGCGTTTGCGGGTTTGCACCACGGTGTCGGGGTCGGGGGCGTGGCCACCCAAGGTGTGCAGTGTGGTGCGGTAGAGGTCTTCCAGCAGCTTGCCTTTCCAGGCGTTCCAAACCTTGGGGCTGGTGCCACGGATATCGGCCACGGTCAGCAAATACAAGGCCGTGAGGTAGCGCTCATTGCCCACGCGTTGGGCAAAGGCATGAATGACGTCGGGGTCGCTGAGGTCTTGCTTTTGTGCGATGTGGCTCATGGTCAGGTGTTCGCTGACCAAGAACTCGATGAGTTTGGCATCTGCCGTGGGCACGCCGTGTTCGCGGCAGAACTTGCGCACCTCCCAGCGGCCCAATTGCGAGTGGTCGCCGCCACGGCCTTTGGCGATGTCGTGGAACAGCGCGGCGGCATAGAGCAACCAAGGCTTGTCCCAGCCCGCAGCGAGTTGTGAGCACAAGGGGTATTCGTGGGTGTGTTCGGCCATAAAGAAGCGTCGCACGTTGCGCAGCACCATGAGGATGTGCTGGTCCACGGTGTACACATGAAACAGGTCGTGCTGCATCTGGCCCACGATGCGCCGAAACACCCACAAATAACGGCCCAGCACCGAGGTTTGGTTCATCAAACGCATGGCGTGTGTGATGCCTTGCGGCTGCTGCAAGATCGCCATGAAGGTGGCCCGGTTGACCGGGTCGCGCCGAAACGCCGCGTCCATCACGGGGCGGGCGTTGTAGAGGGCGCGCAGGGTGCGGGCCGACAAGCCTTTGATGCCCACGGTTTGTTGGTAAACCAAAAAGGTCTCAAGCACGGCGTGCGGCTGTTCGATGTAGAGCCGGTCGTGCGCCACTTCGAGCATGCCTCGGTTGTCAAAAAAGCGCTCGTTGATGGGGCGCAGCGGCACCACGTTCATGTCGCCGTCGTGCAGACGCGCTTCGATGTTGAGCAACAAAATTTGGTTGAGCTGCGTCACCGCCTTGGCCGCCCAGTAGTAGCGTTTCATGAGCGCTTCGCTGGCGCGGCGCATGCCACGGGCGGTGGGGGCGGCTTCGTCGGGGCCTTGGGCGTTCAAGCCGAAGGCTTGGGCCATGGCGTTTTGCATGTCAAAGACCAAACGGTCTTCGCGCCGACCGCTGAGTTCGTGCAAGCGCGCCCGAATGAGCGAGAGCGTGGCCTCGTTGGCCTTGATTTGACGCGCTTCGAGCGCGGTGGCTAAGCCGTTGTGCACCAAGTCGTCCCAGGTGTGACCCAGACCGGCGGCTTTGGCGACCCACAAAACGATGTGCAGATCGCGCAGCCCGCCGGGCGACTCTTTGCAATTGGGCTCTAGGGCATAGGGCGTGTTTTCAAATTTTTGGTGGCGCTGGCGCATTTCCAACGTTTTGGCCACAAAAAACGCCTTGGGGTCCATGACGGCTTGCAGGGCCTGTTGCAATTGCTCAACCGCCGCGATGGGGCCGATGAGCCTTCGGCATTCGAGCAAGGCGGTTTGCACCGTCACGTCGGCTTGGGCTTCTTGCACGCATTGGGCGATGGTGCGCACGCTCGACCCAATGTCCAGGCCCAAGTCCCAGCACGCGCCAATGAAGCATTCCGTGCATTGGGCTTGGTGAGTCGCATCGGTTGGTGTGTCGGGCAGCAGCACCAGCACGTCCACATCGGAGTGGGGAAATTGTTCGCCTCGGCCATAACCGCCCACGGCCACCAAGGCGCATTCGGCGGGCATGTCACAAGCCAGCCAGAGCTGGCGCAGGGTGTGGTCGGTGTGTTGCGTGAGCTCGCGCAACACGCGTTTGACGCCACGCCCACTGGTGAGTTGGCGCAGTGCGCTCAGTGTGCTGGCTTTGTCGGCGCGAACCTGTTCGCGCAGCGCGGACAGGTCGGGCGTGACCATCAGGCAGCGACGCTCAGGCCACGCACAAAGTCAGGCGTCGCGGGGCTGCCGGCAGACAGCGTGAGCACCTCGTAGCCGGTGGGGGTGACGAGCACGGTGTGCTCCCATTGCGCTGAGAGTGAGCGGTCTTTGGTGACGATGGTCCAGCCGTCGCCCATTTCTTTGATGTCGCGTTTGCCCGCGTTGATCATGGGCTCAATGGTGAAGGTCATGCCTTCTTTGAGCACCTGCAAGGTGCCGGGGCGACCGTAGTGCAGCACCTGGGGGTCTTCGTGAAAGCGCTGGCCAATGCCATGGCCACAGAACTCGCGCACGATGGAGAAACCCAAGCCTTCGGCAAAGCTTTGGATGGCGTGGCCGATGTCGCCCAGTGTGGCGCCGGGTTTGACCACGTCAATGCCTCGCCACATGGCGTCGTAGGTCACTTCGCACAAACGGCGCGCCTGCAGCGAGACGGCGGCGGCACCGCCGACCATGAACATGCGGCTGGTGTCGCCAAACCAGCCGTCTTTGATGACGGTCACGTCGATGTTGACGATATCGCCCTTTTTCAGCACTTTGTCGCTGGGGATGCCGTGGCACACCACGTGGTTGACTGAAGTGCAGAGGTGGGCGGGGAAGGGTGGGTAACCGCTGGGTTGGTAACCGATGGTGGCCGAAACGGTGCCTTGCTGAACCATGTAATTGGCCGCCAAGCGGTCAATTTCGGCGGTGGTGATGCCGGCTTGAACGAAGGGGCTTAGGTAGTCGAGGACTTCGGAGGCCAGTCGACAGGCCACGCGCATGGCGGCAATGCCTGCTTCGTCTTTGTAAGTGGTGCTCATGGCCCGCATTATCCCACCGCAGGCGGCGATGGGCGGGGCTTGGCCGGGTAAAATCCCCCGCCTACCGCCCAGCTTTTTGGGTCAACGCACTCCCAGGCCCACACCGTGTCCTTGCACCTGCGCTTTTTTGATGGCGGCAATGCCATCAGCGACTTCAAAGTCCAACCATGGCTGCCGCGTTTGGCGGCGATTCACCCCAGCATCACCGGCGTCAGCGCCCGTTTTGTGCACTTGGCGGGTTTTACCGACGCCCCCGATGCCCCACAGCTTGACCGTTTGGGCCAGTTGCTGACCTACGGCGAACCCGTGGCGGACGTGCATTCGGCCAAAGAGGTGGCCGGTGAGTGGCTGGTGGTGCCGCGTTTGGGCACCGTCTCGCCTTGGGCCTCCAAGGCCACCGACATCGCCCACAACTGCGGCCTGAACGTCAAGCGTGTGGAGCGTTTGGTCGAGTACCGCGTGCGGTGTGCATCGGGCTGGCTGCGCAGCGCGTCTTTGAGCGAAGCGCAATGGCAAGCCATCGCGGCCATCTTGCACGACCGCATGACCGAGAACGTGCTGCGCGAACGCAGCCAAGCCGAAGCCTTGTTCACCGAATTGCAAGCCGCGCCCATGGCCCACGTGGACGTGCTCGGCGGTGGTCGCGAAGCCTTGGTGCGCGCCAACCGCGAATGGGGCTTGGCCCTGGCGGATGACGAAATCGATTACCTGGTCAAGGCCTTTGTGGGCTTGCAGCGCAACCCCACCGACGTGGAGTTGATGATGTTCGCGCAGGCCAACAGCGAACACTGCCGCCACAAAATCTTCAACGCCCAATTCACCATCGACGGCCAGACGCAAGACCACAGCCTCTTTGGCATGATTCGCCACACGCACCAAACCAGCCCGCAGCACACGGTGGTGGCTTATTCGGACAACGCCTCCATCATGACCGGCCACACGGTGGAGCGCTTCGTGGCCCGCAGCCAGCGCGACGGCGCGGCCTACAGCAAAGAAACCGCCTTGCACCACGTGCTCATGAAGGTGGAAACCCACAACCACCCCACGGCCATCTCGCCTTACCCCGGCGCGTCCACCGGCGCGGGCGGTGAAATCCGCGACGAAGGCGCCACCGGTCGGGGCTCCAAGCCCAAAGCGGGTTTGACCGGTTTCACGGTCTCGCGCTTGTGGGGTGGCCAGAGCGATCAGGTCGGCGGCAAGCCCGAGCACATCGCCAGCCCCTTGCAAATCATGACCGAAGGCCCTTTGGGTGGGGCCGCCTTCAACAACGAATTCGGTCGGCCCAACCTCTTGGGCTATTTCCGCGAATACGAACAAACCGTGGCCGGTCAGGCCATGGGCTATCACAAGCCCATCATGATCGCGGGTGGTTTGGGCGTGATCGACGCCACACAAACCCACAAAATCCCGTTTCCCGCTGGCGCCTTGTTGATTCAGCTCGGCGGCCCCGGCATGAAGATTGGCATGGGCGGCAGCGCGGCCAGTTCCATGGCCAGCGGCCAAAACGCGGCCAACCTGGACTTCGATTCGGTGCAGCGCGGCAACCCCGAGATCGAGCGGCGCGCGCAAGAGGTCATCAACCACTGTTGGGCGCAAGGCGCGGCCAACCCCATCTTGGCCATCCACGACGTGGGTGCTGGTGGCTTGTCCAACGCCTTCCCCGAGTTGACCAACGACGCCGAACGCGGCGCCCGTTTTGACCTCAACGCCGTGCCCTTGGAAGAAAGCGGTTTGGCGCCCAAAGAGATTTGGTGCAACGAAAGCCAAGAGCGTTACGTCTTGGCCATCGCGCCCGAGTCGCTGCCCCAGTTCAAAGCCTTCTGTGAGCGCGAACGCTGCCCCTTCGCGGTGGTCGGCGTGGCCACCGAAGAGCGGCACCTGCGTTTGTCCGCCGGGGACGCACCGGCGGCGGTGGACATGCCGATGAACGTGCTCTTGGGCAAGCCGCCCAAAATGCACCGCGAGGTGCAGCGCGTGGCCAAAACCTTCACGCCGCTCAACCTCGATGGCGTGGACCTGCAGCAAGCCGTGATTGGTGTGCTGAGCCACCCCACCGTGGCGTCCAAACGCTTCCTCATCACCATCGGCGACCGCACCGTGGGTGGCCTGACCCACCGCGACCAAATGGTCGGCCCTTGGCAAGTGCCGGTGGCCGATTGCGCCGTGACCTTGGCCGATTACCAAGGCTTTGCGGGCGAAGCCATGGCCATGGGCGAACGCACGCCCTTGGCGGCGCTCAACGCGCCCGCGTCGGGCCGCATGGCGGTGGCCGAGGCCATCACCAACCTCTTGGCTGCGCCGATGGCGCTCGATCGCGTCAAGCTCTCGGCCAATTGGATGGCCGCGTGTGGCGAAGCCGGTGAAGACGCCGCGTTGTACGACACCGTCAAAGCCGTGGGTTTGGAACTGTGTCCCGCCTTGGGCATTTCGATTCCCGTGGGCAAAGACAGCTTGTCCATGCGCACGCAATGGCAGCACGAAGGCCAAGCGCACAAGGTGGTGTCGCCGGTGAGCCTGATCGTGACCGCCTTTGCCAGCCTGCCCGATGTGCGCGGCACCCTCACGCCCCAACTCAACGCCAGTTTGGACGACACCAGCTTGATTCTGGTTGACTTGGGCCGTGGCCGACAGCGCATGGCCGGCAGCCTATTGGGCCAAGTGCTGGGCCAAAGCGGTTGCCCCAGCACCGACGGTGTGCCCGATCTGGACGAGCCGCAAGACCTGGTGGCGTTGGTGAACGCGGTCAACGCCTTGCGAGCCCAAGGCCACGTTTTGGCCTACCACGACCGCAGCGACGGCGGCTTGTTGGCGGCGGTGGCCGAAATGGCCTTTGCGGGCCACGTGGGCGTGGCACTCAACGTGGACATGCTCATCACCGAAGGCGACGGCATCAGCGACAGCCGCGCCGACCACGGCGACGCCAAAAACTGGGCCAAACAGGTCAGCGTGCGCCGCCATGAACAAACCCTCAAGGCCTTGTTCAACGAAGAACTGGGTGTGGTCTTGCAAGTGCCCACGGCGGTGCGCAGCGAGGTGATGCAGACCTTGCGCGACCACGGCCTGAGCCAGCACAGCCACGTGATCGGCAAAACCCGCCCGGCCAGCTCGGCCATCGACGCGGGCAAAGGCCAGTTGCAAATTTGGCGCGACACGCAAGCGGTCTTCAGCGCCGACCTGTTCGACCTGCACCAGGTCTGGGACAGCGTGAGTTGGCGCATTGCCCGCGAGCGAGACAACCCCGCGTGCGCCGATGCCGAACACGCCGCCGCGGGCTTGGCACAAGACCCAGGCCTGCACGTCGCACTGAGCTTTGACCCCGCCGAGAACGTGGCCGCGCCGTTCCTGAACCTCGCGCGCCCCAAGGTGGCGATCCTGCGCGAGCAGGGCGTCAACTCGCATGTGGAGATGGCCTACGCTTTCCACGAAGCCGGTTTTGAAGCGCACGACGTGCACATGACCGATTTGCAAACGGGCCGCGCCCAATTGGGGGACTTCAAAGGCGTGGTGGCGTGTGGTGGGTTCAGCTACGGCGACACCTTGGGCGCGGGCATCGGTTGGGCACGATCCATCACCTTCAACCCCCCACTCACCGAACAGTTCCAGCGCTTTTTTGCGCGCACCGACACCTTCGGTTTGGGCGTGTGCAACGGCTGCCAAATGTTCGCCGAGTTGGCCGACATCATTCCCGGCGCACAAGCCTGGCCGCGTTTCACCACCAACACCAGCGAGCGTTTTGAGGCGCGTTTGTCGATGGTCGAGGTGCTCGATTCGCCCAGCCTGTTCTTGCAAGGCATGGCGGGCAGC
>JAABPX010000111.1 GCA_011391745.1 Comamonadaceae bacterium
ACGGCGAGGGCCACGCCAACTTCAAGCACCGGGGCAACGCCACCCAAGCCATTGGCGCGATGCGATTTGTGGACCACGTCGGTGCACCCACCGAGCAATACCCGTTCAACCCCAACGGCAGCCCCGGTGGTTTGACGGCGGTCACCACCGCCGATGGCCGCTTCACGGCCATGATGCCGCACCCCGAGCGTGTGTTCCGAAACGTGCAAATGAGCTGGACCGACCTGAGCGCCACGGGCGGCATTGACGCGCACAGCCCGTGGATGCGCTTGTGGAGAAACGCGCGGCGTTGGGTGGGTTGAGCGATCTATCCACGCACGGGCCGATGCGTGCCGTAGGGGCAAAAGTCTGGGCGTGGCCCCACTTGGGGGTGTAGGCGGCAGG
>JAABPX010000112.1 GCA_011391745.1 Comamonadaceae bacterium
CAGCAAGAAGAACGCCGTGGGTGTGATCAGTGGTAACTGAATGGTCCAAAAGCGTGTCCAAGGGCCAGCGCCATCGATGGCGGCCGCTTCCAGCAGACTTTTGGGCACCGATTGCAAAGCGGCCAAAAAAAACAGGAAGTTGTAGGAAATCTGCTTCCAGACAGCGGCCGTGACGATCAAGGTCATGGCGTGTGTGCTGTTGAGCAGGTGATTCCAATTCAAACCCGCCAGCATGAGTGCGTGGCTGATCACTCCCATCGAGGGTGTGAACATGAAGACCCATAAAACACCCACCACCGCAGGCGCGATGGCATAGGGAACGATTAATGATGTTTTGTAAAACAGGCCGCCTTGAACAATTCGCTCGGCCATGACCGCCAAAAGCAGTGCGATGGTGAGACCACAACCCGCCACCCATATTGAAAAAATGGCGGTGGTTGAAAAGGACTGAAGGTAGGTCTCGTCGGCAAAAAGACGTTGGAAGTTGTCCAGACCGACAAAGGTAGAACTCATGCCAAATGCGTCTGACTCGAACACGCTCTCTAGCAAAGCTTGTCCTGCAGGCCAGAAAAAGAACAATACGACAACCACCAATTGCGGTGCAACCAAAGCCCATGGAAGCCAAGAGGATCGGAAACGGACTCGTTTTTCAAATGTCATGGAGCCACGCTGACTTTCTGTAAAGAAAAAGACCCGACTTGAGAACCATCACAAGTCGAGTTCATAGACAAGTGACTTGCCTAAACGTTAGCGGTTGGCGTTCTCGAAACGCACCAAGAGCTCGTCACCGCGCTTTTTGATGGCTTCAAGACCGTCCTTGGCGCTCTTTTTCCCCGCCCAGACTTGTTCCAATTCCTCATCCATGATGGTGCGAATTTGAACGAAGTTACCCAAACGGATGCCCTGTGAGCGATCCGTGGTCTTGCGAACCATTTGGGTCACCGAAACATCGGTGCCAGGGTTCTGTTTGTAGAAACCCGATTTCTCAGTGGCTTGGTAAGCAGCTGTGGTGATCGGCAGATAGCCGGTTTGTTGATGAGACTGTGCTTGGACATCGGTCTTTGACAGGTAATCAAAAAATCCAGCAACGCCTTTGTATTCATTCGACTTTTTGCCTGCCATGACCCAAAGGCTGGCACCACCAATGATGGTGTTTTGGGGGGCGCCTTTGACGTCAGGGTAATAGGGCAATGTGCCGACACCGAAGTCAAATTTGGCATTGCGCTTGATGCCTGCATAGGCGGCCGAAGAGTTGGTGTACATGGCGCACTCGCCAGACTCAAAAGTGGCTCCTGCAGCACCAGCACGGCCTTTATAAACAAACAAACCGTTGGCGGACATGTTGGCTAGGTTTTCAATGTGGCGAACATGCAGGGGTGATGTGACATTCAGCCGGGCATTCAGGCCGTTGAATCCGTTGCGCTGGGTCGCAAACTCGACATCATGCCAAGCAGAAAACGTCTCCAAGTGGACCCATGTTTGCCAAGCTGTTGTGTATGGACATTTGTGACCACTGGCTTTCAGTTTATTGGCAGCCTGTGTGAGTTCTGCCCATGTTTTGGGTGGAGCCTCTGGGTCCAAGCCTGCAGCTTTGAACGCATCTTTGTTGTACCAAAAAACGGGTGTCGAACTGTTGAAGGGCAGACTTTGAATATCGCCGTTGGGGGCGGTGTAGTAGCCTGCGACTGCTGGGATATAGACGGAGGGATCGAATTTGAACCCAGCATCTTTCATCACCTTGGCGACAGGCACGATGGCCCCTTTGCTGTACATCATTGTTGCGGTTCCGACTTCAAAGACTTGAAGTACATGTGGAGCGTTACCGCCACGAAACGCCGCCATGGCTGCAGTCATCGATTCATCATAGTTTCCCTTGAAGACGGGAACAACTTTGAAGTCTTTTTGTGATTGGTTATAGCCGTTGGCCAGGCCGTTGACCCATTCACCCAAAGCGCCAGACATGGAGTGCCACATTTGGATTTCTGTTTGGGCATGAGCCGATAAAGTGGCAAAGCATAAAGCAATGGACGTGAATGTGCGACAAAATTTCATGTTTACTCCGATGGAAAAATGAGCCGATGAATCGCCTTGATTCATTAGCGATTTAAACCAATCCATGTGAAAGAAATTTGTCTTCGTCGTGAATCTTTTGTGTTGATTTCAATCGAAAAAATTTGATCGGTATCGACCGTGGGCGTGGGTCTTTCGATTGGGCTTAAACGAGCACCGCTTCGGCAACGGGTCTGCGCATGATCACCCGGCCATGGCGAATGGACACCACGGCATGCCCTTGGGTGCGCAAAAGTTCATGGTCGCTGTCGGCCGACAACAGCAGCATGTTGGCGGGGCGTCCCAGCGCAATGCCGTAGCGTTCGTCCAGCGCCATGGCTTTGGCGCTGTGGTCCGTCACAAAATCCAATGCCCGCTGCAAGTCCTCGTAACCCAGCATGTGGCAAATGTGCAGCCCGGCATCCAGAATGCGCACAATGTTTCCGTTGCCCAGCGGGTACCACGGGTCCACGATGGAGTCTTGCGCAAAGCACACATTCAGACCGGCGCGGTCAAGCTCGGGCACGCGGGTGAGGCCGCGGCGTTTGGGGTAGGTGTCAAACCGGCCCTGCAAGTGAATGCTCTCTGTGGGGCAAGAAATGAAGTTCAGTCCGGCTTGCCGCAACACCCGAAAGAGCTTGGAGCAGTAGGCGTTGTCGTACGAGCCCATGGCGGTGGTGTGGCTGGCGGTGACACGTGCGCCCATGCCCTTGACGCGCGTCACCTCGGCGAGCACCTCCAAGAAGCGCGAGCTCGGGTCGTCGGTTTCGTCGCAATGAACGTCCACCAAACGGCCATGGCGCTCGGCCAAGTCCATCAAAAAATGCACCGACGACACGCCTTGCTCGCGCGTGTTCTCAAAATGGGGAATGCCCCCCACCGCGTCAACGCCCAGCTCGACCGCCTCGGTCATGAGTGCACGGCCATTGGCGAACGATTCAATGCCCTCTTGCGGGAAGGCCACGATTTGCAGATCCAAGGTGCTGCGGCACTCATCACGCACCTCCAGCATGGCCTTGAGCGTGGCCAATCCAGGTTCGGTGACGTCCACGTGCGTGCGCACATGCTGGATGCCGTGCATCGCCAACATGCGAATGGTCTCGTGCGCGCGGCGTTTGGTGTCTTCGTGCGTCACCATCGCTTTGCGCTCGGCCCAGCATTCGATGCCCTCAAACAAGGTGCCGCTTTGGTTCCATCGGGGTTCACCCGCCGTCAGTGCAGCGTCCAGGTGAATGTGTGGCTCCACAAAAGGCGCAATCACCAGGTGACCTTGTGCGTCCAGCACCCGATCATCGGCTTGGGCCGCCAATCGATCGGGCTGGGGCGTGATGGCGCTGATTTGACCGTCCAGCCATTGGATGGTGAAGAGGCCGCTGCAGCGGCGAAGGCGGGCGTTGATGATGCTGTGCATGGTGGTGTGCAACTCGGCGTGGCGTGGGGTGGTGGGGGCTGTTTTGTCAGTCCAGATCGGCGGTGTGAAACTCAAAAGCGCCCGCCCGACGGTCCGAAAAATAGCGCTGCAGGGTGAGTTTGACGGTGCTGAAGGCGATCTCGTCCCACGGCACTTGGGCTTCGGTGAACAGGCGGGCTTCGATGGTTTCGGGGCCTGGTGAAAACACGGGGCTGCTTAAGCGTGCCAAGTAATAAAAGTGCACTTGGCCCACGCGCGCAACGTTCATGAGCGTGAACAAAGGCCCCATCTCAATCTGGGCACCCGCTTCTTCATCGGTTTCTCGCTCGGCCCCTTCGGCGGTGGTTTCGGCCAGCTCCAAAAACCCCGCGGGCAAGGTCCACAGGCCTTTGCGGGGTTCGATGTTGCGCCGGCACAGCAACACCTGTTCGCCATGGTCGCCCCAACAGGGCACGGTGCCCACCACGCACAAGGGGTTGTCGTAATGCACGGTGCTGCACGCGGGGCACACGCCGCGCACCTTCGTGTCGCCGTCGTCGGGCACACGTCGATCAAGGGCATGACCACAACGGCGGCAAAACAGCGCCGAGGCGGGGGTGTGCGGGGCGTTCATGAAATGCGCAGATCCAAGCCCGTCAAGCCGTCCACCCGAGCCTGTAGGTGGTCGCCGCGCACCACGGGTGCCACGCCTTCGGGGGTGCCTGTGAAAATCAGGTCGCCCGCCTGCAGCGTCCAAGCGCGGGAGAGGTGTTCAATGATTTCACCGATGCGCCAAATGAGCTGGTGCAAGTGGCTGTTTTGCCGCACTTGGCCGTTGACGCTCAGCGTGATGGCGGCTTGTTCAATGCCCGGGACTTGCGCGGCTGGCGTGACCCAGCCCACAGGGGACGACTGTTCGTGCGATTTGCCTATGCACCACGGCCGGCCCTGTTGTTTCATTTGGTTTTGCAAGTCACGCCGAGTCATGTCCAAACCCACGGCGTAACCAAAAATGTGTTGTGGGGCTTGGGCTGCGGTGATGTTTTGCCCACCCAGCCCAATGGCCACGACCAGCTCCACCTCGTGGTGCAGGTTTTGGGTCAGTGGCGGGTAGTCGATGGCGGCCGGGGCCTGTTCACCACAGACCACCAAGGTATCGTTGGGCTTGATAAAAAAGAAAGGGTCTTCGCGTCCGCTGAAGCCCATTTCTTTGGCGTGTTCAGCGTAATTGCGCCCAACACAGTAGATGCGGTGCACCGGCAAGTGCTCGTCGGTCCCGACCACCGGCACCGACACAACCGACGGTGGATTAAAAACGTAGCGCTGGCTCATGGTCCCTCCAAGTTCAAGCTTGGCATTCTCACCGCAAATGGCAGGGCTTTCTCGGTTTATGCTCAAGATCCCATGCCCCACACCTCGCTTTTGCCTTTGCCCAACGGGTGGCTGTGTCCTGAGCCGCTTCCCCAAGGCGTTCGGGCGCTGTTCACCACCCGCCTCGGTGGCGTTTCTGCCGCGCCGTTTGACAGCTTTAACTTGGGCGATCACGTGGGGGACGCCCCTTGGTCGGTGGCGCAGAACCGCAACCGTTTGAGCGAAGCGTTGCGCTTGCATGGAGCCCAAGCGCCGGTGTTTTTGAAACAGGTGCACGGCACAGAGGTGTTGACCCTGGGCTCCCAGCCACCCACCCAAGCGGTGGCCGATGCTTGTGTGACCGAGCAAACGGGGGTGGTCTGCACCATCATGGTGGCCGACTGTTTGCCCGTGTTGTTTGCCGATCGAGCGGGGCATTGTGTGGCTGCGGCCCATGCAGGCTGGCGCGGATTGTCGGGTGTGGACCACGGCGGTGTGGGGGTGTTGGAGAGCACTTGGGCGGCGTGGCTACAGACCATGCGCCGACAGCATCCGGGTTGCAGCGACGCCGTTTTGGCGCAGCAGACGTGGGTGTGGCTGGGGCCGTGTATTGGGCCACAGGCGTTCGAGGTGGGCGAGGAGGTGCGCGTGGCTTGTCGATCCGCCGCCACGCCACACAGCGACGGTTGTTTTGTGCCCCACGCGCAGCGGGCGGGGCAGTGGTGGGCGGATTTGGCGGGCTTGGCACGTCAGCGCTTGGCCGCCTTGGGCGTGACCGGCGTTCAGGGCAACGACAGCAGCGCGGCTTGGTGCACGGTCACCGACGCTTCACGGTTTTTCTCGCACCGACGCGATGCCCGCGTCCTGGGGGGCAGTGGGCGCATGGCCGCTTGCGTGTGGTTGGTCTGATGCGGCGGCGCGGGCCGCATCTTCCAAGGCCTCTTGGGTTTTGCGGGCTTTGCGGCGATCGGGCGTGCGCAGGATATAAAGCACCAAAGCCAAAGGCAACACACCGTACAACACAAAGGTGAAGAATGCGCCCAACACCGTGCCGTTGCTGTTGGTGGCTTCGGCCACCGCCATCATCAACACCACATAGAACCATGCAATGGCCACGAGGTACACGAGAATCCTTTGTTGAACGGGGCTTTTGTCAGCCAGTTGGAAGTCTAAAAGCACACACTGAAATGATAAGTAAGCTATGAGCCATTTTCGGAGACACACATGAATAACCCTTTTGCGGCTTTCTCACACATGATGCCAGCCGCTGGAGCGGCCAATCCTTTTGGCATGGCGATGCCGACGCCGTGGGCCTCGGACATGGCCGATGCTTTCAAACCAAGCAACGGGCAGGCCATCCAATTCGACCCCGAACGGCTCGCCGCCTTGCAAAACGACTACACCCAAGCGGCGGCAGAGCTTTGGATGCAAGGGCTCAACGCCAAACCGCAAGGCGACCGCCGTTTTGCGGGTGAGGCATGGCAGAACAACCCCATGGCGGCATTTTCTGCGGCCTCGTATTTGCTCAACGCCCGCACCCTCATGGCCCTGGCCGAGGCGGTACAAGGTGACGCCAAAACCCGTGCCCGCGTGTCTTTTGCCGTGCAGCAGTGGATCGACGCCAGTGCCCCCAGCAACTTCCTGGCCTTCAACGCCGAAGCCCAACAAAAAGCCATCGACACCCAAGGTGAAAGCATCGCCAAAGGCGTGGCCAACCTGCTACACGACATTCGGCAAGGCCATTTGTCCATGACCGATGAGGCCGTGTTTGAGGTGGGCAAAAACGTCGCCACCTCCGAAGGTGCGGTGGTGTTTGAGAACCCGTATTTCCAGCTCATTGAATACAAGCCGCTCACGGCCAAGGTTTTTGAGCGCCCGTTTTTGCTGGTGCCGCCGAGCATCAACAAGTTCTATATTCTTGATCTTCAGCCTGAAAATTCCTTGATCCGCTACGCGGTCGAACAGGGCCACCGCACCTTTGTGGTGAGCTGGCGCAACCCAGACGAGTCGCTGTCCAAGGCGCAATGGGACGACTATGTTGAAGATGCGGTCATTCAAGCCATCCGCGTGACCCGCGAAATCACCGGAGCGCCCACCATCAACGCCTTGGGTTTTTGTGTGGGCGGCACCATGCTGGCCTCGGCCTTGGGGGTGCTTGCTGCGCGGGGTGAAGAGCTGGTCAACAGCGCGACCTTCTTGACCACCTTGGTGGATTTCACCGATACCGGTGTGCTCGATGTGTTTATTGACGAATCGTTCGTCAAAATGCGCGAAAAACAATTCGAGCAGGGTGGTTTGATGCCAGGGCGCGACTTGGCCACCACCTTCAGCTTTTTGCGCCCCAATGATCTGGTGTGGAACTACGTGGTGGGCAACTACCTCAAAGGTGAGTCACCCCCGCCCTTTGACCTGCTGTATTGGAACGGCGACAGCACCAATTTGCCCGGCCCTTATTACGCTTGGTACCTGCGCAATATGTATCTGGAAAACAACCTGATCAAGCCTGGCAAAACCCGCATATGCGGCCAAAAGATCGACATGGGCAAGATCAAAATTCCCGTGTATTTGTACGGCTCGCGCGAAGACCACATCGTGCCCATTGGGGGGGCGTACGCCAGTACCCAAGTGTTCAAGGGCAAAAAGCGTTTTGTCATGGGCGCGTCGGGCCACATCGCGGGGGTGATCAACCCCGCGAGCAAAGGCAAGCGCAGTTTTTGGACCGCCCCCGCCAACCACTTTCCCGCCAAAGCCCAAGACTGGATCGACAGCGCCACCGAACACAAAGGCAGCTGGTGGACCGATTGGGCCGCTTGGCTCAAACCCTTGGCTGGCAAGCAGCTGGCTGCGCCCAAGCAGTACGGCAAGGGCAAGACTTACCCCGTCATCGAGCCCGCGCCCGGTCGCTACGTCAAAGCGAAGGCCAAAGCCTGAACCGTTTATTTTTCAGCCACAACAGGAGACCTCACCCATGCAAGACATCGTCATCGTTTCAGCCGCCCGCACCGCCGTGGGCAAGTTCGGCGGCTCTTTGGCCAAAACCCCCGCCACCGAGTTGGGCAGCATCGTCATCAAAAGCCTGCTGCAGCGCACGGGTTTGCCAATGGATGCCATTGGTGAGGTGATCTTGGGCCAGGTCTTGGCCGCGGGCGTGGGCCAGAATCCGGCCCGTCAAGCGATGATGAAGGCTGGTTTGGCGAAAGAAACCCCCGCGCTGACCATCAACGCGGTGTGCGGCTCAGGCTTGAAAGCCGTGATGTTGGCCGCCCAAGCCGTGGCGTGGGGCGACAGCGAAATCGTCATCGCCGGTGGTCAAGAAAACATGAGCGCCAGCCCGCACGTCCTGAACGGCAGCCGCGACGGCCAGCGCATGGGCGACTGGAAGATGACCGACACCATGATCGTCGACGGCCTGTGGGACGTCTACAACCAGTACCACATGGGCATCACGGCTGAGAATGTGGCCAAGGCCCATGGCATCACACGCGAGATGCAGGATGCACTGGCCGCTGGCAGCCAGAGCAAGGCCGCCGCTGCACAGGCCGCGGGCAAGTTCAAGGACGAGATCG
>JAABPX010000113.1 GCA_011391745.1 Comamonadaceae bacterium
ATTTTTTGTCTTCATCTGCCGCACGTCTTCCAGGAATTCGGCTGACAGCAAGCCGATGTTGGGCTTATCCAAGCCAGCCAACGCAAAAATATCGGCCACCCCATCGGCCACGATGGCGTTGTCCAGAATTTGCTTCAACGCGCTGTTTTTGTCCTCCGTGGTTCGCTTCTTATCTACCGTGGTGAACTTATTGATGGCTGCCTTGATGGCCGAGAAAAAGGCGATCTCCCGGCGCAAAGCCACGGCTTCATCCAGCGTGCCGCACAGCGAAAACGCTTTGCTCACAGCAGTCATCACATCCAGAAAACGCGTTTTCCCGTCCTTCAGGCCAAGCAAGTGGTTGGCAGCAGGAACTAGCAGGGGTACCGCATCGGTCTCGAAGGCACCGTAGTCAAAGCCGTGCATCAGTCCGCGCACCATGTCCATCTTCTCCAGCAGCACGGCCAGGGCCTCGGCCGCGTTGTGCGTCGGGTCGCCTTTGCCTTTGGAGTCGGTGTAGGTCTTCAGCGCTGCCTTCAACTCGTTGGCAATGCCGATGTAGTCCACCACCAGGCCGCCAGGCTTGTTCTTGAACACCCGGTTCACCCGCGCAATTGCTTGCATCAGGTTATGGCCCTTCATGGGCTTGTCCACATACATGGTGTGGCACGAAGGTGCGTCAAACCCGGTCAGCCACATGTCGCGAACGATCACCAGCTTCAGAGAATCCTTGGGGTCTTTGAACCGCTTTTCCAGACGCTTTTTGACCTTGTGGGTGTAAATGTGCGGCTGCAGCAGCGCCTTATCTGCGGCCGACCCGGTCATCACAATCTTGATAGCGCCCTGCTCCGGGTCGGCGCTGTGCCATTCGGGGCGCAATGCCACGATGGCGTTGTAGAGCTGGGCACAAATGTCGCGGCTCATGCACACAATCATAGCTTTGCCATCAATGGTGCTGATGCGCGCATCAAAGTGTTGCACCAAGTCTTTGGCTACCTGCTGCAAGCGTGGTTCTGCACCGACCAGTTTTTCCAATGCAGCCCATTCGCTCTTGGTCTTTTCCCGGCTGGCGGTGTCCTCTTCGTCCTCCACGACCTCGTCCACCTGGGCGTTCAGTGCATCGATCTCGGCTTGCTTGACGTCCAGCTTGGCCAGTCTGCTCTCGTAAAAAATCGGCACTGTCGCGCCATCGTCCACCGCATCCTGAATGTCATAAATGCTGACGTAATCCCCAAATACTGCGCGGGTGTCTTTGTCTTCTAGCGCAATGGGGGTGCCAGTGAAGCCGATGAAGGTGGCGTTTTTCAGCGCATCGCGCAGGTGCTTGGCGTAGCCAAAAACGTACTTGCCGGTCTTGGTGTCCAGCCTACCCTTCATGCCGTATTGGCTGCGGTGTGCTTCGTCCGACATCACCACGATGTTTGAGCGGTTTGAGAGCAACGGGTGTGCCTCTTCACCGTCCAGCAGTGCGAACTTTTGCACCGTGGTGAAGATAATGCCGCCCGCTTGGCGCGAGGCCAGCATCTCGCGCAACTCGTCGCGACCTGTGGCCTGCAGCGGCGTGGTTCGCAGCAAATCGTCGGCTGCACAAAAGGTCTCGTAAAGTTGCCCGTCCAAGTCGTTGCGGTCGGTCACCACCACCAAGGTGGGGTTCTTCATTTCGGGTTGTTGCAACAACTTGCCCGCATAGCAGGCCATGGTGATGCTTTTGCCCGAACCCTGTGTGTGCCACACCACGCCAGCCTTGCGCGATCCAGGCTGCACTTCTTTACCGTAAGTCGCGCGTTCCTCGCGCACCTCCAGTAGGCCCTTGTCGGCGTCTTGCGCGGCAATCACCGTGGCGTGTACCGCTTCACGCACAGCGTGAAATTGGTGATACCCCGCAATCTTTTTAATGACGGTTTCGCCATCTTGCTCAAACAGCACAAAGTGCCGAACATAGTCCAGAAACAGTTCGGGCTTGAAGAAGCCGCGCACCAGCGTCTCCAGCTCCATCTGCAGGCGAGGGCGGTCGTCTTCTGAGGCAATCGTGCGCCAAGGCAACATGCGCTCGGCATCGGCCGTCAGAGCGCCGACACGGGCCGTAAAACCATCGCTGATCACCAGCGCCGTGTTGCAATTGAACAAGTCGGCCGTCTCGTCCTTGTAGGTCTGCAGTTGGTTAAAGGCATCCCAAATGTCGGTCTGCTCGTTGGCGGGGTTCTTCAGTTCAATCACCGCCAGCGGCAAGCCGTTGACGAACACCACCAGGTCTGGTCGGCGCGGCTGCTTGGTGCCCGCCACGGTGAATTGGTTGACCACCAAAAACTCGTTGTTGGTTGGGTTCGCAAAGTCGATCAAGCTAACCAAATCGTTGGTCTTGCCTTCGCCATCAGCCTTGGCAAAGCTCACGTCCACCCCGCCCAGCAGCAGCCGGTGCACCGCCCGGTTGCGGACCACCAGCATGGGCTCGCTCACCGTTTGCAGCGTGTGCGCCGCCTGCTCCAGCGCGGTTGCCGGAATCTGCGGGTTGATGCGCGCCAGCGCTGCCAGCAGCCGATCGCGCAGCACCACCTGCCGAAAGTCCGCCCGCTCCGGCCGGTCGCCTTCGGGGGCAATGTCTGGACCATGGACAAATTGCCAGCCCGTCTGCTGGAACCAGCCAATGCACAGGTCTTCGAGTTGTTGTTCGTTCAGCATGGGGTGCTCTTATGTGTTTTCAGTCGGTAAAGACGTCGTAGTGCAATAGGCTTGACGCTCGTGCGTTGGCGTGGTCGGAAATGCCAGACTCAATGCTTTCTGACGCACCATGGGCGTCAAGTATTCGTTCCTCAAAGAGGCTGGTTTGCGGTTGAGCAGGTCAGCTAAGGCGTTCAACGTCAAGTAGTGCCCTTCGCACACGGCCAAGACGGCTGCCTCCAGGTTTTCCCTGTCTAGCTTCTTCTTTTGCCTCGGTTCTGCCGCCAACTCTTCGAGTCGCGCCCGCAAGGCTGGCGACAGGGAGTTCAGGTCGCTGATAACGGGTAAGGGCAGCTGGTCGGTGACGAGATAGCCATCCTCATCACGTTGCTGATCAAAAGTTGAGGAGCCCCCCGTCAAAACAGAGGAGCTGCCTGCCAAAACTGAGGAGCTGCCTGCCAAAACTGAGGAGCTGAAGTCAACCGCCTGAGAGGGGGGACCAAAAACATCGTCCGGGGTCGGCAAATGCTGGCCTGGGAGGAAATACACCGCCCCGCGGCCCGATCCCGTCGAATCCAGAACTCCGAGCTGGGTCAGGTGCTGCAGGGTTCGGGTCAATTCCACGGGATGGGACGAGGACACAGTGCACAGACGTGCGTGATTCACGGTGCCCTCACTGCCAGCGAGCGCCAAAGCAACCCGCTCCTCGTGTTGGAGCTGGTCAAATTGGACGCCAAAGCGGCCCCGCAAATCAGCGATCACATCAGACGGGAACAGATCAATCATCCTCAATTCCAGCAGCGTCTGGTTGTAAGGCGTTGATGATTCGTACAACTTGGGGGGATTCCAGTGCTGTGAGTTCCAGCCTTGGAGGATGCGGGGAATACCCGTACCGGCTTGTTCACCCACGCCCACGAAACGGAACATTTTGTGCAAGTTACGGTTGCGGCAGTCAGGCTCTCCACCATGCAAAGCCACCTCCACCGGGATGCGCATTAAGCCTGGGTTGCGAAACCCAAACATGTCTGGCCGCTTGACCACCAGCACAGATGCCCGATCGCTGTAATCAGCGTGCACCAGCACATTGGCTAAGGCCTCTCGCAGCGCAACGTGTACAGGCGTCTCCTCCTGCCGCTCTCCCTTTTCCAACTGAAAGGGCACTTTCAGATCTGCGGTGAGTCTCAAATAGACCTTGCGATAAAAGTCATACAGGTTGCCCGACCATTTGCCATCGAGCGTCAGCCTGTCCACCCATCGGCGCTCCGTCTTGGCAGCAGGACGCTCTTGATAGTCCAGCATGTAGTAAGGCAGCACCTCCTGAATGACGTTTACCTGCCCGAACATGAGCAAACCAGCCAACGTCAACCCCGAATCCCCGGTTTCCCGGTCCATGCGCCAACCACCAATACGGCGCAAAAAGGCCTGATCGTTCTCTTCGTTCCAAGGGTGTCCGGGGTCGCGGTTGGCGAACACCTGGCGATAGGCCCGAAAGCTGCCCATATCCAAATCTTCGAAGCCAAAGTTGCGCAAGATGCGGTCATCCCGGCTGTCCTCCACTTGCTCGGCCAGCATGCGCTTCACGTCTTCGTCCGGCAAAGGGCGGTCACCTTCGTTTAGGCGTCTGTAGGTGTTGCCAAATGGGTTGGGTGTGAGGTGCACAGGGCGCTGCTGTCGCCGGGCGCGGGGAATCTCCACCACCAGCAAGGTTTTGCCTTCTACCGGCCACTCGCGCACGTGGGCGTCGGTCAGCAGGTTGACACTGACCTTCTGCCGGTTGTTGAGGTTGTTGAACAGATCAGTCCGTACCTTTTCGGCGTCCTCAATGCCTACTGGCTCAAAGCGCCCCTGGCGCTCTCGAAGGCCTAGGATGACCACACCACCATCGGCATTCGCCATGGCGCTGTAAGTAGGCCAGAAGTCATCCGGCAATGCTCCCTTGCCATCGCGGCCGTTGGCCAGTTTGCATTCCAGGGAGACGGACTCGCGCAAGAGCGATAGGTCTTCGAGCGATTGAAGATTGATCATGGGTTTTCCGTACTAGGTACATCGCCGGCTGCAAAGAAGTGGTCACTCCCCGGTACATGGCTAAAATTAACGTCAATATGCCCGACGCCACTGCACACTGTGTACGCGTCGGTTCTCATTTGTGACGGGCACTCGATCTCGAGCGCCAACAGTTCTGTGTGGTCATCACGGCTCCAACAGAGCCCATAACAGAGCCTCAATAGACTCGTCATGCGTTCCCGTCTGATACCAGATTGGGTAGATATTGCTCTGAACCAACAGGTCTCTTCTCGCGACCTTCTCCGCGTCGCTCTCAGGTGATTCGAGCAGCGCGTAGTGCCGTGCAACGTGGTCGTTCCCTTTTGCTTCTACCAGTATCTTCATTGCTTGCAGAGTGCGATCCACCGTCAGGCTGCATCCCAAGAACAACAACGTACTGCTACAAATGGCGTCGATGGCATTGAGAAGTCCATCTCCGCTGCCGTAATGCTGTTCGTATTCATTGACCGTCAGGATGCGCCCTTTGGCACTGGTCGCACGTCCATGCAAGGAAAGCAAAACCCGACGCCCCGCCCCCAGTTTGCGGGGAAGCTCGGATGCTTCACTGCCCGACATTTCTTCCGAGAAGGTGATCCCCGCTGCACCGTAGCAGCGTTTGATCACGTCGTCGAAATTTGTCGTGATGACACTGCCGGGAAACACGCGAGGCAACATCTGGACACAGCCGGCCAACGGTCTCGATGATCCAAAGGCATTCTCGACCGCCTCGTTGAAGGCTGCTCCCAATGCATCCGCAAGACACTGAGCAGCTTCTTCGTATTGCCCACTGCTCAGCATCGCTTCAACAGTTTCAGGCGCGACATTGGTTTCACGCACCAAGTCGCGAAGAAATGCAGTCCAGCCTGGAAACTCACTTGGCTGAGACATGCCTGCCCCAACAAAAGGAACCACTTTTCCAGCTTTGTGGGCTTCCTTAAGCTTGTTGAATCTGGCAAGTTGGCCTGTCTCATCCAGCATCACCTTCGCCGCTTCTGTCAGCTCCTCCCGCCTCTCTTCCACCCAGTCGCCGAACAGATCGTCGTAGGCCCTCGGCTCGACCATCTTTTCAAGCACTTCGTCAGGTGCCCAGTGCATGTATCGGATATGAACACGGCCCTGGTCCACCCGCAAGTTTTGCTCCTGTGCAAGTGCTTCCTTGAACGCAGGGCGCAGAAACTCCCAACTCATGAAGACCCCCCCAGCTCACCAGAAAGCAACTTGGGCAGCAAGGCGTTTCGCGTTTCTGCGAGCGTTCTAATCTCCGACTGGCGATTCCGAATCTCTTGAAACAGTGGGCGTATGGTTTCGCCCAAGTGTGCAACCAACTCCTTGCTCGGGCGTAGCACAGGTAGGTCGCGAATGGTCTTTGAGTTCACTGCATCTGCAATGGACGACGTACTACCCAAACTGGGGAAATCGAAGTTCTTCAGGTAGAGATAGAGGTATTCAGACGAGATGAGAGAGTCAGAAACCAGCTTGAAGTGAGCAATGGCCTCATTCGTCAGCAGTTCACCATCAGAAATAGCGACACGCCCCACCGTCATCTTGAAGCTAAGCAAGACCGTATGATCCGGAACGACTCGGACGTTGAAACGCGACACCGCTTCATTGCTCAGGTACTCGGAGGACAGCTGTTGATACAGGGTGCCAGCGCCCATATCCTTGATCGACACCCAACGCCAGTCACCTGATTCCTCAGTGAACCACTGCGGTTCCTTGCGTGGTGGTGTTTTGCCTATGCCTACGTCCGAGAGCGACTCAGCAGAGACATACGCCCATCCTTTCGGCGTTCCACCCAGTACTGAGTCCTGCATCTCATCCGGAAACAGCGCGGCGGTGGCGGCGAGGGGGGCGAACTGGTCGGGGGGTAGGGTGTCGAGTTCGGCGTTGGGTTTGCCGCTGATGGCGGTCATGGCGGCGCGCAGCGGGTCGCGGCCTTCGGCCTTGGCAGCGATCTTGGCTTTGACGGGGTCGAAGTCGACAAACCACGATTTGAAGATGGCTTGCGCCATGGTTTCGAGGGTTTGGTTGATGCGGCGGTTGATCCGAATTTTGGCTTCAAGCGTTCGAATGTTTCTTACTACAACGAGTTGTTCGTCCAATGGAGGAACTGGCACTTCAATTGATTTGAGGTAGGAGGAGGGTCGTGCGATCGATGGCACTCCGACCTGTGTCGCGTTTGCCAGCAGTTTGTGTCTGCCCTCTGGGCTCTTGAAGTAGTACGTGACGAACTCGGGAAGAATCAGCTTTGTGTTGCAACGAAGATAAAACTGTCGTTGAGAGATGACATACCGGTCATAGACAGAGTCCTCTGGGATGAACGCCACCTGCCCGATGTTCCCTGCATGCGTAAAGATGACATCACCCCTTCGAACATTCGCATTCTTAAGTGCATCGGCATGTTCAGTAGATATGAAGTTGTTGTCGCCGTCTTTCAGTTCTGCCTCATGCAAATGCTGGCCACTGATGATGGGGATTCCAGTCGGCGTGAAAGTCTCGACTTTGATCGAGGAGCCAAACGGCCCCATCGCAACTTTTTCAGCGATGTCTTCAACGCGCATGTATGGCCAGTTAGGAGCCATATCCCAACCCCACCAAGTTCTTCTTGATTTCGCCCTCCAGCTTCGTACTTTCTGCGAACTGGTCCGTCAATTGCGCCGTTAGCCGCGCCATCTTGTCGGCGAACGCTTCGGCGTCTTCTGCCTGGTCTTCTGCGCCCACGTAGCGCCCTGGCGTCAGCACATGTTCGTGTTTGCGAATGTCGTCCAGGCTGGCTGAGTAGCAGAAGCCTTTGATGTCTTCATACCCTTCGCCCTGCTGCCAAGCGTGGAAGGTGTTGGTGATTTTGTCGGTATCGGCTTGGGCGAAATCGCGCAGCACGCGGTCTTTCATGAATCCCAGCTGCCGGGCATCGATGAAAAGGAACTGTTGGCGCCGATCGCGCTTTTTCTTGTGCAGGTTGAAGCCGTTGGCCTTGTCTTTGGTGAGGAACCAAATGCAGGCCGGGATCTGCGTGTTGGTAAACAGCTGGCCAGGCAGGGCGACCATGCATTCGACATAGTCGTCTTCCACCAAACACTTGCGGATTTCGCCTTCATTGTTGGTGTTGCTGCTCATGGAGCCGTTGGCCAGCAGCAGTGCCATGCTGCCGGTGGGCG
Organism: Comamonadaceae bacterium; assembly: GCA_011391745.1. Taxonomy (GTDB): domain Bacteria; phylum Pseudomonadota; class Gammaproteobacteria; order Burkholderiales; family Burkholderiaceae_C; genus Hydrogenophaga. Next base: position 7,839 of record JAABPX010000113.1, read on the forward strand.
CCAGGTGGTGCAGCATGTGCTGCAGCCACGCAAAGTTGGCGTTTCCCTGGGGCGGGGTGCATCCGGGCAACCAGCGCGGGTCGTTTTCCAGCTTGGCGTTCCACCATTCTTTC
>JAABPX010000114.1 GCA_011391745.1 Comamonadaceae bacterium
GTAATTCGGCTTTGCGAACAAAAAAACCGCCTTTGGGCGGTTTTTTTGTGTCCGTTTGGAGCGTGTTTACTTCAAATCTTCAACCAACAGGTTGAGAATGCGCAGGGCATTGGCATCGTTGAGCGCTTGCCCTTGGGCGTTTTGCACGCTTAGGCGAGTCAAAGCGCCATCTGGCTGGACCAACACCTTGAGTTGTGTCGGTTGGGCTTCGGTTTTGCTGCCAAACAGGCCCCCCAACCAACCCGATGCGGGTTTGGCCTCTGTGGCCACAACGGTTCGAACCTCATACACACCCGCACTGCGGTTGCGATTGGTGACGGTAAAACCCGTTCGATCCAGAGCCAATCCGACGCGACGCCACGCACGGTCAAAACCATCGCTCATTTCCAACCAAACTTGGTCCGGGTTTTGCACCAAACGCACGTTGGAGACGGCGTTGGCTTGTTGAACGACAGCGCCGGCTTGTTCTGGGGTGGAGCCCAAACGAATCATGAGTCGGCGCAGAAATTCGGCTTCAAGTTCGGGGTCGCTGGCACGGGCCTGCCAAGCGGTCCTTTCCTCGGACGAATCGCTGTAGACCTCTTGCAAGCCCCGGTGGCTGATGTAGATTTCGGTGCCGCCGTCGGCGCGTCGCTCTAGGCGTGTGCGGAATTTGTCGCGTTCACCGGTGGAGTACAAACCATCAAACAGTTTGCCGATGGTCGATCGAATGAAGTCTTGGGGAATTTTGGCCCGATTTTCCGCCCAGTCGGTTTCCATGATGCCCAAGGCTTCGTCGCTCAGTCCCAGCTCAAAGCCATTGGCTTTCCAAAAGTCTTTCAACGGTTGCCACAGCCGATCGGCGGGCGTGCGCACCACCAGCCAGCGTTGGCTGCCCGATCGCTCCATGGTGGTGTCGCCCAATTGGGTGGGGGCCGTTGTGCTCACTGGGCTGGTGTTTGCGGCTGCGCCGGGGGCCATGTCACTGGCCGACACCACGTCGCTGGGTAAAGCGTAACGCGATTGGCGCGCGAGTTGCGTGAGGTCTGGCGGCACCTCCAAGTCACTGCCGCGCTTGGCAGTGGTGTAGTCCACCTTGTCTTCTTGCAAAACAGAACACGCGCTGAGCAGGGTCAGGCTGGTGGCCAAAGCCACCCAACGCAGAGCAAACGGCGCAGCGAGGCGCAAGGCTTTGGGGTTCATTTGAGTAGGCCGCATTGGCGCAGGGTGGATTCGAGGGTGGCTTGGCTGGCTGCGCTCAAGGGGGTCAGGGGCAAACGGAGCGCGTGGCCGCAACGGCCCATGCGGGCCAAGGCCCACTTCACGGGAATGGGGTTGGCCTCAATAAAGAGGTGTTTGTGCAGCGGCATGAGTTCGAATTGAATCTTCATGGCTTGGTCAATGTTGCCGGCCATGGCGGCCACACACAGTTCGTGCATTTGGCGTGGGGCGACGTTGGCCGTCACGCTGATGTTGCCAGCGCCACCGCACAGCATCAAGGCCACCGCGGTGGGGTCGTCACCCGAGTACACAGCAAACGATGGGGGCACATCGCGAATGAGCCATTGGGCGCGTTCGATGTTACCGGTGGCTTCTTTGATGCCGATGATGCCGGGCACTTGGGCCAAGCGCACGACGGTGTCGTGCTGCATATCCGCCACGGTGCGACCGGGCACGTTGTAAAGAATGACGGGCAGCCCAGGCGTGGCCTCGGCGATGGCTTTGAAGTGTTGAAACAGGCCTTCTTGCGTGGGCTTGTTGTAGTAGGGCACGACCTGCAATTGTGCGTCGGCACCAATCGATTCGGCGAACTTGGCCAAGGCAATGGCCTCGGCCGTGGAATTGGCGCCGCAACCCGCGATGATAGGAATGCGTTTGGCGGCTTGCTCAACGGCAACGCGCAAAATTTCGCGGTGCTCGTCCACATTGACGGTGGGCGACTCGCCCGAGGTGCCGACCACGACCAAGGCGTCGGTGCCTTCGGCCACGTGCCAGTCGATGAGTTGGCGCAGCGTGGGGTAATCGACCTCACCGTTGTCCAGCATGGGGGTGATGAGGGCAGGCATGCTGCCTTGAAAGCGGTGTGGGGTGCGGTTCATCATCGGGTTTTTAGACGGCAAAAGTGCATTCTAACGACAGGGCGTTCGTCTGAGCGTGGGGCGTGGCGACGATGCGCTGCACAGAGCGCATTGGCCCGCTCAAAACGCCGTGTTCGTAAGCGACCGTGTGCCAATCGGCGCACACGCGCAGCAGTTCGCCGGGCTGCAGCAAAAACTCGGGGCGGCTGGGGCGACCCACGCTGGCTTGGCCATGGGCAAAGGTTTCGTAGATCAAGACACCACTGGGCTTGACGCTGGACAGGATCTGCTGCCACAGCGGTCGCCAGAGGTAATTCGTGACCACAACCGCGTCGAAGGTCTGCCCAACCAAAGGCCACAGACCGTTTTCGATGTCGGCGGCGACCACGGTGCCGTGGGCCGCAGCGCTGGCCAGTGCGTCTGCATCGCGGTCAATGCCGGTGACGGCGTGCCCGCGTTGGGCCAAGTAGGCCATGTGGCGCCCGCTGCCGCAAGCCACGTCCAGCACGGTGCCGCCAGGGGCGATCAGATGCGCCCAACGCTGCACCCAATCCGATGGCTCGGCGCTGCCGTGCGCGGGGCTCAAAAGCAACTCCAGAGTTGGTCGGCCAAGGTCAGCAAGAAGTCGGGTTGTTGGTACAGGCGCAGTGTGCCCAGCAGGGCCAAGGCCACGCCCAACACGCCGATCAGCCACGGACAAGACAGGCGTTTCATGCGGTGACGGCCCCTGCCCGATTGATGGGCGTTTCACGCACCGGCAAATTCACCAAGGCCGCGAAAATGCCCAGCGCGATCGAGATGATCCAAACGATGTCGTAGCTCCCGGTGCGGTCGTACAAATAGCCACCCAACCACACACCCATGAAGCTGCCGATTTGGTGACTAAAAAACACAAAACCGCTGAGCATGGACAGGTGTGCCACGCCAAAGATTTGCGCCACCGCCGCGTTGGTGGGCGGCACGGTGGAGAGCCACAAGACGCCCATCACACTGGCAAAAATGTAGACGCTCATGGGCGTCAAGGGTGCCCACAAAAACACGGTGATGGCAAGCGACCGGCTGGCGTAGATGAAGGCCAAGATGTGGCGTTTGGGCATGCGCTGGCCTAGGCTGCCTGCGGCGTAAGTGCCCACCACATTGAACAAACCGATCAAGGCCAAGGCGTAGCCCGCCACCTGAGGCGACAAGCCGTTGTCCTTGAGGTAGCTGGGCATGTGCACCCCAATGAACACCACTTGGAAGCCACACACAAAATAACCCGCCATCAAGAGCTGAAAGCTGCGGTAGCGAAACGCTTCGCGCAAGGCGTGCACGATGGACTGTTCGCGCCGGACGAGGCCACTGCCGGTAAAACCCGGCTCGCGCAACCCCCAAGCCAAAGGCGCGATCAACAAGACCGCTGCGGCCAAAACGAGCAAGGCCTGCTGCCAGCCCCAGCTGCTGATGAGCCAGCCTTCCAGCGGCACCATCAAAAACTGGCCAAACGAACCCGCTGCGGCCGCCACGCCCATGGCCCAAGAGCGTTTGTCGGCGGAAATTTGTCGGCCAATCACGCCATACACCACCGCGTAGGTGGTCCCGGCCTGCGCCGCGCCAATGAGCACACCCGTGGTCAGGGCAAAGCTCAGCGAGTCCGTGCTCAGCGCCATGCCGACCAAACCCAAGGCGTACAGGCCAGCGCCCACGACCAACACCTTGAACGCGCCCAAGCGGTCGGCGGCCATGCCCGCGAACACGCCCAACACCCCCCAAGACAAGTTTTGAATCGCCAAGGCGAGCGCAAACGTCTCGCGGGTCCAACCTTGGGCTTGGGTGATGGGTTGCAACCAAAGGCCAAAGCCGTGTCGTATGCCCATGGACAAGGTGACGATGAGTGCGCCACACAACAACACTTGAAACGCCGATAGGCGGTGGACTTCGGGTGTGGGCGACGTTGGGTTCATGGGCATGACTGTAGCGAATTCGTGTTGGACCGTCTCACCGCTGGGCGAGAAAAGTGAAAATCTGGGTTTTTATACAGCTCTTGGTTCTGTCGCTCTACAATGCCGCGCATGAATGCCAAAACCGCCACCCCAGTCGCTTATTCCGAAAGTTCCATCCGTGTGCTCAAGGGGTTGGAGCCGGTCAAACAACGACCGGGCATGTACACCCGCACCGACAACCCCTTGCACATCATTCAAGAGGTGTTGGACAACGCCGCCGACGAAGCCCTGGCCGGGCATGGCAAAAAAATTGCCGTCACCTTGCATACCGATGGGTCGGTGAGTGTGGAGGACGACGGCCGCGGCATTCCCTTTGGCCTGCACCCCGAAGAAAAAGCCCCGGTGGTCGAGCTGGTGTTCACGCGCTTGCACGCCGGCGGTAAGTTCGACAAAGGCCAGGGCGGCGCGTACAGCTTCTCCGGCGGTTTGCACGGCGTGGGCGTGTCGGTGACCAACGCCTTGTCCACCCGCTTGGAGGTGACCAGTTACCGCGAGGGGCAAGTGGCCCGTTTGGCGTTTGCGGCGGGCGACGTGGTGGAAACCTTGGTGGTGCGCCCACGTGGCGACGGCGACCGCAAACAGGGCACCACGGTGCGCGCCTGGCCCGACGCCAAGTACTTCGAGTCCAGCGCCTTGCCCATGCACGAGTTGGTGCACCTGCTGCGCAGCAAGGCCGTGCTCATGCCCGGCGTGAGCGTGACGCTCATCAACGAAAAAACCAAAGACACCCAACAGTGGCTCTACAAAGGCGGTTTGCGCGACTACCTGATGCAAACGCTCAACGGTGAGCCGGTCATTCCGCTGTTTGAGGGCGAGGGTTTTGCCGACAAGCAGCACGACACCTTTGCCGAAGGCGAGGGCGCGACCTGGGCCGTGGCCTTCACCGAAGACGGTGCACCGGTGCGCGAGAGCTACGTTAACCTGATTCCCACCAGCGCCGGCGGCACGCACGACAGCGGCCTGCGCGACGGTTTGTTCAACGCGGTCAAGAGCTTCATCGAGCTACATGCTTTGTTGCCCAAGGGTGTGAAGCTCTTACCCGAAGACGTGTTCGCTCGTGCCAGCTATGTGCTCAGCGCCAAGGTGCTCGACCCGCAGTTTCAAGGCCAAATCAAAGAGCGTTTGAATTCCCGCGACGCCGTGCGCTTGGTCTCCAGCTTTGTGCGCCCGACCTTGGAGCTGTGGCTCAACCAACACGTGGACTACGGCAAAAAGCTCGCCGAGTTGGCCATCAAGGCCGCGCAAACGCGCCAAAAGGCGGGCCAAAAAGTCGAGAAACGCAAAGGCTCGGGCGTGGCGGTCTTGCCCGGCAAGCTCACCGACTGCGAAAGTAAAGACATTGCCCACAACGAGGTGTTTTTGGTTGAGGGCGACTCGGCCGGCGGCAGCGCCAAGATGGGGCGCAACAAAGAAAACCAAGCCATCCTGCCCCTGCGCGGCAAGGTGCTCAACACCTGGGAGGTGGAGCGCGACCGCCTGTTTGCCAACAACGAAATCCACGACATTTCGGTGGCCGTGGGCGTGGACCCGCACGGCCCGAACGACAACCCCGACATGAGCGGCTTGCGCTACGGCAAGGTGTGCATTTTGAGCGACGCCGACGTCGACGGCTCGCACATCCAAGTGCTCTTACTCACGCTGTTTTTTCGCCACTTCCCCAAGCTCATCGAAAACGGCCACGTGTTCGTGGCGCGACCGCCGCTCTTTCGGGTGGATGCGCCGGCGCGTGGCAAAAAGCCCGCTTCCAAGGTGTACGCGCTGGACGAGGGTGAACTGGTCGCCATCCTCGACAAGCTGCGCAAAGACGGCGTGGGTGAGGGCAAGTGGAGCATCAGCCGCTTCAAGGGCTTGGGCGAGATGAGCGCCGAGCAGCTGTGGGACACCACGCTCAACCCCGACACCCGCCGCCTCATGCCCGTGCAACTGGGCTTGCTGGACTTTGCCACCACCGAAGGTTTGATCACCCAACTCATGGGCAAGGGCGAAGCCGCCGCGCGCCGTGAGCTGATGGAACTGCACGGCGATTCGATTGAGATTGACGTGTGACGGGCTTGTTCAAAATGTCTATTTTGTACAAAATGAACAAATTTAATCCCGTTCACACCCTCGAAAGGCACCACCCATGATCCACCTCACATCCGCTGATGCCCAAAACCGCTTTGGCCAATTGCTCGAAATGGCCCAGCGCGAGCCCGTGGCCATCACCCGCCATGGGCGCACGGCGGGGTTTGTGATTGCCCCGCAGGACATGGCAATCTTGCTCGATGCTCGACAAAAGCGCAGCAACGCTTTGATCGACCTGCAGGCCCACTTGCAACAAGTTCAGGCCCAGCATGCGCCCGATCTTGAGCCGCCCACCGCCCAAGACATCGCCGAAGAAATCCGAGCCACTCGTCTGGCGCGTCAGCGCAAAGGCTAGCGAATGCAAGGTGTGGTGCTCGACACGAACATTTTGGTGAGCGCGGCCCTATGGCCGACCTCGGTGCCTGCGCAGGCGCTGCAAATCGCTGTGGCCCGAATGAATTGGGTCTGTTCTGATGAGAGCGTGCAAGAGTTACAGGCCGTTTTATTGCGCCCCAAGTTTGAGCGCTGGGCACCTGCCACGCTGCGGCAGTCGTTTGTGGACTTTGTGCGCCGCCATGCCGAACCCACTTTGGTGTTGCCTGAGCAACTGGCCGTAGCGCGCGGCGTTTGCCGCGACCCCGACGATGCGCTGTTTCTGGCGCTTGCCCTCGCTGCCGATGCCCGCTGGTTGGTAAGCGGCGATGAAGACTTGCTGACATTGCAGCATTGGCAGGGTGTGCGCATCGTCGATGCTGCCCAATTTGTGCGAGAAATCAACACACTAATGCGTGATGGACCGTTCTTTACTTGATCACACAATGATGCGTTGTTCCAATGACTCCATTCTTCACCGGTACGAACCATGGTTTCCAAACTGAGCCGCAAAGGCCAAGTCACCATTGCGCAAGCCATGCGCTCAGCCGTCTTGGCCCGACCAACGCGCGAGCAAGGTTTTGGCATGGTCAAGGTCAAAGGGCCGCACGTGCCAGCCGATTGGGTTCCCGGACAATGGCTCAACCCTTGACACTGCATATGCCCACTGCTTATCAACTGCGCATCGAGTTGCGCGATTTCACCCCCGCCATCTACCGCGATGTGTTGGTGGACCCGGCCACGCCCTTGCCCAAGCTGCACAAACTGATTCAGGCGGCGATGGGCTGGGAGGATCTGCACATGCACGGTTCGGTGGTGGAAACCGATACCCCGCTGCCGCATTTGCTCAAGGTCCAACAAGGTTTTCAACCCGAAGACTGCGGTGGCCCTGGTGGGGCAGAGCACTGGGCCAGTGTCTGGTACGACAAAAATCATGCAGACCATGCTGTGGCGCTGGAAATGTTTGGTGAGCATGAACCCGGTTGGCTCGACTTTGAGGCGCTGCAAAAGGCGGTGAAAAGAGGCCGTGCTGAAGACCGTGAGTGGGCAACAGCTGCCCAGAACCTCGTGGACGGCCATGGGTCAAATACCCGTTCCGGTTTTTACAGCCGCGCAACAAACTGCGTTACTGGCGCAAGTTGCCGCTGTCAACCAGACCATCGTCGAAGCCCAAGCGACCATTGCCGCTGCCCCCGCGCAAAAGCAGG